>CAMBSS010000005.1 GCA_945870465.1 Bordetella parapertussis | reverse complement strand
CGAAAACGAATGGCTGATGAGCATTAAGCAGCGCACCAACATCCCGGGCGGCGTGTGCGAATTCGACGTGCCGTCGTATCACTACTGGCTGCATCTGAGCACCGAGCAGCGCCGGCATGATCTCGAAGGCTGGCTGGCGCCCTTCCTGCCGATCCGCGACGGCATCTCGATCGTGCTGCGCCTCTTGCGCGAAAGCGGCAAATGCGCCAACCAGACCGCGGTGCAGGGCGTCTATCAGCAGATGATGGCGGGACGCATCGCGCAAATGCTGCGCATCCGCCTGAAGCTCGACTATCAATGCGTGCCCGAAATGAGCGCGAACAAGTACGCACTCAACATCCGCTTCACTACCCAGGAATCCGGGCAGCGCTCCAAAGTTTTCGAATCTGACGTTGACTTCGAATTGACGTTCTGTAACCTCTGAGCCGGCTCATTGCCGTAATCGAACGTGAACGCGCGCGTCGTCAATTGTCCGCAATGCGGCAAGCCGGTCGAGTGGGCCCCTGCCAACCGCTTTCGTCCTTTTTGCTCGGAGCGCTGCCGCGTGATCGATCTTGGCGCGTGGGCGACCGAAGACTATCGCATACCGGTGCAGGACAACAAGGACGACATCGAGTCCGCACCGGGGCCGGGCGAAGCGCCGCAGTAGTTCAGCAGTATTTCGCGCCCGACCACGCGCCGCGCAGCATGCCGACCCCATGCGCGCCGCTGCGCCACGCCTCTTCAAGATCGTCCACGTCGAGGCCGCCGAGCGCATACACCGGCAACGGATAGTCGCGTATCAGGCTCGTGAATTCCGGCCATCCCAGCGTCTTCGCATGCGCGTGGCTGGGCGTCGCGGCGACGGGGCCGAGCACCACGAAATCCACGCCAAGTTCGCGCGCGCGCGCCAGTTCGGTGGCGTCGTGACACGACGCGCCGCACCACTCGCCAGCGGGCCTTTGTGTTGCCGCCATCAGCTGCGACGCCGTCAGGTGCACGCCATCGGCGCCGGCTTGTGCAGCGATTTCCGCGGCGCCATTGACGACAACGCGCGCGCCGTACGGATGGGCAACCGCTACGACCTCGGCCACAAACGCGGATAACTCGGCGCCGGTGAGCTGTTTTTCCCGCACCTGTATCAGTTTCAGCCCCTGACGCAGCGCCTGCGCCAGCCGCGCCATGAAAGCGTCGCGGCCGATTTCACCGGCGCAGGTAATCCCGTAAACACCCGGCAATTCGAGTCCGCGCAAGATCGGCCCATTGGCCGGCAGCACCGGCGCGACCGTGAGGCTGCGCGTCGATTGCCAGGACAATTGCTGCTGCTCGCGGCCATGCGCTTCGCCTGACCAGCCGAGCACCCTGAAAAACCGCAGACGCACGTCGGCATGCGAGTAATCGAAGTCGCGCGTGAGCCACGGATAGGCAACTGTCACGTCGATGCCGAGCTCTTCGTGGAGTTCGCGCTCGAGCGCGGTGGCGGCGTCCTCGCCTGGCTCGACCTTGCCGCCGGGAAACTCCCAGTAACCGGCATACGCTTTGCCCGGCGGGCGTTGTGCCAGCAAAAATTCTCCACCCGGGTTGAAGATGACCGCAGCAACGACTTCGATGCGCGCGCGCGGGGACGCCGTTGCGGCGGCTTCCGCCATTGACGACTAAGGTTTGCCGCGCGCGATGCGTGCGCGGCCGGCCCAATCGCGCGCGAACTGCCAGGCCACGCGTCCGCTGCGCGAACCACGCTGCAGCGCCCATTGCAGTGCCGCGTGCCGCACCGCCTCGGTGCCCGCGCCCCCGATCTTGAAATGCGCGAGCCATTGCGTGACGATTTCCAGATACTCGTCCTGGTCGAACGGATAGAACGACACCCACACGCCGAAGCGCTCCGACAACGAGATTTTTTCCTCGACGGTCTCGCCCGGATGGATTTCGTCGTCGACGCGCTTCGCCTCGAGGTTTTCCGACATGAATTCCGGCATCAGGTGGCGCCGGTTCGAGGTCGCGTAAATCAGGCAGTTTTCGGAAGCGGCCGCGACCGAACCGTCGAGCACGACTTTCAGCGCCTTATAGCCCGGCTCGTCGGCTTCGAACGACAAATCGTCGCAGTACAGCACGAAGCGCTCGGGGCGTTGCGCGATCAATTCGACGATTTCGGGCAGGTCGGTCAGGTCCTGCTTCTCCACCTCGATAACGCGCAGCCCGCGCGGCGCGTACTTGTTGAGCAGTGCCTTGATCAATGAGGATTTGCCGGTGCCGCGCGCGCCGGTCAAGAGGACGTTGTTCGCAGGCAGGCCTTCGACGAACTGGCGGGTATTCTGCTCGACCAGCTTTTTCTGGCGGTCGATGCCGCACAGGTCGCCCAACGCGATGCGATGCACGTGCCTTATCGTTTCGATGGCGCCGTGGCCGTTGCGCTTGCGCCAGCGAAACGCCGTCGCCTTCCAGTCGGTCTGCGCAGGCGCCGCCGGCAGCAGTTGTTCCACGCGCGCGAGCAGCGCATCGGCGCGTTTGATCAGCTTGTCGAAATCACTCATCAGAAATCAAAGTCCTTAACCGCAAAGGACGCGAAGGACGCGAAGGGAACCCAAAGCATTATTGCAATTATCAATGAAACTTGATGAACGCAGAATCCAAAAAACGCCTTCGTTTTTGATCCGGACCCATTCGCACCGATCCATTGGATCGAATTTTCTGCTTTTCCTTTGCGTCCTTCGCGTCCTTTGCGGTTCAAGGTTTAGCTCCGGTAATCCGCGTTGATGCTGACGTAATCGTGCGACAAGTCGCACGTCCACAGCGTCGCGGCAGCAGCACCCCGATTGAGCGCGATGCGCACGGTGATTTCGCTCTGCTTCATCACGCGTTGGCCGTCCGCTTCCTGGTAATCGGGATTGCGCCCGCCCTGCCGCGCGACCAGCACATCATCCAGGTAGAGATCGATTTTTTCGACATCGAGATCGGCCACTCCCGCGTAGCCGATTGCCGCCAGAATCCGGCCAAGGTTGGGGTCGGAGGCGAAAAACGCCGTCTTGACGAGCGGCGAATGCGCCACCGCGAAACCGATTTTGCGGCACTCATCGTCGTTGCGCCCGCCTTCGACGCGCACCGTGATGAACTTGGTGGCGCCTTCGCCGTCACGGATTATCGCCTGCGCGAGCTGGGCCGCGACCGCGGTGACCGCATCGCGGAATGCCAGGAACTCCGCGCTGCGCGCATCGGTGATTTCATCCATCGCCGCTTTGCCGCTCGCGATCAGCATGAAAGAGTCGTTGGTCGAAGTGTCGCCATCGACGGTAATACAGTTGAACGTCTGCTTCGCGGCGTGCGCGACGGCGGCTTTGACGAGCGGCAGGCTGACGCGCGCGTCGGTCGCAACGAAGCCGAGCATGGTCGCCATGTTGGGATGTATCATGCCCGCGCCCTTGGCGATGCCGGTGATCGTCACCGCCGTCTTGCCGATCTGCACTCGCCGGGAAGCGGCTTTCGGCAGCGTGTCGGTCGTCATGATGGCCTGCGCCGCACCAAACCAGTTGTCCTCGCGCAGATTTTCGATGCATCCTGGCAAACCCGCGGCGATGCGCCCGACCGGCAACGGCTCCATGATGACGCCAGTTGAAAACGGCAATACCTGGCCCGGGTTGCAGCCCAGCAATTTCGCCAGGTCGGCGCAGGTCTGGCGCGCGTGCGCAAGACCTTCCTTGCCGGTGCCGGCGTTGGCATTGCCGGTATTGATGACCAGTGCGCATACTGCCGCGGCCGGGTCGAGCATCGACAGGTGCTGGCGCGTCACCACCACCGGCGCCGCGCAAAAACGGTTTTGCGTGAATACGCCCGCCACCTTCGCGCCATCGTCGAGCTTGATGACCAGGAGGTCCTTGCGGTCCGGCTTGCGTATGTTTGCTGCCGTGATGCCAAGGGCAACGCCAGCGACGGGCAGCAGCGATTTGGGATCGGGGGGGGCGAGATTGACGGGCATGGCGAGATTATAATCCGTGAGGCGTGAGGGGTAAGGCGTGATGGGTCAACAACAACAGCCCCGGCGGCCTTCTCGGCTCTATGTTCTTGCCTCGCGCCTATCGCTTTCCTTGGCGGCCTTGGCGTACCCCTCAAGGGGGTATTGAAAGGAATCTTGGCGGTTCAAACCTAGGTCAATTTCCCGTGGCAGTGCTTGTACTTCTTGCCCGAACCGCAAGTACAGGGATCGTTGCGGCCGGTTTTCTGCGCCCCGCGCACGAAAGTCTGCGCGTCGGACGCCGGCGCTTCGGCGTTCGCTTCCTCAAGCGCCTGCTCGTAATCGGCATGATGGTATTGCACGTTCTTCGGCGCCTCGGGCTCCTCGACCTTCTGCAGTTCGGCCTCGCTCTTCACCTGCACCGTCAACAGCAGCTTCGTGACCTCGGTATTGATCATGTCGAGCATCAGCGAAAACAGCTCGAAAGCCTCGCGCTTGTATTCCTGCGTCGGCGTTTTCTGCGCGTAGCTCCTGAGATGTATGCCCTGGCGCAGGTGATCGAGCGCCGCCAGGTGCTCGCGCCAGTGCGAATCAACACTCTGCAGCATGATCGCGCGCTCGAACTGGCGCATCGCCTGCGGCTCGACACCCGCGGTTTTTTCTTCGTATTTACGGTTCCCGAATTCGATTACGCGCGCACGCACCTGGTCTTCATCCAGATCGGGCTCGTCTGCCAGCCATTGTCTGATCGGCAGTTCGAGCTGCACTTCGGCAGCCAGCGTTTTCTCCAGCCCTTCGACGTCCCACTGCTCCTCGAGGCTTTCCGCCGGGATGTGCTGAGTGATGAAGCCGCCGATGACTTCGGCGCGGATGGCCGTGATGCGCTCCGAGATGTCGGTCGATTCAAGCAGCTGGTTGCGCGATTCGTAAATCGCTTTGCGCTGGTCGTTGGAGACATCGTCGTATTCAAGCAAATGCTTGCGCATGTCGAAATTGCGCGCTTCGACTTTTCTTTGCGCATTTTCGATCGCGCGCGTGACCCACGGGTGCTCGATCGCTTCGCCGTCCGGCATCTTCAGGCGCTGCATGATGGCGGCCACGCGGTCCGACGCGAAGATGCGCAACAATGGGTCTTCGAGCGAGAGATAGAAGCGGCTTGAGCCCGGGTCGCCCTGGCGTCCCGAGCGTCCGCGCAACTGGTTGTCGACGCGCCGCGATTCGTGGCGCTCGGTCGCGATGATATGCAGCCCGCCGGCGGCAACCACCTGGTTGTGCAAAACCTGCCACGCCTGGCGCACTTCCTCGACCCGGTGCTGCCTGGTCGATGCGTCCAGGCTCGTGTCCGCTTCGATCTGGCTGATCTCCGGCTCCGGATTGCCGCCAAGCACGATGTCGGTGCCGCGACCCGCCATATTGGTCGCAATGGTGATCGCTTTCGAACGCCCCGCCTGCACCACGATTTCGGCCTCGCGCGCGTGCTGCTTGGCGTTCAATACATTATGCGGCAGCTTTTCCTTGTCGAGCAGTTTCGACAGCAATTCCGAGTTCTCGATCGAGGTGGTGCCGACGAGCACCGGCTGGCCGCGTTCGTAGCAGCCCTTGATGTCCTTGATGACCGCCTCGTATTTCTCGCGCAGGGACTGGTAGACCTGGTCCATACGATCGTCGCGCACCATCGGCTTGTGGGTCGGAATGACGACGGTTTCGAGGGCGTAAATGTGCTGGAATTCGTAGGCCTCGGTATCGGCGGTGCCGGTCATACCCGCGAGTTTCGAATACATGCGGAAATAATTCTGGAATGTAATCGACGCGAGCGTCTGGTTCTCGCGCTGGATCGCCACACCTTCCTTGGCTTCGACCGCCTGGTGCAGTCCGTCCGACCAGCGCCGCCCCGACATCAGGCGCCCGGTGAATTCGTCGACGATGATGATTTCGTCTTCCTGCACGACGTACTGCTGGTCGCGATGGTACAGCGAGTGCGCGCGCAACGCTGCGTACAGGTGATGCATCAGGTTGATGTTGCTCGGGTCGTAGAGGCTGCCGCCGTGCGGCAGCATTCCGGCTTCCGCGAGCAGCGCTTCCGCGCGCTCGTGGCCGGCCTCCGACAACAGCACCTGGTGCTGTTTTTCGTCGACCGTATAGTCGCCGGGGCTGCTTTCATCGGCCTGGCGCTTTAAGCGCGGCGCGATCTCGTTCATGCGGTAATACAGTTCGGTGGTGTCTTCTGCCTGGCCCGAAATGATGAGCGGCGTGCGCGCCTCGTCGATCAGGATCGAATCCACCTCGTCGACAATCGCGTAATTCAGTTTGCGCTGGTAACGGTCGCCCGGCGCTGTTGCCATGTTGTCGCGCAGGTAATCGAAACCGAATTCGTTGTTGGTGCCGTAAGTAATATCGGCGGCGTACGCGCCTTGCTTGTCGGCATGGTCCATCTGCGACAGGATCACGCCGACGGTGAGACCGAGAAAGCCGTAAATGCGCCCCATCCACTCGGAGTCGCGCTTGGCGAGGTAGTCGTTGACGGTCACCACGTGCACGCCCTTGCCCGACAGCGCGTTCAGATACGCGGGCAGCGTCGCCACCAGGGTTTTGCCCTCGCCGGTGCGCATCTCGCCGATCTTGCCATGATGCAAGACGATGCCGCCGATCAGTTGCACGTCAAAGTGGCGCATGTTCAGCACGCGCTTGCCGGCTTCGCGCACCACGGCGAACGCTTCGGGCAGTAGTGCGTCAAGCGACTCTCCGCCGGCGTGGCGCTGCTTGAATTCGGCAGTCTTGGCCGTCAGCGCGTCGTCGCTGAGTTTTGCGATTCCCGGCTCGAGCGCATTGGTTGCGCGCACCGCATGCATGTATTGACGCAACAGGCGGTCGTTGCGGCTACCGAATATTTTTTTAAGCAGGCCTGTGATCATGTCTACCGACACCCGAGAATCCACGACGCCAACGGGCCCGAGCCCGCCTGCGCCTCCTCCTCTTTTGAGGACGATTTGATTAAATACAACCCTTGCTCAGGGCTCTATTAAATAAAAAGGGGCGGGGAAACACCCCACCCCTTTATGACTGAAACCTTAAGCGCGCTAACTGGGCAAGCGGAGAAAGCGCACCGGATTGAGCGGCGTTCCGTTCTGACGGACTTCGAAGTGCAGGTGCGGCCCGGTGGCGCGCCCGGTGCTGCCGACCTGACCGATGGTTCCACCGCTGAGCACAACGTCGCCAATCTTGACCAGACGCTTCGACAAATGCGCGTAACGCGTGATCAAACTATTACCGTGATCAATCTCGACCATATTACCATATTGAGGGTGGAAATCCGAGTAGGCAACCATGCCGCCGGCCGCCGCGCGTGCCGGCGTGCCGACCTCCGCCATGAAATCCATGCCTTCGTGATACGCCCGCACGCCGTTGAACGGATCGATGCGCCATCCGAAGTTGGACGAATACCAGCCGCCTTCGATCGGCAGCACCGACGGCAGCAATTTTTTCTTCGCGCTGTCGACTATCATCAGCGAATCGAGTATGCCGAGCTTCTCGGTGCGGTCGTCCATCTGCTTGGTCAGCAACTCGACCTGGCGGTTCATGTCGCCGAGCGATAAATCGTATGTGGGCATGGTCGATACTGCACCGCCGCGGCCCGGCGGCTGGTCGAACATGAATTCCTGGGGTTTGAAACCGGCGGTCTTGGCGAGGCGCTCGCCGAGGGTGTCGAGGCGCAGCAACTGCGCCTGCATTTGCCCCAGCTTGGACGCCAGGGCGTTGAGATTTTCGCGCAAATAGCTTTGCGTCTTTTCGTTCTGTTCGTGCTGGGCGCTTAAAATCAGGTTGTTGAGCAGCGTGCTGTTGAGGCTGGGAGCGCAACGCAGGACCGCATACTGCAGCGCAAACGCGAGGACCAGCAGCCCAAGCAGCCCGGCCGCGCCGCCCAATACCATATGCGGCAACGACAGTGTGATGGTCCGCGCCCTCGCGAGTTTTCCGGAAACTAGAATTATATTCATCTTTGCCCCACAATCTCCGCCATGTCCGCCCGCAAGATCGATTTCTATCTCAACTCGTCGGACCGCTTGCGTTCGTTGACCCGCGACGCCCGGCAACTCGCCGAACTGCAACAGGTCCTTAAGAACACCGCGCCCTCTGCCCTGACACAAGCCTGCTGCGTCAAGCAGTTACGCGATGGAACTCTCACCCTTTTGGCTGAAAATGCCGCGATTGCCGCCAAACTGAAGCAGCTCGCCGCTAGATTGTTAGCTACTTACCAAAAACAGCGCTGGCAGATTACTTCAATCCGTATTGAAGTGCAAGTCAGGGAAGCCCCGCCGGCGCCCACCGCAAGATCCGGAATCCGAGCCTTAAGCATTGAAACAATTGAGAATTTAGAAAACCTCAGCGAACAGCTTGAAGACTCCCCGCTGAAAGCGGCACTGGCCCGGATGGCGGTGCGGCAGCGCAGCGAGCGCTAACTTGCGGCGGCGCGTCAGATCACCAGGATCAGCCGTTCGAACAAGAGGCAGGCCAACACTATGATGGCCATCAACATGCCGTACTTGAGGAGCTGCCACGCGAAAGTCACGTAGCGGCGGTTTTTGGTCAGCAAGTAGACCACCAGCGACGCGCCGACGGTGATGAGCACCAGAAAGCCGACGATACGCAGAACGAACATGCGGCTAGGCCTAGGGGCGGAACGCCGGCGTACGGGTTAAAAACAAAAGACTAGGCCAGCGCGGGCTGGCTGGAGGCGACAAAGGCCGGCACGTCTTCGGCGCGGTCGAAACTCACGTATTCCCACGCGTCCTGCTGCTCCAGCAGACGCCGCAACAGCAGGTTGTTGAGGGCGTGCCCGGATTTGTGCGCGATAAAAGCGCCTATCACCGGATGGCCCAGCAAATAGAGATCGCCGATCGCGTCGAGCACCTTGTGCTTGACGAACTCGTCGTCGTAACGCAAACCGTCGTTGTTCAGCACGCGATATTCGTCGAGCACGATGGCATTGTCGAGCGAGCCGCCAAGCGCCAGACCCTGCCCGCGCATCCATTCGACTTCATGCATGAAACCGAAAGTGCGCGCGCGGCTGACTTCCCGGATGTACGAGGTGGTCGTGAAATCGACGCATACGGATTTTGCCGAGTTCTCGAACACCGGATGGTCGAAGTCGATGCTGAATTCGATCTTGAAGCCGTTGTGCGGTTCGAAGCGCGCGAGCTTGTCGCCCTCCCTGACTTCGACGGCTTTCAGGATGCGGATGAATTTTTTGGCGACCGCCTGCTCTTCGACGCCCGCCGACTGCAGCAGGAACACGAAGGGGCCGGCACTGCCATCCATGATGGGGACTTCGGCTGCCGACACGTCGACGTACACGTTGTCTATGCCCAGACCCGCCAGCGCCGACATCAGGTGCTCCACCGTCGACACCCGCACGCCGTCGCGTTCGAGGCAGGACGAGAGCCGCGTGTCGCCAACCCGATAGGGATCGGCCTTGATATCAACCGGCTCCGCCAGATCGACGCGGCGGAATACCACGCCGGTGTTTGGTGCCGCCGGGCGCAAGGTCAGGTAGACCTTCTCGCCGGTGTGCAACCCAACGCCGGTGGCGCGGATGATGTTTTTAAGCGTGCGCTGCTTGATCACGAATTAACTCTTTGATTATTATAGTTACTTAAAATGTAATTTTATCACGTTAGCTCCTGACCCGGCAAAACTGGATATGCGCCCGCGCTGCACTGCGAAGTCACTGGCCCAATAGTGTGTGCTAACAACCCTTTGCCGTGATGCCCTTACCGCCGATTCATCAAATAACGAAGTCAGCCTCCATATGTAAACAAGATGCGCCTCAAGGGGCGTCGATTCGACCGCTTTTACACTCGCTTACATCCCTTTCAGTCCGCCTGCTTGCGCAGGAACGCCGGGATATCGAGCATTTCCACGCCTGACTGCCGCATCGCTTCGACCGTCTGGTTGCGATTGCGCCGGATGACCGCCGGCTGGTCCAGCACTTCGTAGTTCACCGCGCCCGGTGCCATTGCGCCGTCCGTGCCGGTCGCCTGCACCACCTGCAGCGGCTTGGGTTGCATACGTGAGTGTGCCTTGCCGAGCCCGGTCGCGACTATCGTCACCCGCAGCTCATCGCCCAGCGCATCGTCATAGACGGTGCCCGCGATCACGGTCGCCGATTCCGCGGCGAAGGCTTTGATGACGTCCATCACGTCGTACATTTCCTGCAACTGGAACAGCGCTTTGCTTGCCGAGATATTGACCAGCACGCCGCGCGCGTCGGCAATATCGATGTCTTCCAGCAGCGGGCACGCAACGGCCTGCTCCGCCGCCATGCGCGCGCGGTCGGTGCCGGCGGCTTTCGCCGAACCCATCATCGCCATGCCGGTTTCGGACATGACGGTTTTGACGTCCGCAAAATCGACGTTGATCATGCCGGGGCAGCTGATGATTTCCGCGATGCCCGCGACCGCGCCATGCAGCACGTCGTTGGCCGCGCGAAACGCCTCGTCGAGCGTCACCTGGTTGCCGAGCACCTGCATCAGCTTGTCGTTCGGAATCACGATCAGCGAATTAACTTGCTGCGACAGCGCATCCAGCCCTTCCTGCGCGATTCTCTGCCGCTTGCCCTCGAACGCGAAAGGCTTGGTGACCACGGCGACCGTCAGGATGCCAAGCTCGCGCGCGATTTCCGCCACCACCGGCGCCGCTCCCGTGCCGGTGCCGCCGCCCATGCCCGCTGTCAGGAACAACATGTCCGCGCCGCTGATGAGATCGATGATGCGTTCGCGGTCTTCCAGCGCCGCGTTGCGCCCGACCTCCGGGTTCGCGCCGGCACCCAGGCCCTTGGTGATTTCCGGGCCCAGTTGCAGTTGCGTACGCGCCTGCGAGCGTTTCAACGCCTGCATATCGGTATTGGCGCAAATGAACTCCACGCCTTTAACGCCATTGGCGATCATGTGATCGACCGCGTTGCCCCCGCAGCCGCCCACGCCTATCACCTTGATTACTGCTTCCCGCGACGGTTCTTCCATGATTTCAAACATAGTTGCCTCCTGTGACTAAAGTAAAAACAAAAACTGCGAAATGCTGCGCACTCCAATTCCAAATCCCTGCGCCCGCTGTTGCTTCCTGTGCACGCCGTTACGCATACCCGCCTTTCAAAAATTTCCCTTGAACCAGCTCTTCATGCGATCGATCAGTCCCGCCAGCGAACCCAGTTGCGCATGCGCGAGATCGTGCTGCCGCTCCTGCTGCAAGCCGAGCATCAGCAGGCCCACCGCGGTCGCGTAGCGCGGATTGCGCACCACTTCCGACAGCCCGCCGTGGTACTGCGGCTGGCCGATGCGCACCGGCATGTGAAAGATTTCTTCACCGAGCTCGACCATGCCCTGCATCGAACTCGAACCGCCGGTCAGCACGATCCCCGACGACAGCAATTCTTCGTAACCCGAGCGGCGCAAGTCCGCCTGCACCAGTGAATAAAGCTCCTCGATGCGCGGCTCGATCACTTCGGCGAGCGTCTGGCGCGACAACTGGCGCGCACTGCGCTCGCCTATGCCCGGTACTTCCACCATGTGCTGAGGGTCGGCGAGTTGCTTCAAGGCGCAACCGTAGCGGCGTTTGATGTCCTCCGCGTCCTTGGTCGGCGTGCGCAGCGCCATCGCGATGTCGTTGGTAATCTGGTCGCCGGCGATCGGAATCACGCCAGTGTGGCGGATCGCGCCCTGCGTGAAGATCGCGATGTCGGTGGTGCCGCCGCCGATATCGACCAGGCACACGCCGAGGTCTTTCTCGTCTTCCGACAGCACCGCCGTGGCCGATGCGAGCGGCTGCAGGATCAGGTCATTCACTTCGAGCCCGCAGCGACGTACGCACTTGATTATGTTCTGCGCCGCCGAAACCGCGCCGGTGACGATGTGCACATTGACTTCCAGGCGCACGCCGCTCATGCCGAGCGGTTCGCGCACGTCGCCCTGGCCGTCGACGATGAACTCCTGGTTCAGTATGTGCAGCACCTGCTGGTCGGTCGGGATCGGAATCGCCTTAGCGGTCTCGATCACGCGCTCAACGTCCTGCTGCGTCACTTCGCGGTCCTTGATCGCCACCATGCCGCGCGAATTGATGCTCTTGATATGGCTGCCCGCGATGCCGGTGTAAACCTCGCTGATCTTGCAGTCCGCCATCAATTCGGCCTCTTCGAGGGCGCGCTGGATCGCGTTGACCGTCGCTTCGATGTTGACGACCACGCCCTTGCGCAGGCCTTTCGACGGATGCCCACCCATGCCGATGATTTCGATGCCGCCGTCCGGTTTGACTTCGGCGACGATCGCCGCGATCTTCGACGTGCCGATATCGAGACCGACGATCAGGTGCTTGGTTTCTTTGGCCTTGCTCATCAATTCCTCTTTACTGTCAGCCGGCCGCGCGCGCGGGTTTGCGCGTGGTTTTGTCAATTCGCGGTTTGTCTGCCTGCTCGTGCGCGAGTTCGGGTATGCCCACGGCAAAACCGTTGGGGTAACGTAGATCGACGTAAGTCAGGCGGCGCTGCAGGCGGCCGACCGTGCGCGGGTAAACCGCGATAAAGCGGTCGAGCCGCGCTTCGATACTTTCGCGCCCCAGTTGAAGCGTGATGCCGCTGGCCAGCCGCACCTGCCACGCGCGGCGCGCCGACACCTGGACCTGCACGGGCGTCAGTCCGATGGCACCCAGGCTGCGCTGGAAGTACCCGTATTGGATGGCGATTTCCTTGGCGCTGCCGGGCGGGCCGACAAACGACGGCAGGCTGCCGTCATAAGCTGCAGCAAACAGATCGCCATAGGTATCGACCAGCGCGGCACTGCCCCAGCGTCCGAGCGGCACGTGCTCTTCCAGCGCGACCTCGATGCGGTCCGGCCACTGGCGCCGCACGTTGACGCTGCGCGCCCACGGCAACTTTTCGAATCCGGCGCGCGCACGCTCCAGATCGACCGTGAAGAAATTGCCCTGCAGTTCACGCGCAACTATTACCTCGATCTGCTCGGACGTCACGTGCCTCAACTCGTTCATGATGCGCACTTCACGCAGCGGAAATCCCGGCAGCCGCATCGCGTAGTGCACCGTCGCATACGCGACCAGCAGAAACGCTGCAGCGAAGAATGCGTTCGCCACGCCATTCAGAATGTCGGGCTTATCCCACATGGGCCAACTCCAGAATTTTTACTACCAGATCATCGAACTCAATGCCGGCAACGCGCGCCGCCATCGGCACCAGCGAATGTCCGGTCATGCCCGGCGTGGTATTCATCTCCAGCAGAAATGCCTTGCCGTCGTCACGCAGCATGAGATCGGCGCGTCCCCACCCGGCGCAACCAAGCGCGGCGGCAGCGCGCATGACGGTCGCCTGCAGCACCTGCTCCTGCGCCGCGGGCAGACCGCTCGGACAGTGGTACTGCGTGTCGTCGCTGAAATATTTGTGCTGGTAGTCGTAGTTGCCCTGCGGCGCCTCGATGCGGATCAGCGGCAGGGCACGGTCGTCGATGAACGCGGCAGTAAGCTCGCGGCCGCCGATAAATTCTTCGGCGATCACCAGCGTGTCGCACTTTGCCGCGAGTTCATACGCAGCTTCGATCTTTTCGACCGATGCCACCTTGGTAAGCCCGATGCTTGACCCTTCATGCGCGGGCTTCACTACCAGCGGCAGCCCGAGATCTTTAGCGACCTTCGCCCAATCACTCTGTGCCGTCAGCACTGCGTAGCGCGGCGTCGGGATGTCGCTGGCGAGCCAGATCAGCTTGGTGCGCAATTTATCGAGGCACAGCGCGGACGCCATCACGCCACTGCCGGTATACGGAACTTCCATCAACTCGAGCGCGCCCTGCACCGTGCCGTCTTCGCCATAACGGCCATGCAACGCGAGAAACACGCGCGCGTAGCCGTCGCTTTTCAATTCGAACAACGAGCGCTCGGACGGGTCGAAAGCGTGCGCATCCACGCCTTTGCGGCGCAGCCCTGCCAGCACCGCGTTGCCCGAGAGCAGGGAAATCTCCCTTTCCGCCGAGCGGCCGCCCATGAGGACCGCGACCTTCCCAAAATCGAGAGGCGAGAGGCGGAAGGCGAGAGGCGTATTCATACTGTTCTCCAGCCAGACGGGATATGGACGGAGGATTTCACGCCTCTCCCCTCTCGGCTTTCGCCTCTCCAATAATGCGTACTTCGCGTTCGAGATCGATGCCGAACTTCTCCAGCACTGCGCTGTGCGCGGTCTCGATCAGCGTCTCGATGTCGGCGGCGCGCGCATGACCGGTATTGACGATGAAATTGGCGTGTTTCTCCGAGATCATGGCGCCGCCCAGCGCGCGGCCCTTGAGCCCGCAGGCTTCGATCAGGCGCGCCGCATGGTCGTTCGGCGGGTTGCGAAACACCGAACCGGCATTCGGTATATTGAGCGGCTGGGCGGCGATGCGGCGCTCGAGCAATTGCTTGATGGTGGCGCGCGACTTCACGCCGTCGCCGGGCGGCAGCTTGAAGCGCGCCGCCGCGAACCATTCCTCCCCGCCGTCGCGCAGCTTCACGCTGCGGTAGCCGATTTCGTAGTTGGCCGGCGTGCGCTGGTGCAGCTGGCCGGTGCGGTCCAGCGTGGTGACGCTTTCGACGATGCCCCAGGCCTCGCCGCCGTAGCAACCGGCGTTCATCGTCAGCGCGCCGCCGACCGTGCCGGGTATGCCGGCCATGAATTCCGCGCCGACCAGTTCGTGCATCGCCGCGAACCGCGCCAGCTTCGGGTTCGGTACGCCGGCCTCGGCGTAGATCGCATTGCCTTCGGAGCGGATTTCCTTCAATGCGCCATGCGTAAAAATGACAGTGCCGCGCAGGCCGCCGTCGCGCACCAGCAGATTGCTGCCGAGCCCGACCACGTAAACCGGCTCGTGGCGCGGCAACGATGCGAGAAAGAGGCGCATATCTTCGAGATCGACCGGCATGTAGGCACGCTCTGCGCTGCCGCCCGCGCGCCAGCTCGTGTGGCGTGCCATCGGCTCGTTGCGCCGCGCTTCGCCCCACAACAGATTTTTCTGGTCCGCCATGTTCATCGCGTTCGCATCACCGTTGCCCGCCGCTCAGCATCGCGGGTACCGCACCGATCGAACCCGCACCCATGACCAGCACGACGTCGCCGTTGCGTACCGCATTGCTCACTGCGTCCGGAAAGTCTGCGACTTTCTCGACGAATACCGGTTCCACCTTGCCCTGCACGCGCACTGCGCGCACCAGCGCACGGCCATCGGCAGCGACTATCGGCGTTTCGCCTGCCGCATAAACTTCGGTGAGCAGAAGTGCGTCGACGGTGGAAAGCACCCGCACGAAATCCTCGAAGCAATCGCGTGTGCGCGTGTAACGGTGCGGCTGGAACGCGAGCACGATGCGGCGGCCCGGAAACGCGCCGCGCGCCGCGGCGAGCGTTGCCGCCATTTCCGCCGGGTGATGGCCGTAATCGTCGATCAGCGTGTAGTGGCCGCCCGCTTTGTTGTCGGGATCGAGTAGCACTTCGCCATAACGCTGGAAGCGGCGGCCCACGCCTTTGAAATCCGCCAGCGCCTTGACGATGGCAGCATCCGGCGCGCCGACTTCCATGCCGACCGCTATCGCCGCCAGCGCGTTCAGCACGTTGTGCGCGCCGGCAAGGTTGAGCACTACTTCGAGATCGGGCAGCTTATTGCCGCGCGCGTCGCTGCGCGTTACGCGAAAGCGCATGCGCCCCGCATCGGGCTTGAGATCGACGGCGCGTATTTGCGCGGCTTCAGACAGACCGTAGGTCGTGATCGGTTTCGTTACGGCCGGCATGATTTCGCGCACATTAGGGTCATCGACACACAACACCGCGGTGCCGTAGAACGGCAGGCGCTGCACGAAGTCGAGGAAGGCCTGGCGCAGGCGGCCGAAGTAATGGCCGTAGGTCTCCATGTGGTCGGCGTCTATATTGGTGACCACCGAGAGCACCGGCGCGAGATACAGAAACGAAGCGTCCGATTCGTCGGCCTCGACGACGATGAATTCGCCGCTGCCGAGCTTGGCGTGAGAGCCCGCCGCCTCCAGCCGCCCGCCGATCACAAACGTCGGGTCCATGCCGGCTTCGGCCAGAATGCTCGCCACCAGGCTGGTCGTCGTCGTTTTGCCGTGCGTGCCGGCGACCGCGATGCCCTGCTTCAGCCGCATCAGCTCGGCCAGCATCATCGCGCGCGGCACCACCGGGATCTTGTGCGCGCGCGCCGCCACGACTTCCGGATTGTCGTCTTTAACCGCGCTCGAGATCACGACCGCATCGGCCGCCGAGATGTTTTCTGCGGCGTGCCCTTTCACGACTTTGGCGCCGAGCGATTTCAGTCGCTGCGTCACGCTGCTGTCATTCAGGTCCGAACCGCTCACGTCGAAACCGAGATTGAGCAGCACTTCGGCGATGCCGCTCATCCCCGAACCGCCTATACCAACGAAATGCACGCGTTTGACTTTGTATCTCATCGCGCACCACCCGCACGGATGGGCACGGTAAAACCGGCGGCCGACGCCACTCGCGGCCGGTCGCATCCCGTCGCCCCAAAGGCGACGGGCCCCTGCTTCCTGCTCGTGTCGGTCCCGCCTATACCCACAAAGTGCACGCGTTTGACTTTGTATCTCATGCGGCCAACCTCATGCATTCCGAAGCTACGGCTTGGGTTGCGTCCGGCTTACCTAAGTTACGTGCTTTCTGCGCCATCGCAAGCAAGGCTTCGCGCGTAAAACCACTGAGCAACGATGCAAGCTTTTGCGCGGTGAACTCGCCCTGCGGCACCAGCACCGCGGCGCCGGGCTCGCTGAGGAAACGCGCGTTGTGCGTCTGATGATCGTCAACGGCGTGCGGGAACGGCACCAGCACGCTGGCGATACCGGCGGCGGCGAGTTCAGCAATGGTCAAGGCGCCGGCGCGGCAGATGATGAGATCGGCGTTCGCATACTGCGCCGCCATGTCGGCAATAAACGGTACCAGCGTCGCCGTGACACCGGCGCGCTGATAATTGTCCTGGATCTGCGCGATATGACGCTCACCCGACTGATGCGTGACCAGCGGACGCTCGGCCGCCGGCAACAGGGCCAGCGCCTGCGGCACGGTTTCGTTCAGCGCCTGCGCGCCCAGGCTGCCGCCAATGACGGTGAGCCGCAGTACGCCGCTGCGTGCGCGATAACGCGCCTCGGGCGCGGCAATGCCGGTGATTTCATTGCGCACCGGATTGCCCGTCCAGATGACCGCCGTCGACGCGCCGAACGGCGCTGGAAATCCAGCCAGCACGCGATCCGCAACTTTCGCGAGCACTTTATTGGCGAGGCCGGCTATAGAATTCTGTTCATGGATCACCAGCGGACGATTCAGCAGCGACGCCATCATGCCGCCCGGAAACGACACATAGCCGCCCATACCGAGCACGACGTCCGGTCGGTGCGTGAAAATGGCGCGTGCGCTTTGCCAGAATGCGATCAGCAAATCGAGCGGCAGCAACGCGAGGCGCAGCAGGCTTTTGCCGCGCACTCCGGTCATGCTGATCCACGCCATCGTATAACCCTTGGGCGCAACGAGTGTTGCTTCCATCCCGGTCTTCGCACCTAGCCAGACGATGTTCCAGCCCTGCGTGCGCAGATTTTCGGCTAGCGACAATGCGGGGAATATATGGCCGCCGGTGCCGCCCGCCATGATCATTATGGTTCGAGAGGCGGGAGGCGAGAGGAGTGAGACGGTCATACTTTCACACCTCTCAAGAGCTGCCTGTTCTCCCAGTCCACTCTCAACAGGACGGCGAGCGCGCAGCAATTGGCGGCGATACCGCTGCCGCCGAACGACAGCAACGGCAGTGTCAGGCCCTTGGTCGGCAACACGCCCATATTGACGCCCATGTTGATGATCGCCTGCACGCCCAGCCACAGGCCTATGCCCTGCGCGACCAGCGCGGGGAAATTGCGCTCAAGTGCCGCAGCCTGGCGGCCGATCGCGAACGCGCGCACGACCATAGTTACGAACAGTGCAATCACCAGTGCGACGCCGGCGAAACCGAGTTCCTCGGCGATCACTGCGAGCAGAAAATCGGTATGCGCTTCGGGCAGATAAAAAAGTTTTTCGACACTGCCGCCGAGCCCGACGCCCAGCCATTCGCCGCGGCCGAACGCGATCAGAGCGTGCGACAGTTGGTAGCCTTTGCCGAACGGGTCGGCCCACGGATCCATGAAGCCCACCACCCGCTGCATGCGGTACGGCGACAGCCAAATGAGCAGCACGAAGCCGATGAGCAGGAGCACGATGAGTCCGGCGAACGGTTTCCAGTTCACGCCGCCCAAAAACAATATGCCCATGGCGATGACTGTGAAGACGGCGAACGCGCCGAAATCCGGCTCGCCCAGCAATAGCCCGCCGACCAGAAGCATGACTATGAAAAGCGGCAGAAATCCCTTGGTCAGGCTATGCATGTAATCCGACTTGCGCACCGTGTAGTCGGCCGCGTAAAGCACCGCGAACAGCTTCATCAGTTCGGACGGCTGCAGATTGAAGAGATACAGCGACAGCCAGCGCTGGCTGCCGTTGACTTCGCGCCCTACGCCCGGCACCAAAACAAGCACGAGCAGGCCGGCGCCAAAGAGGAACAGGTAGGGCGCCGCTTTTTGCCACACGCGCGTCGGCAGCTGGAAAGCGACCGTCGCCATGAAAAGACTGAGTGCGAGGAACATGCCGTGCCGCATCAGGTAGTAAGTGGGTTGCTGGCCACTGACGCGGCTCGCTTCGGCAATCGCGATCGACGACGAATAGACCATCACGAGGCCCAGTGCCAGCAACGCAGTTGCGCTCCACGCGAGCGCGCGGTCGAACTCCCCGGGCGGCGGACGGCTTTTCACATCGGCATAGAACATCGTGCTCGCCTCAGCCACGGACCACCTCTTTTCTCACCGCATCGGCGAACACTTCACCGCGGTGCCCGTAGTTTTTGAACATGTCGTAGCTCGCGCACGCCGGCGACAGCAGCACGGCGTCGCCGCTGCGGCTAGCTGCGCGCGCCAGCCGCACCGCCGCCACCATGTCGCCGGCGCGTTCGATCGCGACACCGCTGCCGGCGATGGCAATGGCAATCTGTTCGCGGTCGCGGCCGATCAGCACCACGGCACGCGCGCGGCGCTTGACGGGTTCGCGCAGCGGACTGAAATCCTGGCCTTTGCCGTCGCCGCCGGCGATCAGCACCACCGGCTGGGTAAAGCCGTTCAGCGCCGCCACCGTGGAACCCACGTTGGTGCCCTTGGAGTCATCGTAATAATTGACGCCGTCGATGGCGGCGACTTTTTCGACGCGATGCGGCAGTCCCTTGAATTCGCGCCAACCTTTGACGATGGGTGCATCTGCAACACCGATGGCGTGACACAAAGCACCGGCCGCCAGCGCATTCGCCGCGTTATGCAGTCCAGCAATCGGCAATTCATCGACCGCCATCAACGTGCGGTCGCCGCGCGCGAGCCATATTTTGCCGTCGCGCTGCGCAATGCCCCATGCACGGTCGGAATCCGGCGCATCAAGGCCGAAACTCAACACCTCGCGGCCAGGCAAAGCCATCGCCGCGCTTCGCGTGTCGTCGCGATTCAGCACCTGCGCGCCATCGCCGTGGAACACGCGCGCCTTGGCCGCTGCGTAATCGGCCATGCCGTCGTAGCGGTCGAGATGATCTTCCGACAGGTTCAGCATAGTCGCCGCATCAGCATTGAGGCTCGCCGTGCTCTCGAGCTGGAAACTCGACAACTCGAGCACGAAAGCACTCGGCGCGGCCCTGCCGTTCTCGATCGCGGTGAGCGTATCCAGCACGGGCGTGCCGATATTGCCGGCGACCACGATGTCATGCCCCGCGGCGGCGCAGATATCACCTGCCATTTGCGTGGTCGTGCTCTTGCCATTGGTACCGGTCACCGCGACGATGCGCGGCAGCGGGCGCGCGTGTTGCGGCAACGCCTGCAAAAAGAATTCGATGTCGCCCGCTACCGGCGTACCGCGCCGGATCGCCGCCGCCACTGCCGGCGTGCGGCGATCGATGCCGGGACTGATCGCGATCAATTCGGCTGCGCGCAGGCTCGCCTCGCGAAAATCCCCGTGCTCGAACGCTACATCGGGCAGTTCGCGCGCCAGCGTCGCCGCGTGCGGCGGTGCGGCGCGCGTATCGGCGACCGATACGATGGCGCCGCGCCGCCTGAGCCAGCGCGCCATCGACAGCCCGGTATCGCCCAGTCCGAGTACCAAGACTTTTTTACCCCTCAAATCCATGTGCGTTCATCTGCGTCTGCTTCCTAGCGCAACTTCAAAGTCGACAAGCCAACGAGAACCAACATCATCGTGATGATCCCAAACCTCACGGGTTGATTTTGGCTACGGCCGCGCTGCGCGCTTAACTTGCGCTGCAAGTTAGCCTCCGCCGAAATCAACCCGTTGTCCGCTTCACTCATCTCTTGTCACCGCAGCTTCAATGTTGAGAGTCCTACTAATACAAGTATCATCGTGATGATCCAGAAGCGAACCACGACTTGATTTTCTTTCCAGCCTTTCAATTCGTAATGGTGATGCAGCGGCGCCATGCGGAATATGCGTTTGCCGGTCAGCTTGAAAGACAACACCTGCAGCACCACCGACAATGTCTCGACCACGAACACGCCGCCCATGATGAAAAGCACGATCTCCTGCCGCACGATGACCGCGATGGTGCCGAGCGCCGCACCGAGAGCCAGCGCGCCGACGTCGCCCATAAAAACTTCGGCGGGATAAGCGTTGAACCACAGGAAAGCGAGGCCCGCGCCGGCGAGCGCTCCGCAGAACACCGTGAGTTCGCCGGCACCCGGGATATACGGAAACCCGAGGTACTTGGCGAACACCGCGTTGCCCGCGACATAGGCGAACACGCCGAGCGCGCTCGCCACCATCACGGTCGGCATGATGGCGAGACCGTCGAGGCCGTCGGTCAAATTGACCGCGTTACTGGTGCCGACGATCACGAGATAAGTCAGGGAAATGAAACCGATAACGCCAAGCGGATAGGCGACGTTTTTGAAAAACGGCACGATAAATTCGGTTTGCGCCGGTAAATTGGTGCTGAACGCAATGATGCATGCCACGGTCAGGCCGACCAGCGACTGCCAGAAGAACTTGACGCGCGCCGACAGGCCCTTGGGATTGCGGTGCACAACCTTGCGGTAATCGTCGACCCAGCCGATCACGCCGAAGCCGAAAGTGGCGGCGATCACCACCCACACGAAGCGGTTTTCAAGATCCGCCCACAACAGCGTCGTCACCAGCACCGATACCAAAATCAGCGCGCCGCCCATCGTCGGCGTGCCGGCCTTCGGCAAATGCGACTGCGGACCGTCGTCGCGCACCGACTGGCCGATTTTGTACGACGTCAGGCGGCGGATCATCGTCGGGCCGACCATGAACGTCATCAGCAAAGCGGTCAGGCAGGCCAGCACCGCGCGCAGCGTGATATAGCTGAACACGTTGAACGCGCGGATGTCCTTGGCCAGCCACTGCGCGAGTTCTAAGAGCATCGGAGTACCTCGGCTGCGGGAGAGGCGAGAGGCGAGAGGCGAGAGACGGTATTGAAAAGGCTGTTCATGGCTTTACCACCTCTCTCCTCTCCCCTCGCTCCTCTCGGGGCACCGCGAACGCGGTGACCACCCGCTCCATCTGCATAAAGCGCGAGCCTTTCACCAGCACCGTTACATCCGGCGCCAACACGGTTTCGATTTCAGCCAGCAGGTCTTCGATGCGCGTGAAATGGCGCGCGCCGGCGCCGAACGCCCGCATCGTGTGCGCGGACAATTCACCGAGCGTGAAGAGCTGCCCGACGCCGGCCTCGCGTGCGAATTCGCCGATCTGCGCGTGCATGGCAATCGCGTTGCGCCCGAGTTCGCCCATGTCGCCCAGCACCAGCAGCGTTTTACCGGGCGCCCGCGCGAGCACGCTGATCGCGGCGCGCATCGAATCGGGATTCGCGTTATAGGTATCGTCGATCAGCGTTGCGCCCTGCAGTCCGCGCTTGCGCTGGAGCCTGCCTTTGACGCCGCCGAACCGCGCGAGCCCTGCCGCGACCGTTGCGGCCGGCACTTCGAGCGCAATGGCGGCAGCACTCGCGGCGAGCGCATTCTTCACGTTGTGCAGACCCGGCGCGGGCACCACCGCAGGCGCCGTGCCAAGCGGCGTGCTGAGCACGATTTCGCTGTCGAGTTCGCGCACCTTGCAGGTTGCCGTCACGGCGGCCTTGGCTTGCAGCGCGAAGCCGATCTGCCGCTTGCCCTGCGCAAGATCGCGCCACAACTGCGCAAAGCGCTCATCGGCATTGATGATGGCGGTACCGCCCGGCTTCAAACCCTCGAAAATCTCGCCCTTGGCGCGCGCGATGGCTTCCTCTGAACCGAGATTCTCGATATGCGCGACTCCAGCGTTGTTGATCAGTGCAACGTCCGGCTCGGCCAGGCGCGTGATGTAACTGATCTCGCCCGCGTGGTTCATCCCCATCTCGATCACGGCGTAGCGGTGCGCGCTGCGCAACTCGAGCAGCGTCAGCGGCACGCCGATGTGGTTGTTGAGATTGCCGCGCGTGGCCAGTACACAGGATTGAGGATCGAGGATTGAGGATTGAGTTTTGTTGCATGCCTCGCGCAAAATCGACGCGAGCATCTCTTTGACCGTGGTCTTGCCGTTGCTACCTGTCACCGCGACCAGCGGTATACTGAACTGGCGGCGCCAGTAGTTGCCGAGCTGGCCAAGCGCGCGCGTGGTGTCGTCGACCACGATCTGCGGCAGATCGATGTCGCTCGCGCGCTCGACCATCGCCGCTACCGCGCCGGCGGCCGCGGCCTGCGCGAGGAACGTGTGCCCATCGTAACGCTCGCCCCGCAACGCGACGAACAGGTCGCCGGGCTTGATCGCGCGGGTGTCGGTGCTCACCGCGTTAAATTTCACATCGCAACCGGTGTACTGCACGCCGAGCGCCTGTGCCGCCTGCGCTACGCTCATCATGTTTGAGATCTCCGCAAGGCCGCGCGCGCCACCGCGACATCATCGAACTGCGCCCTGACGCCGGCGATCTCCTGATAATTTTCATGCCCCTTGCCGGCGATCAGCACGATGTCGCCACGCCGCGCCGCGCGCAACGCGCGCCCGATCGCACGCCGGCGGTCGGCTTCAACGATGCAATCGCCGCACGCGCCATTGCGGATGTCGGCGATAATCCTGAGCGGATCCTCGCTGCGGGGGTTGTCGCTGGTAATCACGACGCGGTCCGCCAACCGGGCAGCGATCGCCCCCATCAGCGGGCGCTTGCCGCGGTCGCGATCGCCGCCGCAACCGAATACGCAGATGAGGCGTGCGTCCCCGCCGGAGAGCAGTTCACGCAGGCTGCGCAGCACCTGCTCGAGCGCGTCCGGCGTGTGCGCGTAATCGACCACCGCCAGCGGCAGGCGACCGCCGCCAATTTTTTGCATGCGCCCCGGCACTGGCTTCAGGCCGCCGAGAGTCGCCACTGCGTCTTTCAGCTTGATGTCGCTCACGAGCAAAGTCGCCAGCGAGCCGAGCAGGTTAGAGGCGTTGTGACGGCCGATCATCGAACTCTCGACGGTCGCGCGTCCCCACGGCGTCTTCACGTCGAATTGCATGCCCCCGGCACCCGCCGCGTAATTGCCGCCACTGACGCGCGGCACGCGGCGCGCGCCTTTGCTGCCGGGCCCGAACCCGTAGCCGAGCACGCTCAAGCCGCGGCGCCGCACCCGCTCAACAAGTTCGCCGCCGAATTCGTCGTCGAGATTGACGATTGCGTGCTTGAGCGACTCGCCCTCGAAAAGCTTCAATTTGGCGCGCCGGTAGCGCTGCATCGTACGGTGATAATCGAGATGGTCGCGCGTGAGATTGGTGAAGAGCGCGGCATCGAACGCAACGCCGGCAACGCGGTCCTGGTCGAGCCCGATCGACGAAACTTCCATGCTCACGGCGCGCGCGCCGCGCCGCAGAAAATTCGCAAGTTGCGCCTGCAGCCACACGGCGTCCGGCGTGGTGTTGACAAGCGGATGCAGCGTGCCGCGCATGCCGTAGCCGAGAGTGCCGATCACCGCGGTGCGCGTACCGCAATGGTTGAGCGCCTGCGCGATCCACTGGCTGCACGTCGTCTTGCCGTTGGTGCCGGTGACGCCGATCATCCACAGTCGCGCGCTGGGTTCTGCGTAAACGCGGCCGGCGATGATGCCGGCGCGCGCGCGCAGTTGCGCGACACCGGCGTTGGGCACGCGCCATGCGGGGTTCCAGCGGAAGCCGCGTTTCTCCCACAACACGGCACTCGCGCCGCGCGCAATCGCCTGCGCGATGTAGCGCCGCCCGTCCTGCGTCTCGCCTGGATAGGCGACGAAAGTATCGCCGCGACGGATGCACCGGCTGTCGGTGGCCAGTCGTTTTATCTGAAGTTGATCGAGGGCCTGGAGGTTCATACTTCTTCTTTCACCTCCGGGGCGTCGGGCGGCGGCAACACCACGTTGTTGAGCGGCGCGTCGGGTTTGACGCCCAGCAGGCGCAGTGATCCCTCCATCACGTTGCGGAACACGGGCGCGGCGACGGTGCCGCCGTAATACTGGCCGGCGCCCGGTTCGTCGAGCATCACTGCGACAATCAGGCGTGGCGCCGACGCCGGCGCGAAGCCGATGAACGACGAGACGTATTTGTTCGGCGCGTAGGTCGCGCCATCGAGTTTGTGCGCAGTGCCGGTTTTGCCCGCCACGCGGTAGCCGGTGATTTGCGCACGCGGCGCGGTACCGCCCGGGAGCACGACGAGTTCCAGCATCCGGCGCACCTGCTGAGCCGTGGCGGCAGAGATGATGCGGGTGGCCACGGCCGGCGTGTCAAGCTTTACTACCGTCACCGGCTTGATTTCGCCGTCGCTGGCGAATATGAGGTAGGCGCGCGCGAGTTGCAGCAGGCTCAGCGAGATGCCGTGGCCATACGACATGGTCGCCTGCTCGATCGGCCGCCAGCTCGCATGGGCGCGCAGCTTGCCCGACACCTCGCCGGGAAATCCCGAGCGCGGCTGCGTACCGAAGCCAACATTGCTGAAGATGTCCCACAACGTCTCTGCCGGCATGGCAAGCGCGATCTTGGCAGCACCAACGTTGGACGATTTCTGGATGACCTGCGCGACCGTCAAAGCGCCGCCGGGATGGGCATCATGTATGGTCGCGTTGCCGATGACGAGCTGGCCCGAGCCGGTCTGCACGATGGTTTCGGGCTTGTAGTTGCCGCTTTCGATGGCCGCGGCAACCGTGAAAGGTTTCAATGTCGAACCCGGCTCGAACAAATCGGTCACCGTGCGGTTGCGGATGCGCCGCGGTTCGAGTTTGCCGCGATTGTTCGGGTTATACGACGGCAGGTTGGCCATCGCCAGCACTTCGCCGGTCTGCACGTCCAGCACGACGATGCCGCCGGCCTTGGCGCGATTGGCATCAACCGCGTTTTTCAGTTCGCGGTAAGCGAGGTACTGGATGCGGGCGTCGACCGACAGCGCAAGATCGCGCCCCTGCTGCGGCGCGCGCACGCTCTCGACGTCTTCGACGATGCGCCCCAGGCGGTCCTTGATCACGCGCCGGCTGCCGGGTTTGCCGGCGAGCTGCTTGTCGAATGCGAGCTCGAGCGCTTCCTGGCCCAGGTCGTCGATGTCGGTAAAGCCGATCAGGTGCGCGAAGTAGTCGCTGCCCGGGTAGTAGCGGCGGAATTCGCG
This sequence comes from Bordetella parapertussis, assembly GCA_945870465.1. Next base: position 28,238 of record CAMBSS010000005.1, on the reverse strand, counting down.
CTGCAGAAATATGCCAGGCACATTGAGCTCGACGATTTTCGCAGCCTGCTCGGGAGGCAGATGCCGTTTGAGGTAGACGAATTCGCGGCTGGTATCGGCGAGGCGTTTGGAAATCTCGCCCGCTTCGACCTCCAGCAATTGCGACAGGCGTTTTGCCTGCGCCGGCACGATTTCAACGTCTGGACTCGCCCACACCGATTCGACCGGCGTCGAAATCGCCAGCACCTCGCCATTGCGGTCGGTGATCATGCCGCGCGTGGCGGAAAGCTTGATCACGCGGCCATAGCGCGCGTCGCCCTTTTTTTGCAGAAAACCGCTGTTCAGTCCCTGCAGATAGACCGCGCGCGCGAGCAAAACGACGAAACCCGCGAGCAGCAGCACGAGCAGCGCGCGCGAACGCCATCCCGGCATCGTCATCGCCATGCCGGGCGCGGCGGCGTTCATTGCGCGGTCTCCGGCGCCACTACCTGCACGCGCGAGGCCGGCGGCACACGCATCATCAATTGCCCGCTGGCGATTTTTTCGACGCGCGCGTGCATCGCCCACGTGCTCTGCTCGAGCTGCAGCTGGCCCCACTCGACGTCGAGCTGCTTCGCCAGATCCTGCTCCTTCTGCAATTCGACATAGAGCTTGCGGGCCTTGTGCTGCGACGTCACCACCGACAGCGCGCAGACCACCAGCACCGCGAGCAGGATAAGATTCAGACGCGCCATCAAGCGAAAAACTCCCCGGTGCGTTCGGCAATCCGCATCACGGCGCTGCGCGCACGCGGATTGGCGGCGACTTCGTCGTGCGCGGGGCGCTGCAACTTGCCGATGAGGCTCAACGGCGGCCGCGGCAAGTCACGGGCCCGCAACGGCAAACGCGCCGGCATCTGCGGCGGCTGTGAATGCGCGCGCAGAAAGCGTTTGACGATACGGTCTTCGAGCGAATGAAAGCTGATCACGACGAGCCGCCCTTCAGGCGCCAGTGCTGCGACGCATTGAGGCAGGACCCGGGTCAACTCTTCAAGCTCCTGATTGACGTGAATCCGTAAAGCCTGAAAGGTGCGCGTCGCTGGATCCTGCCCCGGCTCGCGTGTGCGGACAGCCTTGGCCACGATCCCGGCAAGCTCGCGTGTGGTTGCGACAGGGCGCCCCGCCCGTGCTGCAACAATCGCTGCTGCAATCTGCTTAGCAAACCGTTCTTCGCCATAGTTGCGGATAACCTCCCTTATTTCCTGCTCGTCCGCGCTGGCCAGCCATCCGGCAGCGGTAGTACCACGGCTCGTATCCATGCGCATGTCGAGCGGCGCATCGACGCGAAAACTGAAACCGCGCGTGCCATCGTCGAGTTGCGGCGAAGACACGCCGATATCGAGCAGAATGCCGTCGACCTGTGCGATGCCGCGTTCGCGCAGCACGTCGTGCAGACCGCTGAAACTGCTGTGAACAAGTTGAAGCCGCTCATCGTCGATGTCCCCATGCGCTGCAATCGCCGCCGGATCGCGATCCAGCGCGATCAAACGCCCACCTTTTCCCAGCCGCGCCAAAACCTCCCTGCTATGGCCGCCGCGGCCGAACGTGCAGTCGACGTAAACGCCGTCCGCCCGCACTCTCAAACCTTCTACCGCCGCCTGCAGCAATACCGGGGTGTGTGAGCCGAGGCTCACAACGAGAAGCCCTCCAGTTCCGGCGGCAAATCTCCGTCATTGAAACCGGCGCCGCGTTCGAGCACCTGGTCCCATTTTTCCTTGTCCCACAATTCGAATTTATTGCCCTGCCCGACGAGCACGACGCTTTTGCCGAGCGCGGCGAAGTCGCGCAGCGCCGGCGAGATGAGCACGCGGCCCGCCGCGTCCATGTCGGTGTCTTCGGCGTAACCGACGAGCTGGCGCTGCAAATCGCGGATGCGCGGATTGAGGCTCGAGAGGCTCATCAGCTTTTGCTGGATCGGCTCCCAATCGGGTTGCGGATAGACGAGCAGACACTTGTCGTGGTCGGCCGTGATGACGAGCCGGCCGGCGCAGCGCACCAGCAGCCCTTCGCGGTAGCGCGAGGGCACTGCGAGCCTGCCTTTGCTGTCGAGACTTAACTGGGCTACACCGCGAAACACGACTCCCCCTTTTATGAGGTGCGGGAGTGGGATTTTTCCCACTTTTTCCCACCGTCGCCCACTATATGAAAAACGTGTCGCACGGTCAAGCGTAGAAAACCAGTTTTCTGTTTTCAGGACAAAGACTTATGAGGGCTAATTCACGCTCGCAATGAGTTATAAAAATAATAAATATTAATAAACAATTGGTTATTGTATTAATTGAAAGTGATACCTTAACTTTGTTTTTGACTATCAAGGAGTTACAGCACGTTAGCGGCGTTGCGGAAAAGCAACAGGGCCCACACATCGGCACGCACAGGTGGCGCTATCGATCGATCCGGCAGTCACGGGGAGGATTCGCGGCGCCCGCCGCGTGCAGCTCGAAAGTCACCGAGGCCAATTACACCAAGATCACCGACGGCATGAAGGAGGCGCAGGTCGCCACCATACTCGGCATCGCCAGCGAGTCGCGCAACACCACGGTCAAGGTGCAGGATGAGAACTACACCAGCACGCAAAGCAAATGGCGCGGCGACAAGGGCACCATCGTGGTCTTTTCTCTCAACGGCGAAATGCAGGACAAGCGCTTCTACGGCCCCGGCGAGGAACCCAAAGCCGAGCGGCGCTACTGACGCTACAACGCGTCGGCGATGGCTTTGCCCATATCGGTGGTGCCGGACTTGCCGCCGACGTCCCGCGTGCGCGGGCCTTCCACCAGAACAGCCTCAACCGCATCGACGATCGCTTTCGCTGCATCCGGATGGCCGAGGTGTTCGAGCATCATCGCGCCCGACCAGATCTGGCCGACCGGATTGGCGATGCCTTTGCCGTAGATGTCGGGCGCCGACCCGTGCACGGGTTCGAACAGCGACGGAAATTCACGTTCCGGATTGATGTTGGCCGACGGCGCAATGCCTATCGTTCCCGTGCAGGCGGGCCCGAGGTCGGAGAGGATGTCGCCGAACAGGTTGGAGCCGACAACGACGTCGAACCAGTCGGGATGCATCACGAAATGCGCAGTCAGAATGTCGATGTGATACTGATCGGTCTTGATGTCGGGATACTGCGCTGACATTAATTTGAAGCGCTCGTCCCAATAAGGCATCGAGATTGAAATGCCGTTCGACTTGGTGGCGGAAGTGACGTGCTTTTTTGTGCCCTTTTTCGCGAGTTCGAATGCGAACCGCATGATGCGGTCGGTGCCGCGCCGCGAGAAGATCGCCTGCTGGGTTGCAAATTCATTTTCGGTGCCTTCGTACATGCGCCCGCCGATTGACGAGTATTCGCCTTCGCTGTTTTCGCGCACCACCCAGAAATCGATGTCGCCCGGCTTGCGGCCGGCGAGCGGGCATTTGACGCCCGGCATCAGGCGCACCGGCCGCAGGTTCACGTACTGCTGGAAATTGCGGCGGAAGGGAATCAGCAGCCCCCACAGCGAAATGTGGTCGGGCACCGTCGCCGGCCAGCCTGCCGCGCCGAAAAATACCGCGTCGTGTTTGCGCACCTGCTCAAGACCGTCCTCCGGCATCATGCGGCCGTGCTTCGCGTAGTAGTCGCAGCTCCAGTCGTATTCGTCGAACTGCAGTTCGAAACCGAATTTACGCGCCGCCGCTTCCAGCACGCGCACGCCCTCGGGCCCGGTTTCCTTGCCGATGCCATCGCCGGGGATGTAAGCGATTTTGTATTTCTTCATGTTCAGTCCTTAACAATTCGCAGTTAAAGCACACGGCGCGTTCCGCGGCGCTTGCAACCGAACGCACGCGATTATCGGAAGTGGGAGTCGGCCGATAAGCCGGGTTCTGTCGAAGGCTTGCGCCCCCGTGACAGTCATTCCTCTCGACGTACGGTTGCCCGCACGCTCTAGCCACCTACCCGCAAGCTCAGTGGGTCACGTCATAGCTTGCCTATTTGGTGTTGCTCCGGGTGGAGGTTGCCGCGTTTCACCCCGCCGCAATGTGCCGCGGCGGACTCGTCTCTGTGGCCCTGTTCCTCGCCTCACGGCGGACGGTCGTTAGCCGTCACCCTACCCTGCGGAGCCCGGACTTTCCTCTACCGGCGCGACATGCGCGCCGACAGCGACTGCCTGGCCAACTCCCGCGCGAATTTTAACACGCAGCGACCGCCAGGGCCGCGCACCGTTGCGGCGGGATATTCCCCCGCCGGCAAGCGCCCTATAGCATGCGCCAGCCCACCGTGCCGCCGGCGCGGAACGGCACCAGGGTGCCCTTGTGAAAAGGCAGATCCTTGGGCACGTTCCACACTTCTTTCACCAGCGTGATCTTGTCGATATTGCGCGGCAGCCCGTAGAAAACCGGGCCGAATACGCTGGCGAAACCTTCGAGCTTTTCGAGCGCATTGTAAGCGCCGAAAATCTCGGCGTAGAGCTCGATCCCGGCATGCGACGTATACATGCCCGCGCACCCGCACGTCGCCTCCTTGGTGTCGCGCGCATGCGGCGCGCTGTCGGTGCCGAGAAAAAATTTCGGATTGCCGCTGGTGGCGGCCTCGATCAGGGCCAGGCGGTCGTCTTCGCGCTTCAATATCGGCAGGCAGAAATGGTGCGGGCGGATGCCGCCTGCAAACAGCGCATTGCGGTTGAGCAGCAGGTGGTGCGCGGTGATTGTCGCGGCGATGCGCGGCGGCGAGCCGAGCACGAAGCGCACCGCCTCCTTGGTCGTGATGTGCTCGAAAACCAGGCGCAGCTTGGGAAATTTTTGCAGCGCCGGAATCAATACGCGGTCGATAAAGAGTTTCTCGCGGTCGAAAATATCAACATTGGGAAACGTCACCTCGCCGTGTACCAGCAGCGGCAGGCCGCATTCCTCCATTGCGGCAAGCGCGTCTTCGCATTTGCCGAGTTCGGTGACGCCCGCGTCCGAATTGGTGGTGGCGCCGGCCGGATAATATTTGACCGCATGCACGATGCCGCTCGCCTTGGCGCGCTGGATTTCCTTGCCGCTGGTGTTGTCGGTGAGATACAGCGTCATCAACGGATCGAACCGCATGCCGTTGGGCAGCGCCGACAGAATGCGCTCACGATAGCCGATCGCCATTTCCGTAGTCGTGACGGGCGGCTTCAGGTTCGGCATGACGATGGCGCGCGCGAAGCGCCGCGCCACGTCCGGCAGCACCGCGCGCATATGATCGCCGTCGCGCAGATGCAAATGCCAGTCGTCGGGACGGGTGATAGTGACTCGGCTCATTGATTCTCCCCTGATTTTGTATCAATCTTAAGCGCTGCCCCGCGATTAGTAAAATTCAATCGGGATTTTTCTTCATGCGCAGCGCCAGTTCGTAGACGTCGTTCTTGCGCGCGTCGGTAATGTCGGCCGCCAGCTTGACCGCCTGCTTCAACGGCAATTCGCGCATCAGCGCCGCAAGCACGCGCTGGACCGCGCCGTCATCCGCCGCATCAGCGGCCGGCGCGCCGTCGACTAGCAGCACGAATTCGCCCTTGACCTGATTGGCATCCTGAGCAAACCACGCCGCCGCCTCTCCGAGCGCACAGCTATGGATGGTCTCGAACAGCTTGGTCAGCTCGCGCGCGATGGTGACCATGCGCGTATCGCCGAGCACCGCCGCGATGTCGGCGACGCTGGCGACCACGCGATGCGGCGCCTCGTAAAACACCAGCAGGTAAGGCAACGCCTTGAGCGCCGCCAGTTCGCGTTTGCGCGCGGCGGCCTGCGCCGGCAAAAACCCGTAAAACAGAAAATGCGGCGCCGCGAGGCCGGCGGCAGACAGCGCGCACAGCGCCGCGTTCGCGCCCGGCACCGGTACGACCGGGTAACCGGCCTGCCTTACCGCCGCAACCGCCAGCGCGCCCGGATCGGAAATCGCCGGCGTGCCGGCATCGCTGATGAGCGCGATGGATTTGCCCTGCGCCAGCAATTGCACAATTTTCTGCGCCGCACCGCGCTCGTTGTGTTCGTGCACCGCCATCAGCCGCGTCGTAATACCGTGGTGTTTGAGCAGCCGCGAGGCAAGCCGCGTATCCTCCGCCGCAATCACGTCGACTCGTTTCAGCACATCGAGCGCGCGCAATGTGATATCGGCGAGATTTCCAATCGGTGTGGCGACTACATATAATGAAGGCCGCTCCATTCCCGCCTGCCCATGATGCGCCGTATCGTTCATCGCCTGGCTGTCTTCCTGACTTTGTTCCGGGCGCTACTATACGGGGCCGCGCTCACGTTCGCTACCGATGCCGCCCACGCCGCCGCACGCGAACCGCATATCGCGTTGATATTGCCGCTGGCTTCCCCTTCGTTCGGCCGCCATGCCGACGCCGTGCGCCTGGGTTTCGCCGCCGGCGCCAGGGCTGCCGGCAAAAACGCGCTGCCGTTCCGGGTTTATACGGTCAACGAAGACACACTCAACGTGCTGACCATCTACGAGCAGGCGATTGAGTCAGGCGCGCAACTGGTGGTGGGCCCGCTCACGCGCAGCGGCGTGGCGGCGATTGCCGCCAGCACGCTGGTGAGCGTGCCGACCTTGGCATTGAACGCGCTGGACGCGGGGTCTCAGCAACCGCCTCGCCTTTATCTGTTCGGCCTCGGCATCGAACAGGAGGCGCGCCAGGTTGCGCAAATGGCCCGCGATGACAGCCGCCGCAACACCTACGTTCTCGTCGACGGCTCGCCGCTCAGCAAACGCATGCGCCAGGCTTTCGTCGAGGAATTTGCGCGGCGCGGCGGCATCACCGTCGCCGACGTCAATTTTGACGCCGACCAGGCAAGCCTTACCAAACTGCGCCAGACCGCGGACACCAGCGGCACCGACATGATTTTCCTGGCCGTGGATTACGCGCGCGCGCGCACGGTGCGGCCTTATCTCGGGAACAACATCGCGATTTACGCGACGTCGCAGGTCAATCCCGGCGGCAAAACGGTCGCGCAGGAGCTGAACCTCGTGCGCATTGTCGAGATGCCGTGGCTCTTGCAACCCGATCACCCGGCCGTGATGATCTACCCGCGCGCGCAGTTGGGCGATGCGGTCGACTTCGAGCGCCTCTACGCGCTTGGAATAGACGCGTTCCGGATCGGGCTCGAACTCCTGAACAACAATCGCGATGCCGGGCTCGATGGCGTGACCGGCCAGATCCGCATGACGCGCGATCAAAGGTTCGTGCGCGAGCTGACTCCCGCCCAGTTCGTCGACGGCAAGACCGTCGTGCTCAAATCCCGCCGATGAGCGCGCGCGGCGCGGAAGCCGAGAACCTCGCCGCCGCCTATCTGCAGCAAGCAGGGCTGACGCTGGTAGCGCGCAACTATCGCTGCCGTTTCGGCGAGATCGACGTCGTCGCGCGCGAAGGTAAAACGCTGGTGTTCGTCGAAGTGCGCATGCGCTCGAGTAACCGCTTCGGCGGTGCTGCCGCCAGCATCACCGCCGCCAAGCGCGCGAAGTTGCTGCGCACGGCGCGCCACTACCTGGCCGGCATCGCGCGCCCGCCCGCATGCCGCTTCGATGCGCTGCTCATAAACGGCACGGATAACTCGATCGAGTGGCTCAAAAATGCGTTCACCGAGTGATTTATGGGATAATCCGCGCATTTTACGGATCCGAAAATGGATTTAATAAGTCGCATCAGCGAGAACTTTTCCGAGAGTGCGCATCTCAAACTCCAGAGCATGGATGCGCTGGCGGGACCGATTGCCGCAGCCGCCGAGCGCATGGTGCAGTGCCTGCGTGCCGACGGCAAGATACTCGCCTGTGGCAACGGCGGCTCGGCGGCGGATTCGCAGCATTTCGCGGCTGAACTCCTGAATCGCTTCGAGATGGAGCGCCCGGGGCTGGCCGCGATGGCACTTACGACGGATTCATCGACCATGACGTCGATCGCGAACGATTACGATTTTGAACAGATTTTCTCGAAACAGGTGCGCGCCCTTGGCCATAAAAACGACGTGCTGCTCGCCATCTCGACCAGCGGCAACTCGAAAAACGTGCTGGCGGCGATCGTTGCGGCGCATGAGAACGGCATGAACGTGGTGGCGCTAAGCGGCCGCAATGGCGGCCAGATGACCGAGGCACTGCAACTGACCGATATACATATCTGCGTGCCGGCGCAAAGCACCGCGCGCATACAGGAAGTTCATTTACTTACGCTGCATTGCCTGTGCGATGCAATCGATTGTCTGCTACTGGGGGTGGAGTGAATATGCATAAATTACGTTTGCTAGCACTGCTGGCCGTATTCCCCGTCATTGCATCTGTGCTGTCCGGCTGTGTCGCCGCGGTTGTCGGCGGCGCCGGAACCGCCGTGCTGGTCGGCGAAGACCGGCGCACCGTCGGCACCGTCACCGAAGACCAGGGCATCGAACTGAAATCCGGGCAACGCGTCGGCGACCGCTTCAAGGACGCGCACATCAACATCACAAGCTTCAGCCGGATGGTGCTCATTACCGGCGAGGTGAAGGACGCCGCGACGAGGACGGAAATCGAAAAAATCGTGCGCGCGGTTGAAAACGTGCGCGGCGTTTATAACGAAATCACTGTCGGCAACGTCACCCCCCTGTCGGCGCGCGCCAACGATTCGTTCATCACGTCGAAAGTCAAAGCGCGGTTTGTCGACCAGCGGCTGTTTAACCCGGTGCACGTCAAAGTGGTGACCGAAGCCAGCGCTGTCTACCTGCTGGGCCTGGTCAAACGCAAGGAAGCCGACGACGCGGTCGAGATCACGCGCACCACCAGCGGCGTGCAGAAAGTCGTCAAGCTGTTCGAATATCTCGACTAAGCCGGGCTGACGCACCGGCGCCAAGGCAAGCAAACGTGGTCCTGCCCGGCAAGCGCCCGCGCGACGGCGCCGGAGCGCGCGCATGAAATACAAGGACTACTACAAAACCCTCGGCATCGAGCGCAATGCCGATGCCGACGCGATCAAGAAAGCGTATCGCAAACTCGCGCGCAAATATCATCCCGACGTCTCCAAAGACCCGGCTGGCGAGGAAAAATTCAAGGACGTCGCCGAAGCGTACGAAACCCTCAAGGACGCAGACAAGCGCGCTGCATATGACCAGTTGGGCAGCCATCAATCGGGGCAGGATTTCCGGCCGCCGCCGGACTGGGAGAAACGCTACGCCGACAACGGGTTCGCGTTTGACGATGCCGATCTGGCGGATCTGTTCGCGGGGCTTGCCGGCGGCCGGCAGCGCGGCGGGCAAGCGGGCGGCGGGCAGCGCTTCGACGTGCCGATCCCGGGCCAGGACTTCGAAGTCAGCGCGCAGATTTCCCTCGACGACGCGTACCGCGGAACGCTGCTGGATCTGAATCTCAGCATTCCGGAGTACGACGAGAACGGGCGCCTGCGCCGGGTGCCGCGCGAATTCAAGGCGCGCATCCCCAAAGGCGCGACCGACGGGCAAAGACTGCGCCTGCCGGGCAAAGGCGGCAAGGGGTTCAATGGTGGCCGCGACGGCGACCTGTATCTCAACATCGCGCTCAATCCGCACCCGCTGTATCGCGTGAGCGGCCACGATCTCTATCTCGATTTACCGCTGGCGCCCTGGGAAGCAGCGCTCGGCACCCGTGTGGAAGTGCCCACCCTTGGCGGCAATGTGCGTCTTAAAATTCCGCCGGGCACGGTGGCCGGTCAGAAACTGCGTCTTACCGGGCGCGGACTGCCCAAACCACGCGAGGAAGGGGCCGGCGATTTTTTCGCAATCGTGCAGATTGCCGTGCCCGCAACGCTGAGCGAACGCGAACAGGCATTGTTCAAGGAACTGGCGGACGTCTCGACATTCGATCCGCGCGGCCATTTCAAACAGGAGGCGAAAAATGACAAATGAACGCATGGATGCGCTGTGGCTGGACGCGCATCACGAAATTTCATTTACACAACTTGCGGAATCATCCGGCGCGTCGGCAGATGAGTTGCGCGAACTGGTCGAGCACGGCGCGCTCGCCCCGACCGATCCGCGCAGCACGGAATGGACCTTCACCGGAAACTGCGTCGTCACCGTGCGCACCGCGCGGCGCCTGCGCAGCGACTTCGACCTCGATCCGCATGCACTGGCGCTGGCACTGGCATTCGTCTCGCGTATCGGCGAGCTTGAAGCGGAATTGCGCGAGTTGCGCGCTCAATTGCCTCGCCGGCTGCTTTAATCATTGCAGTCTTCGTCGCCCCACTTGCGCTTCTTGCTGTAATCGATCTGGCGGTCGAGTGCGCGGCTTTGGCGGAAGAACACCCGCATGACCAGAAAATAAATCAGCACCACGCCCGCCGTCGCGCCCAGCACGATTCACATCGTTGTATTAATGTCGCCCGCCTTGCTTTCACTGTCACGCCACCGAGCGTAAACGATGCTCGCCGCGGCAGTCCGTGCGTTCCCGCAAACTGCAAGCGTGCAACACAAGGATAAACGGGTTTGGCGCGGCAGCGACGGCGCGTTACACTGGCGGCGTGCATCCTGCCCCCGCCTTTGAATCCAAGATCTGCGCCCCTGCGGAACTGACCGCGCGCATCGCGCAACTGGCGCGGCCGCTGGTGTTTACCAACGGCGTATTCGACATCCTGCACCGCGGACACGCGAGCTATCTCGCGCAGGCGCGCGCTCTCGGCGCGAGCCTGCTGGTCGCCGTCAACAGCGATGCGTCGGTGCAGCGCCTGGGCAAAGGGCTGGACCGCCCGATCAATGCGCTCGCCGACCGCATGGCAGTACTTGCAGCGCTCGAGGCCGTGAGCGTCGTCACCTGGTTCGACGACGACACGCCGCTCGCGCTGATCAAGCTGACCAAACCCGACGTGCTGGTCAAAGGCGGCGATTGGGCGGCGGACAAAATCGTCGGCGCGGCCGAAGTCAAAAACTGGCATGGCGCCGTGCATTCGATACCGTTCATACACGAACGGTCGACCACCGAAACGCTCAAAAAAATCCGCGGACTTTAACTTTTTGCGGCCTGCTGCGCGTCGGCGCAGGTGGTCGCCTTCAACTGCGCGTTGGGAAACTCCGCCTTGAGCGCGGCGATTTTCGCGGCCACCGCGTCGCCGGGGTCGCGAATCACGAACATGCTGGTTTTCGCCCCGCGCGGGCCGGCGACCGCCGAGCGCACGCCTTTTTGCCGCAACTGAACGAGGTAATTGTTGGCGGCCTCTTCGGTCTTGAACATGCCGAGCGAAACGGCAAATCGCCACTGCTCATTGTCCTGCACTACGTAAAAATCGGTGACGCTGTGCGCCTTTAATTCGCCCGCCTTCTTGTCGGCATCGGCCTGGGTCTTCAGCGGCGGAATGTACACCCAGTAGCTGTCGCCCGCGTCGCGTTGTGCGACCTTGTCGCCTAACGCAAATTTTTCGAGCGCCGCTGTCGCTTTCACCATCTCATAGGCGGCAAAAGCGCCCCATTCGAGACAGACCAGCCCCGGCTGCGGACTTGCCGCGTCCTTGCGCTCGGGCCGCGGCGCGCCGGGTTTCAGCAATTTCATCTTGTCCGGCGCGATCTGCAGCAGCGCTATCTGGTTAGCAGCGCCGGTGCGGCTTTCCGCAAAACGGATGTAGCCGAACGCCGCGGCATTGAGCAGCAAAAAAATCAAAAACAGCAGTCTCATGGTGTATGCATCACGTCCGCACGTCAGGTCGCCCGCTTGGTCTCGTCATCGGCAATCGTCAGCAATCCTTCGAGTACCAGATTATCCACTACCTTGACTTCAAGGCTAAGGTGGGGCGCCAGCAAAGCCGCCCCGCCGCCCGACAGCACGCACAACGGGTGGGCCTGGACGGCCTCCTCGAGAAACCGCGCCATGCGCTCGACCGCCCCGCACGCCGCATTGATCGCGCCGCTCATGATGGCGTCGCCCGTCGCGTCGGGAAAAAAACTGAACCCGCCGGGCCGCAGCTTCAACGCCGCGGTATTGGCTGCCAGCGCCTTGCGCATCAAATCCGTGCCGGGAACGATCATGCCGCCCGCGAATACGCCGTCCGCAGTCAACGCATCGACCGTCAGAGCGGTACCGGCATTAACCACGATGGACGCCGCGCCGAACAGCCGGTAGGCCCCGATCAGCGCCGCCCAGCGATCGCAACCGAGTTGCCCCGGCGTGGCATAGCTGCTCCAGACACCGCATTGCACGCGTTCGCTTTTGATCCAGCGCGGCGCGGGCTTCGCCGGCAACGCACGCAACAATTTTTCTCGCAACGCTGCGCCGGCGACGTTTGATACCACGATGACTTGCGGCGTGTCGATGCGGGCGAGCGCGGCTTTCAGTTTGCCGGCGCGCGCGGTTTCGAGCGACGCCTGCACCTGCCAGCGCGCGCCATCGTGGACGCCCCATTTGATGCGCGTATTGCCGGCGTCTATCGCCAGCACCGTGCGCCCGGCTTTGCTCCGCGTACGTGGCGCCTTCATGCTGCCGCCCGCAGGCTGACTTCGCCGCTGTGAAAGCGTAATTGCCCGGACTGCGTGGCAAGCAACAGCGCGCCGTTTTCCGCCACTCCTTCGGCGGTGCCATTGACGATGCCGCCATCGGGCAGCGCGATTTTGACCGGCTTGCCCTGGAACACGTGACACGCCTGCCATTCATCGCGAAATGATGCGAAACCCTCACGGGAAAATTCCGTCAATATGGTATCGAGTTCGGTCAGCAACCCGGCGAGCAAACGGTTGCGCTCAGGCGGCGTGCCGCAGGCAGTAGCGACATCGACCGCCGGCTGGTCGATGCGGTCGAGCAATGCCGCCGGCATGCGGCAGTTCAGCCCGATGCCGATCACGGCCGCGCTCGGTCCCAGCATGTCGCCCTGCATTTCAATGAGAATACCGGCGAGCTTGCGGCCGCGCCACAACACATCGTTGGGCCATTTCAAACCCGCCTCGCGCATGCCGCACTGCGCGAGCGCGCGCGTCACGGCCAGGCCGACGGCCAGGCTCAAGCCCGCCAATGCTCCCGCGCCCTGCTCGAATCGCCACAGCACGGAGAACGTGAGCGCGGCACCGGGCAGCGCATGCCACGCGCGGCCACGCCGGCCGCGCCCCTGCGTCTGCCACTCGGCGGCGATCACGGTACCGCTGGCGGCACCCGCCGCTGCGCGGCCCATCAGCAGGCTGTTGGTCGATTCGACGCTGTCGACCACCTCGACGGCAAACCGCGGCGCCGACGCGCCCAGCGCGGATAGGACGGCATCCGCCGCCAGCAGCGACAACGGCTCCGCCAGGCGATAGCCGCGGCCGCGCACCTTGAATACCTCGATGCCTGAAGCGTCGAGCGCGTGCAGCGCGTTCCACACGCTGGCGCGCGAGACGCCGAGGACGCGCGCCATCGTCTCGCCGGAACGGAATTCGCCGTCGGCGAGCATACGCAATGCCTGAAAGGTCAACGCATTCATGGGGTCGTATAGAATAGTCGATAAATCCACCGCACAGGAATCCCCGTTTTGGCCACGCATCCGCAGCGCACAGCAAAGCCGGCCCGCAAACGGCCGTCCGCGACCGCCAGGCCGCGGCGTTCCGCTGCAAGCGTTGCCGCGCTGCCTGCGGTGTGCCGCGTCGCGCGCCTCGACGAAGACTTCCTGACCAAACCGTTTTCGCGCAGCGAGCTGCTGGCGGCAGTCAAAAAACGGCTGGGCACGTAAGTCCCAAAGCGGTTCCAGTGATACTTCCCCGATGCATCGAAGATTTGCGCTGCGCGCGTTAGGCTGGACCGCGCTCGCTGCGCTGCTGGCGCCCGCCGGCGTGCGCTCCGCGATGGCACCGGACAAGCGCTGGCGATCCACCTTGCTGCGCGACCATCCCCTCGCTGGAAGAATCTGGCATGCAGTCGCAGGACGTTTCGTGTCCCCGGATGAACTCATCGGCAGCCTCAGGCAGGCATACTTCCGGTTGCTGGGAGAGGTACACGACAACCCCGACCACCACGCGATACAGGCGGACCTGCTGACGGCCATGGGTGCCGGCGCCTTGAAACCGGTTGTCGCGCTCGAGCAATTCGACCTCGAACATGACGCAGCACTGCAGCAACGTCAGCAGCAGGGAAAAATCGACGCTGAAGCCGTCGCGGACGCAGTAAATTTCAACCGCAAAGGATGGACCTGGGACTATTACCGTCCGCTGATAGAAACAGCATTGCGTTTCGGCATGCCGCTGCGCGCGGCGAATCTCTCGCGCGCGGACGCGGGACAAATCGTCAAACTCGGGTTGGCCGCGCTGACGCCGGAACGCATTGCGGCGTTGCATCTCGATGCCGCGTGGTCGGGCGCAAAGGAACAGGTGCTGCGCGACATCATCATAGAAGGCCACTGCCGTGCGTTGCCTGAATCCATGGTCCCGGCCATGACCGCCGCACAACGCGCCCGCGACGCGACGCTCGCGAGGTCTTTGCTACATGCAGGCAGTGATGGCGCGGTGCTGATTACGGGCAACGGGCACGTGCGGCGCGACCTCGCTGTGCCGCTTTATCTGCAAGCTGCGGTGTCTGGTGTAACGGTATGCGCGGTGGGCATTCTGGAAGTGGAAGCCGGCGCCGGCGAACCGCGGGACTACCTCAAAACCGCCACGGCGGGAGTATTGCCATTCGACTTTGTATGGTTCACTCCGCGATGGGAGCGGCCGGACCCGTGCGTTGCATTCAGGTCTGCGCCGGCGAAGCAGTAATACCCACGACAAGGTCCCGCCCATTTGCAAGGATTCGATCCAAATATTTTATTGCAATGCGAATCATTCGCATTTATATTTATCGCTCCGTCAAACGCCGACCCCAGGTTTTGATGTGGCGCGGGACTTTAAAACAAGCTATTGATTTGATTTAAAAATTACACAACCGAAGTAATGGAATTAACCGGAAGAATTCAGGCCTGGGGCGACACCAACTCGCGTAATCGCCTTGCGGGCGTGGCGATTACCGTCCTGCTGGCCTGGGCATGGTCGCGTTACGGCCGCCGCGTGAACCTCGCGCTGTTTTTTCAGGTCACGTCGATTTTCCTGTTGTTGTTTGCGCTGCAACTGCTGCTGTACAGCTTCCATGAACTCACGGAAGCCCATGCGTTGCCGATCGACAACGAATACTGGAACGAGGCGACCGAAGCGTATGCCGAGGGCGTTTACGCGCAGATTTATTCGATCGCGCTGGTCCTCATTCCCGCCGCCTGGCTGGCGATCTCCGCATTTAATAGCCAGGCCAGGACCGGGACATCGCGCGAGTGAAACCTGCAGCCCCCATAACCGCGGTGGAACAAACGGGCACGCCCGTGATTGCCGCCGGCAACCAGGCGCAACGCCGGCAAATCCGCAGTGACGAGCTGTTCGGCAGCCAGCGCGAAGTGCTGATCGAGCATGTGGGCGAAATCTACTCGCTGCGCCAGGCCAGCAAAGGTAAATTGATTCTGGCCAAGTAATACGATTATCTTTACAGACAGCCCCCTGCCAGCCAGCCTTCCAGGTGAAGCGAAAGCGCGCACCGGCTGAAAATACCCGCCGTCATTCCGCCTTGATGCCGGACTCTTTGACGACCTTGCTCCACTTCACGATTTCGGACTTGAACATTGCGGTGAACGCTTCCGGACTCGCGGGCGTCGGTTCGGCCCCGAAATCCGCGAAGCGCTTTTTGATTTCTTCGGTGACGAGAATTTTGTTGATCTCGGCGTTCAATCGTTCGATCACCGGCCGCGGGGTTTTAACCGGCGCGAAAATTCCCCACCACAGCGAGACGTCGTAGCCGGGCAGCCCGCTTTCCGCGATGGTCGGCAGGTTGGGCGCGAACGAGGAGCGCTTCGCGGTACTCATGCCGATGGCGCGCAGGCGGCTGCTTTTGATCTGCGCTTCCACGGAAGCAGCGCTGACCAGCAGGACCTGCACCTGTCCCGCCATGAGGTCGGTGAGCGCGGGCGACATGCCCTTGTGCGGCACGTGCACCATCTTGATTTTCGCCATCGATGCGAACACTTCCGTTCCCATGTGGTTGATGCCGCCGACACCGGACGAGGTGTAATTCAACTCGCCCGGCCGCGCGCGCGCGATGGCGATAAGATCTTTGGCAGTCTTCGCGGGCACCGAAGGATGCACCACCAAAACCAGCGGACCGTTGCCGAGCAGCGCCACGCCGGTAACGTCGTTGACGGGATCGAACTGCTGCTTGGGCTGCAGAGCTACTGTCGTGGTGTACGTGCTGGAAGAAATATAAATGGTGCTGCCGTCGGGCGCCGATTTCGACATCAGGTCCGCAGCGAGCATCTGGCTCGCGCCCGGACGGTTGTCCACCAGCACCGGCTGGCCCAGCACCTCGCTCAGGCGCTGCCCGATGGCGCGCGCCATGATGTCGTTGCTGCCCCCGGGTGGCGAGCCGACGAGGATCTTGATCGGCTTGGCCGGCGCCCAGGTTTGCGCGGTCGCGTGGGAAGCGGCCAGCAGGGCAAGTACGGTGAGCAATACACTATTGCGACGGTTCATATGCGACTCTCCTCGGAGCGCTGCGCGAGCGCATTGCGTTGGACAACCGCAGGCACTTCGCGGCTTTCGCGGGAGTTTAGCACCACGACAACAAGCCCACCGCCATGAGCGCCGTCATTGCCGCTGTCATATAGAATGCGCGCTGGACCATCCGCCGCGAAGGCAATCAGTGACAGTGCGTGACCCCGATCTGAAAATCATCGCCATTGAGGCGTTCCCGACTTCTTTCCCGGTCAAGCCCGAGGACAGCATCAGCCTCGGCGTCGGGCGCGTCGTCAAGCGCGACGCTGTCATCGTCAAAGTGACAACGGCAGGCGGCGTCATTGGCTTTGGCGAATCACATCATGGCCGCGCGCCGGGCACGGTCGCGCATCTCGTCAACACGACATTGCGTCAGCTCGTGCTCGGCATGAATGCCGCGGATGTCGTCGGCGTCTGGAAAAAAATCTACGATAAACAACTCGCGAGCCACGGCATGGGCGCCGGCACCTGTCTGGCGATGAGCGGCATCGACCAGGCGCTGTGGGACATTCGCGGCAAAGCGGTCGGCTGGCCTTTGTACAAATTACTGGGCGGCAGCGCCAAGCCCATCCGTGCCTATGCCGGCGGCGTGTCGCTCGGCTACCAGGACCCCAAGGCGCTCGTCGCCGAAGCGCGGCCGCATCTAGAGGCCGGTTATAAAGCACTGAAACTGCGCGTCGGCGATTCGCCCAAGCGCGATCTCGAACGCATCGCCGCCGTGCGCAAAGCATTCGGCGACGATCTCGTGATACTGACGGACGCCAACATCGGCTACAGCGTGGAAGACGCGCGCGCCGTGATGCCGGCGATGGAAGAACTCAATGTCGGCTGGCTGGAAGAGCCGTTTCCGCCGCACGACCACCGTAGCTACGAGCTCGCCTCGACTTTCAGCAGCGTGCCCCTCGCAGCCGGCGAGAACCATTACACGCGTTTTGAATTCAACCGCGTGATCGAGGACGGTGCGATCACCATTTTGCAGCCCGACCTCTCCAAGACCGGCGGCATCACCGAAGCGCTGCGCATCGCTGCCATGGCGTCGGCTTACAAACTGCAGATCAACCCGCATACCTCGATGACAGGCATCAACATGGCGGCGTGCATTCATTTTCTCGCAGCCATCGACAACGGCGGCTATTTCGAAGGCGACGTGTCGCGCAACAACCATTTCCGCGACACGCTGACCTCCACGCCTTACATCGTCAACAAGGATGGTTGTGTGTCACCGCTGGAGAAACCCGGCATCGGCGTCGATGTCGACGAAGACTTCATCAAGAAACATCCGGTCATCGAAGGGCCGAGTTACGTATGAAGAAACGGCAAATCATTGCTATCGGCGGCGCGGCGCTGCCAATCGAACTCGACAACCTGCTGCTCGTCGATTACTTCCTCAAGCAAACCGGCAAGCGCAAGCCCAAGGTCGCGTTCATTGGTGCCGCGCACGGCGATAACGACGCGGGGCGCCTGCGCTTCTACGCCGGGTTCGGGCAGTTCGCCTGCCGGCCGACGCATCTGCCGCTGTTCGCGCGCACGCCGCGCGACCTCGCTTCGTTCGTGCTCGAGCAGGACGCGATATTCGTCGGCGGTGGCAACACGCGCAGCATGCTCGCGGTGTGGCGCGAGTGGGAACTCGACCGCCATCTGCGTGCCGCGTGGGAAGCCGGCATCGTATTGGGCGGCGCCAGCGCCGGCTCGATCTGCTGGTTCGAGCACGGCCTCACCGACTCCATCGCGGGACCTCTGACCGCCATGCCCTGCCTCGGTTTTCTGGCCGGCGCCAACTGCCCGCATTACGACAGCGAGCCTTTGCGCCGCCCTACCTTTCAGCGGCTGGTCGCGCGCGGAGCGATTACGGACGGCATCGCCGCGGACGACGGCGTTGCGCTGCACTACGTGGGCACGCGGCTGCAAAAAGCCGTGAGCAGCCGGCCGCGCGCAAAAGCCTACCGTGTGCGAAAATTGCGCAACCGCGCAGTCGAGACCCGCATTCCCACAAAATACCTCGGCGCGCGCACTTCAACGAAGTGAGGAGAAGCCATGCAATACAAATTGCGCTTGATGCTTGCCTGCAGTGCGCTCGCCATTTGCGGCGCAATCCATGCCCAAGACTATCCGACCCGGCCGGTACGCGTGCTGGTGCCCTACACGCCGGGCGGCATCACTGACCTCGTCACGCGCATCACCGCGCTCGAACTTGCAAAAAGCCTCGGCCAGACCTTCGTCGTCGACAACCGCCCCGGCGCCAACAGCATCCTGGCCGTCGACATGGTGTCGAAAGCGACGCCCGACGGCTACACGCTCGGCACCGTGATCGCCGCGCACGCGGCGAACCAGACGCTGTATGCCAAGCTGCCTTACGACTCGGTCAAGAGCTTCGAGCACGTCTCGCTGCTCGCCACCTCGCCCCTGATCGTCTGCGCGACCAACTCGCTCGCCGCAACTTCGGTGAAGGAACTGGTCGAACTCGCCAAAGCGAAACCAGGACAACTCACGTTCGCCTCCAGCGGCATCGGCGCGGCCGCGCACCTGACCACCGAACTCCTGATGGCGACCACGGGCATCAAGATGCTGCACGTTCCGTACAAGGGAACGGCGCCGGCCCTGCAGGATCTGATTGGCGGCCAGATCAACATCATGCTCGACACGCCCTCTTCGATGTTGCCACACGTGCGCGCCGGCAAGATCAAGGCGCTCGGCATGACCAGCGAAAAAAGGGTTGCCGTCGCGCCCGATATGCCCACGCTCATCGAAGGCGGCGTGCAGGTCGTCGGCGGCACCTGGGTCGCGCTGCTCGCCCCGGCAGGCACGCCGAAGGCCATCGTCGACAAGCTGTCGCGCGAGGCCGGCACCGCCATGCGGCGCACCGAGATCAAGGATCGATTCGTGCAGCTCGGAATCGAACCGGTCGGCAGCACCTCCGCTGAACTCACCGCGTTCCTGAAAAACGAAGTCGCGAAGTGGGCCAAGGTCATCAAGGACGCCAACGTCAAAATCGATTAACGGGGGCCGACCATGCGTCACTCAAGTGTTCTGGCATCGCTGGCGGCCTGCACCATCGCTGCCCTGTCGTTCGCCGTTTCAGCGCAAGGCTATCCGAACAAGCCCATCCGCATCATCGTACCGTTCCCGCCGGGCGCGTTTAACGACACTCTCGGGCGCACCATCGCGCAAAAATTCAGCGACAGCGGCATTGGCCAGACGGTGGTTGACAACCGCCCCGGTGCGGGCAGCACACTGGGCGCCGACCTCGCCGCCAAATCTCCCGCCGATGGCCACACTCTGCTCATCGTCGCGGTGCCCTTTGCCGTCAACGCGACGCTCTATACGAAGTTGCCGTACAACACCGAGCGCGATTTCATGCCGGTGATCTTCGCCGGCTCCACACCCAATATGCTGGTGGTCCACCCGTCGATGCCGGTCAAGTCAGCGCAAGAACTCGTCGCGCTCGCCAAAACCAAACCCGGACAGCTCACCTATGCGTCGACGGGTGCAGGCAGCTCGAACCATATGTCGATGGAGCTCTTCAAAATGATGACGCAGACCGACATTCTGCACGTGCCCTACAAGGGCAGCGCGCCCGCGCTGACTGACCTGATGGGTGGGCACGTGATGATGATTTTCGACAACACACCCAACGTGCTGCCGCACGTGAAGGCCGGCAAGATGCGCGGGATCGGCGTCACCAGCCTGAAGCGCTCGGCGCTCGCGCCGGAAATCCCGACGGTGGACGAATCCGGTGTCGCGGGCTTTGAAGTCCTGGTGTGGTTCGGCGTGGTCGGGCCGGCCGGCATGCCGCGCGACGTGGTGACTAAACTGAATACCGAAATCAACAAGATCCTGCTGTTACCCGACGTGCGCGAACGCTTTCAGGCGGGCGGCGTCGAACCCGTCGGCGGTTCCGCCGAAAAATTCGGCGACCACCTCAAAGCCGAAATCGCCAAATGGGGCAAGGTCGTCAAAGCGACCGGCGCACGCGTCGACTGACGGCCGCGCTGTTCAGCGCGCGCTAATGCGCGGCGCGTGAATTAAAACCAGTCCGGCACGTAGTACGCGGCTGCCGTCACCACGCATGTCCAGATAAACATGTCGCGCAGCTGCTTGGCGGCAACGGGGTTGAGTTTCTTGCGCCGCTTGTGCTTGTCTGTCGGGTCGGGCGCGGTGGCCATCCGGTAGTCCGCAAACATCAACAAGATGCCGATACCAAATGCAAGGCCTGCCCAGAACGTAGGAGTCATAGTCCACCCTCGCCAGTTCGATCAATTCAAAGACAACGCAATCTTAACCGCTTGCCGGCAATCGTCAACTGTCTTGACGCAATCGTCATGGCACACGCGTGCCGTGGATTGCCGTGTACGTACTTTGTACGACATGCCGCATCGATTAGAATAGACGCTTCCCCGATTCGGAAGCCCCATGTCCAAGAGCAACAGCAAGCCTGCCGCGCCGCACGTCACGAACTTCATCCGCAACACGGTCGAAGCGGACATTGCAAACGGCACGTACGCGGCGCGCACCTGGGGCGGCAAACCCGGCAGCGCGAAAAGCCACACCGGCGCAACAGCCGACCCGGCAAAAATCCGCACGCGCTTTCCGCCGGAACCGAACGGCTACCTGCACTTCGGCCATGCCAAATCGATCTGCCTCAATTTCGGCATCGCGCGCGATTTCGGCGGCGTCTGCCACATGCGTTTCGACGACACCAATCCGGAAAAAGAGGAAACGGAGTACGTCGACTCCATACTCGATGCCGTCAAATGGCTGGGCTTCGGATGGAACGCCAACGGCACCGACCATTTGTACTATGCGAGCGACTACTTCGACTTCATGTACGAAGCCGCCGAATACCTGATTACGTCAGGTCACGCCTACGTCGACGAGCAAAGCGCGGAAGAGATGCGCGCCAGCCGCGGCACCCTGACCGAAGCAGGCAAAGCGAGCCCGCAGCGCGGCCGCTCCGCCGCCGAAAACCAGCAGGCGTTCCGCGATATGCGCGCCGGCAAGCACGCCGACGGCAGCATGGTGCTGCGCGCGAAAATCGACATGGCCTCGCCTAACATCAACCTGCGCGACCCTGCGATCTACCGCATCCGCAAAGCCACCCATCATCGTACCGGCGACGCATGGTGCGTTTACCCGATGTACACCTACGCGCACCCGATCGAGGACGCGCTCGAACAGATCACGCACAGCCTTTGCACCCTCGAATTCGCGGACCAGCGGCCGTTCTACGACTGGCTGCTCGAACGCCTGGCCGAAGGCGGGCTGCTCGCCAAACCGCTGCCGCACCAGTATGAGTTCGCGCGCCTTAATCTTACCTACGTCGTGCTGTCGAAGCGCAAGCTGGTCCAACTCATCACCGAGAAGCACGTCGACGGCTGGGACGATCCACGCATGCCGACTCTCGTCGGCGCGCGGCGCCGCGGCTATCCGTCGGAAGGCTTCCGCCTGTTCGCGGAACGCATCGGGGTATCGAAATCCGACGGCTGGATCGATTTCTCGGTGCTCGAAGACTGCATGCGCGAGCACCTGAACGAAGTAGCGCCCCGGCGCGTCGCTGTGCTCGACCCGGTCAGGCTCGTGATCGACAACTATCCCGAGCAGCAGGAAGAAGAATGCCATCCGCCCAACCACCCGCAAAAACCGGAATGGGGCAAGCGCCCGGTGCCGTTCTCCAAAGAACTGTGGATAGAGCGCGAAGATTTCATGGAAGTCCCGGATAAAGGTTATTTCCGCCTGTTCCCCGGCAACAAAGTGCGGCTGCGCTATGGCTTTGTCATCGAATGCACGGGTTGCCGTAAAGATGAAGCGGGACGCGTAACAGCCGTTCATTGCAATTACTTTCCAGACAGCAAATCCGGCACGCCGGGCTCGGACACCTACAAGGTCAAGGGCAATATCCACTGGGTGTCCGCGCGCCAGGCTTATGCCTGCGAAGTGCGCCTCTTCGACCGCCTGTACAAGGAAGCTCACCCGGGCGCCGGCGAGCGCGATCACGTCCAGGACCTGAATCCGCAGTCCAAGCACGTGATCACGGCACAATTGGAGCCGTCGCTCAGGGACGCGCAGCCCGGAGAACAGTATCAGTTCGAGCGCCACGGCTACTTTGTCGCCGACCGCGTCGATTCCAAACCTGGTGCGCCGGTGTTCAATCGCGCGGTGACACTGCGCGATTCGTGGCACAAATAATTCTTCTCACCTGCCCTCTGGCTTGAACAGGACTCGTTATGCCCTACGCCACCATTGACGGCATCAAAATCAACTATGTTGCGCAAGGCAGCGGGCCGCCGCTGATCATGCTTTCGCCGGGCGGGTTCGATTCCAATATCGGCGGCTGGTCGACACGCGGCGTGTGGAAAGACCTGCGTCCGCTCGATACGCTGACGAAAGATTTCAGCATGATCGCTTACGACCGCCGCGAAGCCGGGGAATCCGGCGGACGCGTCGAGCCGCACAGCTGGCGCATGTGGGCGGCTGAAGCGGTCGGACTGCTCGATCATCTCTGCATCGATCGCGCGTGGGTGATCGGCGGCTGCATGGGCGTTTCCGTTGCCGTCGCCATGGCGGCGTATTTTCCGCAGCGCTGCATGGGGCTACTCTTGCACTGGCCGGTCGGCGGTTTTCGCTGGCGAGCGAAAGGGCATCTCAATTTCAACCGGCACACCGCGTTTGCGCGCGCCAACGGCCTGGCTGCGGTCGCCGAACGCGCGAAAAAATCGCTGGCGTTCTGGGCCGATCCCGAAGCGGGCCCGTGGGCATCGGTGCTCGCGCACGACGAGACTTTCGCGGCGAAGTATGTGCAGCAGGATCTCGAGCAATACCTCGCTGTCCTCGCCTACAGCCGCGACGCACTGTTCGACGACACCATGCCGTCGGGCGCTACCGGCGAGCAACTGATGGCGATCAAAGCGCCGTCGTTCATCATGAGCGGCGATGATGCGTCGCACTCGACGTCGTCCGCGCACGCGCTGCGCGAACTGATTCCCGGTTCGGTGCTCTCGCCGCTAATGCCGCCCCAGCAAAACGCGGCCAGCGTGACGGCGTGGATACGCGACGCGGTAGCATCGGTTAAAAAATCCTGACCGTTACATAACTCCCGGCCCATCGCCGAATTCACATCATGCCCACCCTGCGCTATCGCATCGTCAACGTATTCGCGGAATCCGCGCTCGCCGGCAATCCATTGTGCGTATTCGAAGACGGCAGCGCGCTGGATGACGCCACCATGCAGGCGCTGGCGCTGCAGTTCAACCTCTCTGAAACGACTTTCATCCTGCCGGCCACTGATAAGGCGGCAACCGCGCGCGTGCGCATTTTCACGCCGGCGTTCGAAATGCCCTTCGCCGGACATCCGACGCTCGGCACCGCGCACGTCGTGCGCGAACTGAATAAGACCGGCGACGCCGTCAAGCTCGAAATGCAGGCGGGCGTCATCCCGGTGACCGCACAGGGCGACGAATGGACGCTGCAGGCCAACGCACCATCCACGCATGCACCGCGGGCCACGCGCGAAGAGTTTTCCAGGATGCTCAATATCGGCGCGTCCGACGTGCTCGATGGCGCGCTCTGGGTAGACACCGGCTCGGAGCAACTCATACTGCCGCTGGCTTCGGCAGAGGCGGTCGAGCGCTGCCAGCCGAACGCGGAACTGCTGTTGCGGCATACCGTCGGCAACAAGCGCAAGGGGCTCGTCTATGTCTGGGCGCGCATTGACGACGAGACCATACGCGTACGGTTTTTCTTCAACAAGCATGCGAGCGTCATAGAAGACCCGGGCACCGGTTCCGCGTGCGCGAATCTCGGCGGCTGGTTTGTCGCGCAACGCACGCCACTGCCGTTTGCCGTGCAGGTCCTGCAGGGCGACCAGGTCGGACGTCCGTGCCGCCTTGGCCTTAAAGTGGACAAGGACGGGCAGATCTTCGTATCCGGCCGCGTGATCGCGCTCGGCCGCGGCGAAATTTCGCTGTAATGCGACTGCCTCGATCCTGATGACCGGGTTATCGGCTTACGAACTCGCCTACTGCGCAGGCGTGATCTTTTTCGCCTACGGCCTGCGCGGCAGCACCGGTTTTGGCGCAGTCATCGGCATGCCGCTGCTCGCCCTCGTGCTGCCGCTGAAAGTGCTGGTGCCCGTGTGGACGCTGCTCGGCTTCGCCTCGTCTGCCGCCATCGTCGCCCGCGACTACAAACAGGTTGCGCGCGCGGCGTTCATTTCATTCATTCCGTGGTGCGTGCTCGGCATCGCGATCGGCCTCTACTTTTTCACACAACTCGATTCTCGGATGCTCGCGCAGGGACTGGGGACTCTCGTCATCGCCTATGCGGCATTTGCCATGTGGAACGCGCTGCGTCCACGGACGCGTATCGTCAAGCTGCCGCCCTTTACCGGCCCGCTGGCGGGCACCCTCGCGGGCGCGGTCGGCGCAATGTTCGGTACCATGGGCACCCTGTTCTTCGTCCCCTTTCTCGACGCGCATGCGCTGAACAAGGACCAGTTCCGCGGGACGATTTCCGCGATGCTGCTGTTGTTAAGCACCGTTCGCGGCATCGGCTACTATGCGGCCGGCGAGTTCACGCCGGAATCGTGGCTCATGTTTGGCGCCGCGTTTCCGGCGATGCTCGCCGGCATGTACGTCGGCGACCGCATTCATCTGCAACTCAGCGAAACCACCTTCCGTCGTTTCGTGTGCGCAACGCTGCTGCTGTGCGGCGCTATACTCTGGCTGAAATAATGGACAACCCGGCACCCACCATCGCTGAATCGCTGGCTGAATTCATCGCCCGGCTCGATTACGCGTCGATTCCCGCAGCGGTCCGCGCGCAGGCCAAGTTGCACTGGCTGGATTCGATCGGCGTGGCACTCGCGTCTTCAGGTTTCGATTTCGCGCGCAAAGCGTGCGCCGGACTGGCCGCCCTGGGCCGCGGCGAATACCCCGTCATCGGCATGCCGGCGCGGCTTGCGTTGCGCGACGCAGTCTTGATGAATGGCATGCTCGTGCATGGCATAGAGTTCGACGACACCTCGCTGCTCGGGCGCGTGCATCCGAGCGCTTTTTGCGGGCCGAGCGCGCTGGGGGCCGGCTGTTTTTCCAAAGCCGGCGGAAAAGACGTCATGGCGGCATATATCGGCGGCGTCGAGTGTGCGGTACGCCTGGGCATGGCGGCGCGCGGGGGATTCACGCCCGCGGGTTTCAATGCGGTCGGTGTCATCGGCGCGTTCGGCAGCGTGCTCACCGCGGGCAAGCTGTTGGGCCTCGATGCCGCACAACTCGCGATGGCACAAGGCATCGCCTATAGCACGGCGTCTGGAAACCGGGAATTTTCCGCCGCAGATTCGTGGACCAAGCGTTTCGAAGCCGGCTGGCCCGCCGCCAGCGCGATCACCGCCGCGATGCTGGCGAAAGAAGGCTATGTCGGCCCGCGCACCGCTTACGAAGGCCGGTTCGGCGTCTTCACGACCTATCTGAATGCGCCGGCGCTGGCCGCCGATCTCGCGGGCATCACGTCCGGCCTGGGCCGGGATTGGGAATTCTCGCGCATCCTGATCAAGCTGCTGCCCTCGTGCTATTTCAACCATGCCATCATCAATTCGACGATAGCGGTGGTGACGCAGCATAATATCGCCACGTCCGGCATTCGCGTCATTCGCGTGCTCGTGCCGCAGGCGGGAATCAGCACCGTATGCGAACCGCGCGATAAGAAAGTTGCGCCGAACGACATCGCCGCCGCGCAGTTCAGCGTTTATTATTCGGCGGCATGCGCGGCAACACGCCGGCGCTTTACCTTGCAGGAGCTGGACGCCGGCACGCTCAACGACCCCGCCATCCGTGCGCTCGCGCAAAAAGTCGAATACGTTGCCGACCCGCAATCGAATTTTCCGGCGCACTATTCGGGTGGCGTGGAAATCACCACGGCCGACGGCCGCACCTTCAGCGCGCGCGAAGACGTGAACGCAGGATCGACGGAAAAACCGCTCGCAGCGGCGACGATAGAAGAGAAGTTCCTCGCCAATGCAGAGCGTGCGATGGCGCGCGGGCGCGCGGTGGAATTGCGCGACCTGCTGCTCGATATTGAAAAATGTGGCGACATCGGCGCGCTTGCCGCGCAGCTGAGCGCGCCGTAGCGCGACCTGTTATTCGACCTTGATGCCGGCTTTCTTGATGAGCTTGCTGTATTTATCAAGCTCCGCGCGCACGAACGCGCCGAAGTGTTCGGGCGTATCGCCGACGCCGTCGCTGCCAAGCTGGCGCAGTTTTTCCGCGACGTCCGGCAATTTGATCGCTTTGACCAGTTGCTGGTTTATTTTCAGGATGACCGCCGGCGGCGTGCCGGCCGGCGCGTGTATCGAGTACCACGCGTTGGCCTCGTAAGCCGGCAACCCCGCCTCCACGAAAGTCGGGATATTCGGGTACTCGGCCAGACGGGTCGCGCGCGCGATCGCGAGCGCCCGCAGTTTGCCCGAGCGCACATGCGGCAGTATCGACGCCGCCGTGTCGAACGCAATGTCCGTTTCGCCGCCGATCAGGCTGATCAGCGCCGGCCCGCCGCCGCTGTAGGGAACATGAATCATGTCGACACCGGTGATGTCCTTGAAAATCTCGGCGCCCATGTGCATGGGCGAGCCGCTCCCCGCCGTTCCATACTTGAGCGTCCCGGGCCGCGCCTTGGCGAGCGCAATCAAATCCTGCACCGAATTGATAGGGCGCGAAGGATTGACGCCCAGCACCATCGGCGCGACCGCCAGGAGCGTAATCGGCGCGAAGTCCTTGACCGGATCGTAGCCCGGATTGCGGTACAGGCTGGGACTGACGCCGTGACTCGCGATCGATGACAGCAACAGCGTATGACCGTCGGGATTGGCGCGCGCAGCGAGCGCGGTGCCTATGGTCGTGCCCGCGCCCGGCCGGTTGTCGACGATCACCTGCTGCCCCCAAGCTTCAGTCAGCTTCTGGCCGAAAATGCGCGCGAGCGTATCGTTGCCACCGCCAGGGGGGTACGGAACGATCAGGCGGATGGTTTTGGTCGGATAGTCCTGTGCTACCGCACTGCCGGCAAGAACAGCGGCGAGCGCAAGCGCAGCCAACGCGGGCCTTGAATTAGTCAGCATCATCATGAACTCCTCCAGCTTTACAGCACTATAAAGGGCGCTTATGGAACTACACGCGCCACGCGTAATTTTTCGAACAAATCGAGAAACATTTTTTCGGTATCAATGCACTCAGCGAAGCCCGTCTGCCTTAATTTCAGCGTGTCGGACATGATGTCGTAACCGGGCGCGAACACAAAATCTCCGTACGGCCACAACGCGGTTTGCGCGAACGGCACGGCGTTGAGCCGGTGCTTGGCGACAATGCGTTCCCACACCGGCGCTTTATCCGCCATGGCCTGAGCCAACTTCACCGTTTTCACGGGGCCTGCCGGCATGCCGAAGTAATCGGCGAAGCGCGGCCACAAATTTTCCCAGCGTATGAAGTCGCCGTTGTTCACGTTGTATGCCTGATTTACACAGGCGGGTGCCGTCGACATCCATACGATGGCCTGCGCGAGCAGTGTCGCGTCGACGCATTGATAAAGTGCGTGGTAATTCGCGGCGGTGCCCGGAAAGTACAGCGGCTCGCCCAGTTCTTTCAAGACCGCGGCGTAGACCGCGATAACCTTGGCGATGCTGCGCGCGATGCCAGGTTCGCCGTCGCATATCGCGTGCGGGCGGCTTGCGCTCCAATGCCACGCTTTGCCACGGCTGCGCTCGACGATGAAATCCTCCTGCGCGTAGTA
>CAMBSS010000004.1 GCA_945870465.1 Bordetella parapertussis | reverse complement strand
GCCGGACTCGGCGTGATCGGGGCGGACTGGCTCGGCTTCGAGCCGCAGGGCTGGGCAGTGCAGGTATCGGCGCTGCTCGCTGCGTTGTCCGGGGCGCTGCTCCTGACGTGGACCGAAAAGCGCTGGCCCGAAGTGCAGGAAGCGATGATAGGCGTCACTTTCATCCTTGCCGCCAGCGGTGCGCTGATCCTGCTGGCAAGCAATCCGCATGGCGCGGAGCACCTCAAGGACCTGCTGGTCGGCCAGATCTTGTGGGTAGATTTTGCGCGCCTGCCGCTGGTGGCGGCGGCCTATGCCGTGATTCTGCTGGCG
This sequence comes from Bordetella parapertussis, assembly GCA_945870465.1. The sequence goes on along the minus strand of CAMBSS010000004.1, from coordinate 57,828 downwards.
TGGTTCGCGCTCGGCGAGCGTATGGGACGCACGGGCTTTTATGTGCTATTCGCGTGCGCGGTAACCGTGTCGGTGCAGCTGGTCGGTCTGTATCTGGTGTTCACGACGCTGATCGTGCCGGCGCTCGCCACGCGGCGAATGACGAAGGGGCGCCTTGCGGCAAGCTACGCGCTCAGCGCGGCGGGCTATGCGCTGGGTCTGCTGGTGTCGGCGCTTACTGATTGGCCGTCGGGTCCTGCCATCGTCTGGGTAATGACGGCGCTGGCGGTGATCGTTTTCGCTTTCACGCCGCGCGCGAGCCGCTACCGCTAATCGGCGGACGAAAAAGTTCCTGGCTGGCCGCGGCCGGCGGGGTGGCATTGGGCCGCGCTTCAATATAGAGTGAACCGGTATCAGCTCACGCCGGTAAACGCATGCACGCTCATTCCCACGCCCATCATCATCACGCGCACGATCACCCGTCGCCCGGGGCGCGATTGGGCCGCGCGTTCGCGATTGGCATCGCGCTGAATCTCGCGTTCGTGGTGGCGGAAGTGATCTGCGGCCTGATGGCCAACTCGCTCGCGCTGGTGGCGGATGCCATGCACAACTTGAGCGATGTCGTCGGCCTCATTCTCGCGTGGGGAGCTTCGGCACTGGCGCTGCGGCCGCCGTCGGCGCGCTTCACTTACGGGTATCGCGGCTCGACCATTCTGGCGGCGCTTGGCAATGCGATGTTGCTGCTCGTTGTGACGGGCGGCATCGCTTGGGAGTCCGTGCTGCGGTTCAAAAGTCCCGACGTGCCGAACGGAACCCTGATGATTTGGGTGGCGCTCGCCGGGATACTCGTCAACGGCGGCACGGCGTGGCTTTTCATGGCGGACCGCAAACACGATCTCAACGTGCGCGGCGCGTACCTGCACATGGCAGCGGACGCCGGTGTGTCGCTCGGCGTCGCCATCGCCGGCGCCGGAATAATGTTTACGGGATGGTCGTGGCTTGATCCTGCGGTGAGTCTGTTGATCGTGGCGATCATATTCGCGGGCACTTGGGGACTTTTGCGCGATTCGGTAAAGCTCGCGTTGCACGCGGCGCCTGAAAACGTCAATCCGGCCGAAGTCAGAAACTATCTATGCGGCCTGCCAGGTGTATGTGAAGTGCATGATCTGCATATCTGGGCGATGAGCACTACGGAAACCGCGTTGACGGCACACCTGGTAATGCCTGCCGGCCATCCAGGCGACGATTTTTTTGCCGATGTCGTGCATCACATCGAGCATGAATTCGGCATCGGCCACGTCACCATACAGATCGAAACGGGAACCTCAGAAAGTCCGTGTGTTCTCGCGCCCGATAACGTGGTGTGATCGAGCAATCCGGTCGCGTTGTAATTCCGGTTATCGGGTAAGCACCATCGGTTTGATGCCGAGCGCCTGGCTGATGCGGTCGGCAGCGGCACGCGCGTCGGTCTGGTTGTCGTACGGACCGGCGTGTAACCGGTAGAGGCCGTCTTTCCGGTAAACGTGCAGTGCGGGCGCCAGCCAGTCGATTTGCCCGCGCAGGCGCGCCAGATAATTGTCCGCGTTGTCCTGCGAACCAAATGCCGCAAGCTGCAAGAACAGTCCTTTTTGTTCGGCGGTCACGGCAACCACCGGAGCAGCTTCCGGTTTGGCCGGCGGCGTAACTGCCGGTTCTGCGGCCGGCAATGGCGTGGCGATCGTCGGTGCGGTCTGCGGCAACGGCGTAGCGGTCGCAGCGGGTAGCGGCGGTGCTGGTGCTACGGGGACCGGCGCGGTGACGATAGCAGGCGCGGCCGGTGCGGCGGCACCGGGGATGATGGTTTCCACTTCGACCATCGCTTTGCCGCCGCCAAGCACGCCGAGCTTGTAGGCCGCGGTGTATGAAAGATCGACCAGGCGGTCAGAATGAAACGGCCCGCGGTCGTTGATGCGCACGACAATCGATTTGTTGTTGGCGAGATTGGTCACGCGCGCATAACTCGGAATCGGCAACACGGTATGCGCCGCGGTCATGCCGTACATGTCGTAGATTTCGCCGGAGGAGGTTTTCTGGTCGTGATAACGCCGCCCATACCAACTGGCAATGCCGCGTTCCTTGTATGGGGCGAGCCGCGTCATCGGCGTATAAGTTTGTCCCATCACCGTGTACGGCCGCATATTGGCGGGACGCAGCGGTTCTGCGCGCGGCACCGCATCCGGGATCTGATCGATATTCGCGGGCGGATTGTCGCCGGGCCCGTCGTTCAGATAGTAACCGCCGCCCTTCGGAGTGGCAGGCCGGGTCTGTGTCGGCGAAGTCGCCTGAACAGGCGTGCCGTCGGGCGCGCGTGCGGCGGGCGCCGATGGTTGATCGCGCGTGCTTACGCCGGCACAGCCGGCGAGCGCAATTGCGGCGCATGCCGCTATTGCACGGATAGACGATAGACGATAGACGATAGACGCAAACCCTCGCGGAGTTGTTCCGTCTATCGTCTCTCGCCAAGCGTCTCTCTTGATCATGATTGCACCAGTTTCTTATGCGTTTCTATGCTCATCAGTATGCCGAGGCCCAGGCAGATGGTGACCAATGACGTGCCGCCATAACTTATCAGCGGCAGCGGCACACCCACCACCGGCAGGATGCCGCTCACCATGCCCATGTTGACGAATGCGTAGGTGGAAAAGGTCAGCGTGATGGCGCCACCGAAAAGGCGCGTGAACAAGGTCGCGGCGTTGGCGGTGATGACGACACCGCGCGCGATCACCAGCAGGAACAAAAAGAGCAGCACCATATTGCCGAGCAGGCCCCATTCCTCCGAATAGACGGCGAAAATGAAATCGGTCGTGCGCTCGGGGATGAAATCGAGATGGGTTTGCGTGCCCTGCAGCCAGCCTTTGCCGATGATGCCGCCGGAGCCGACCGCGATCGTCGACTGTATGGTGTGGTAGCCGGCGCCGAGGGGATCCTGCGTCGGATCGATCAGGGTCAGAATGCGCTGGCGCTGGTAGTCGTGCATCATGCCCCATACGAAAGGCATGCACGCGGCCGCCGCGATCGCGAGCCCGCCGATGATGCGCCATGACAATCCGGCGAGAAACAGCACGTAGCCGCCGGCGGCGGTAATCAGCAGTGCGGTGCCCAGATCGGGCTGGCGCACGATCAATCCGATCGGCACGAGCAACAGCGCCACGGCGACGATGTAGTTCTTCAATTTGAGCGTCGCTTCGTATCGGTCGAAGTACCAGGCCAGCATCAGCGGCACCGCGATTTTCATGAGTTCCGACGGCTGGATGCGCGTGACGCCGATGTAGAGCCAGCGCCGCGCGCCGTTGACGATGTCGCCGAACAGCGCGACGCATACCAGCAACAGCACGCCCAGCACATAGAGCGGCAATGCAATGCGCATCAGGTAATGCGGCGGGATATGGGCAAATACATAGAGCACGCCCAGGGCCACCACGATGTTGGCAAGCTGGCTCGATACGCGCGCAGCGCTCTGGTTGGAACCGCTGAATATCGTGATCAGTCCGACCGCCATCAGCAGCAACAGCGCGATCAGCAACTGGCTGTCGATGTGTGCGGTCAGGGCCCGCGTGATGCGCCTAATCCCGGGTGTCATTGGGGTCGTCCTTGCCGGGTTTCAACGGAATCGGCTGCTTGCCGAGCAGGTAGTAGTCGAACACCGCGCGCGCGATGGGTGCTGCTGCGCGCGCGCCGAAACCGGCGTTTTCAACCAGCACGGCGACCGCAATCTTAGGCTTGTCGGCTGGCGCGTAGGCGATGAACAGCGCGTGATCGCGATGTCTTTCGGCGACCCGGCTCTCCACATACTTCTCGCCCTGCTTGATGGCAATCACCTGTGCGGTGCCGGTCTTGCCGGCGCTGGTGTACGGCGCCCCCGCGAAGGCGCGCGCCCCGGTGCCCTCCTTGTTGACGCCGATCAGCGCATCCTTGACGACCTGCAGATGTTCGGGTTTGACGTCCACCGTGCGCAGCGGCTGCGGCTCGACCACCGAGCGGTTGCGCGTCACGATGTTTTCCACGTAGTTGACGATGTGCGGCCGGAACATCACGCCGTCGTTGGCGATGGTCGCCATGGCCTGCGCGAGCTGCAGTGGGGTGTAAGTGTTGTAGCCCTGGCCGATGCCCACGCTGATGGTTTCGCCCGCGTACCATTTTTGCCGGAACCGCTTCATTTTCCATTCCTGCGATGGCAGGATGCCCGCCGACTCGCCCGTGATGTCGATACCGGTGCGGCTGCCGAAGCCGAACTGTTTCATGAACATCGATATGTTGTCGATGCCGAGGTCGTTGGCCAGCATGTAGTAATAGGTATCGCACGAAACGACGATCGACTTGTACATATCGACCATGCCGTGCCCGCCGACCTTGTCGTCGCGGAAAAAATGTCCGCCGAAGTTGTAGCCGCCCGGATCGCTGATCGCCTGCTCGGGCCGCCGCTTGCCGTACGTCAGCGCCGCGAGCGCCATGAATGGTTTGAAGGTGGAACCCGGCGGATAGGTGCCGGCGAGCGCGCGGTTGACCATTGGGCGGTCGATTGACTCGTTGAGTTCTTTCCAGTTCTTCGGATCGATGCCGTCGACGAACAGATTGGGATCGAACCCGGGCTTGGAGACGAAAGCGAGCACGCCGCCGGTGGCGGGATCGATGGCGACGAGCGCTCCGCGGTTGTCGCCGAAAGCGCGGTAGACCACTTCCTGCAGCTTGGCGTCGAGATTAAGCGCGAGATTGTTGCCGGACACCGGCGCCGAGCGCGACAGCGTGCGCACGGCGCGGCCGGCGGCGTCGACTTCGACTTCTTCCACGCCGGTGGTGCCGTGCAGGTGCGTCTCGTAGCTTTGCTCGAGCCCGACCTTGCCGATGTAATCGGTGCCGCGGTAATTGGCGTCGAGGCCGTCGGCCACGAGCTGCTCGATCTCGCGCGGGTTGATGCGTCCGATGTGGCCGACCACGTGCGAGAACAGCGCGGCCTGCGGATACTGGCGGAAGAGACGCGCGTTGATTTCGACGCCGGGAAAGCGATAGCGGTTGGCGGCGAAGCGCGCGATCTCCTCGTCGGAGAGGCGGGTGCGTATCGGCAGGCTCTCGAAGCTTTTGCTTTCCTCGATCAGTTTGCGGAAGCGGCGCCGGTCCTTGGGCGTGATTTCGATCACCGTTGCCAGATCATCGATCAGCGCGTCGATGTCCTCGACCTTGTGCGGCGTAATCTCGAGCGTGTAGGCAGAATAGTTGTTGGCGAGCAACACGCCATTGCGGTCGACGATGATGCCGCGGTTGGGCACGATGGGCACGATCGAGATGCGGTTGGCTTCGGCAAGCGTGCTGTAATGATCGTGCTGCACCACCTGCAGGTAAAAGAAGCGCACGAACAGCAGGAAAAACATGCACAGCACGAACCCGGAGGCGATCGCCAGCCGCAGGCGGAAGTGGTAGATCTCGAGCCGTGAATTCCTGAGCTCGACGCCCGGGTTGATGGTCAGTTCAGACACGGTCGGGGTCGGGCGCCGGCCGCTGCGGCAATTTGAACAGGAAAGTCAGCGCCGGCCACAGCGCCGCCGCGGCCAGGCCGCCGATGAAATAGCTGATGCCGGGAAACGCGGTGCCAGCCAGCATGCGCACGGCGAGCACCATCAGGTCGTTCAGCACCAGCAGCACCAGCACGTGCAGCACCTGGTCGCGCATCGTGAACATCAGCACGCGGCGGTGCAGCACGATGCCGCCAAACGCGAGCACCGAGTAGGCGAGCGCATGCTGACCGAACAGGCTGCCTTCGGCGACGTCCATCACGAGACCGAGCAGCCAGGCCGAGGTGAAGCCGACCTTGCGCGGCTGCTGTATGCACCAGTACAGCACTACCAGCGCGACAAAATCCGGTTTGATGGCGAGCCACCAGCCCGACCATGGCAGCAGGTTGATCAGCAGCGCCGCGATAAAAGTAAAAATGATGAAAGCCGCCCGCACCGGCAGCAGAATCTCGTGCGGAGCGATATCGCGCGCCTGCATCAGCTGCCCCTCCGCGATTTTTTCGCGCGCACCGGTTTAGCTTCGTCGGCGGGCCGCTCGGGCGCCTTGTTTTCCCAGTTCAGCACCAGCACCTGGCTGTGGCTGGTGGCGCCCGCGAGCGGTTTGCATGTAATGCGCGCGAACAGGTACGCCGCGTTGCGCTCGACGTTGGATACCTCGGCCACCGGCAGTCCCGGCGGGTAGACGCCGTCGATGCCGGAGGTCACGAGCTGGTCGCCGTTCTGAAAATCCGCGTTAAGCGGGATGAACTTCAGTTCGAGCTGGCCATCGTTGCCGGTGCCGCCGAGCACGGCGCGCAGCCCGTTGCGCAGGCTTTGCACCGGCACCGCCTGCTCCTTGTCGGTGATCAGGGTGACGTCCGCCAGCCACGGATAGATGCGCGTGACCTGGCCGATGACGCCGATCTGGTCGATGACCGGTTGCCCGGCTTTGATGCCGTGCTGCTGGCCGCGGTCGATGACGATTTTGCGCGTGAACGGATCGCGTCCGGCGTAGAGCACTTCGGCGAACACGGTGCTCTCGGGAAAACGCTGGCGCGCCGCCAGCAAATCGCGCAAGTGGGCGTTTTCGGCCGCGAGTGCAGCGTACTTTCTGAGCATTGCGGCGTCGCTCAGGCTCTGCGCGGCAAGCTTGGCGTTTTCCGTGCGCAGCGCGTTCTGCGTGACGAAGAACTCGCCCACGCCGTCGAGCGCCGCGCGCGGCGCTCCCGCCAGGCGCTGCAACGGGTAGATGAGGACAGACACGGCCTTGCGGATGCCTTCGAGGTAGCCGTAGCGCGCATCCGAAATCAACAGCGCGATCGACAGCAGGGAACACAGCAGCAAGCGGACGAAGGGGGTGGGGCCGCGCTTGAAAAATGGCGGCGGAGAATGTTCCATCAGCCGTGAAGCGAGAGGTGATAGGCGAGAGGCGGTTCAAGGCGGCGGATTTTCGCCTTACGCCTCACCCCTCACTCCGCTCAGTCATCAGTGAAGATGCTGCCGAGTTTTTCCATTTTCTCGAGCGCCATGCCGGAGCCGCGCACGACGCAGGTCAGCGGGTCTTCGGCGACGATCACCGGCAGGCCGGTTTCTTCCATCAGCAGACGGTCGATATCGCGCAAGAGCGCGCCGCCGCCGGTCAGCACAATGCCTTTATCCGCGATGTCCGCCGCGAGTTCGGGCGGCGTTTGTTCGAGCGCTGATTTGACCGCGCTGACGATGCTGTTCAACGGTTCGGTCAGGGCTTCGAGAATTTCATTGGAGGAAATGGTGAAACTGCGCGGGATGCCTTCGGCGAGGTTGCGGCCTTTGACTTCTTTTTCGCGCACCTCGGAGCCGGGAAAGGCCGAGCCGATTTCTTTCTTGATCTGCTCCGCGGTCGTTTCGCCGATCAGCATGCCGTAATTGCGGCGGATGTAATTGATGATGGCTTCGTCGAACTTGTCGCCGCCGACGCGCACCGAGCCTTTGTACACGAGACCGCCCAGCGAAATCACGCCGACTTCCGTGGTGCCGCCACCGACGTCGACGACCATCGAGCCGGTGGCTTCGCTAACCGGCAGACCGGCGCCAATCGCCGCGGCCATCGGTTCTTCGATCAGGTACACGCGCGAAGCGCCGGCGCCGATCGCGGATTCGCGTATCGCGCGTTTTTCGACCTGCGTCGAGCCGCACGGCACGCAAATGATGATGCGCGGGCTTGGCGAGAACAGGCGCGAGTCGTGCACTTTTTTGATGAAGTGCTTCAGCATCTGCTCGGTCACCGTGAAGTCGGCGATGACGCCGTCTTTCATCGGGCGTATCGCCGTGATGTTGCCGGGTGTTCTGCCCAGCATTTGTTTCGCCGCGAGGCCGACTTCCTGGATGACTTTCTTGCCGTTGGGGCCGCCTTCCTGGCGGATCGCCACCACCGACGGCTCGTCGAGCACGATGCCCTTGCCGCGCACGTAGATCAGGGTGTTGGCCGTGCCGAGGTCGATGGCGAGGTCGTTGTTGAAGTAGCCGCTTAAAAAACCGAACATAACTGGTTCCGAAGAAAGAAAAAAAACGCTCTAAATTAGCGTTGTATAATACCTGATTACAAATAATTCTTTAAGTGAAAAAACGCGCGGACCATGGCCCTCACGCTGGACGATGTACAACGCATCGCGCAACTCGCCCGCATCGACATCGCTGCCGACGAGGCGGGCGAGCTCCTGAACCGCATGACCGGTATTTTCGGGTTGATCGAAGAGATGCAGGCGGTCGATACGGAAGGCGTCGAACCGATGTCGCACGCGCAGGACCTCATGCTGCGCCTGCGCGAAGATGTCGTGACCGAGGCCGACCAGCACGCGTTGTTTCAATCGATCGCGCCGCAAGTCGAGGCTGGCCTTTACCTGGTTCCCAAGGTCATTGAGTGAGGCGGGAGGGGTGAGGAGTCAGGGGAGGGCGCTGCCGCGCCCGCGACACTTCTACCTCCCTCCTCCCCCCTTCCCACGCACATTTCCATGCTAAACCTCACGCTCAAACAACTCGCCGCCGAGCTTGCCGCCAAGCGCGTGTCCAGCGTCGAGGTGACAGAGTTTTTTCTCAAGCGAATCAATGGGCTGGGGAAAACGGTCAACGCGTTCATCAGCCTCGACGAAGGGCGCAGCCTGGCTGCTGCGCGGGCGGCTGACGGGTTGATTGCACAAGGCAAAGCGCAACCTCTGACCGGCATTCCGTTCGCCCACAAGGACATCTTCTGCACCAAGGGCTGGCTCACCACCTGCGGGTCGAAAATGCTGTCCAACTTCGTCGCCCCCTACGATGCGCACGCCATCGAACTGTTCAATCGCGCGGGCGCGGTAATCGCCGGCAAGACCAATATGGACGAGTTTGCGATGGGCTCGTCGAACGAGACTTCGTACTACGGGCCAGTCAGGAATCCGTGGAACGCGGCCGCTGTGCCCGGCGGCAGTTCGGGCGGTTCGGCGGCAGCGGTCGCCGCGCGCCTGGTGCCGGCGGCAACGGGAACCGACACCGGCGGTTCAATCCGTCAGCCGGCGGCGCTGTCCGGAGTCTGCGGCCTTAAACCCACCTACGGCGTGGTATCGCGCTACGGCATGATCGCGTTCGCGTCCAGCCTCGATCAGGCCGGGCCGCTCGCGAAAACCGCCGAAGACCTCGCGTTGATGATGAACGTGATGGCGGGTTACGACGCACGCGACTCGACGAGCCTGCAGCGCGAGCAAGAGGATTACACGCGCGACCTCGCCAAGCCGGTGCGCGGCATGCGCATTGGCTTGCCGGCGGAGTTCTTCGCCGCCGGCATGGCGCCGGACGTCGCCCGCGCAGTCGAGCAGGCAATTGCGGAGTTCAAAAAGCTCGGTTGCGAAACGGTCGAAGTGTCATTGCCCAACATGAAACTCTCGGTGCCCGTGTACTACGTGCTGGCGCCGGCGGAAGCATCGTCCAACCTGTCGCGGTTCGACGGCGTGCGTTACGGTTATCGCGCGCCGGAGTACACCGACCTGGCGGACATGTACGGCAAGACGCGCGCGCAGGGTTTCGGTGCCGAAGTAAAGCGTCGCATCCTGATCGGCACCTATGTGCTGTCGCACGGCTACTACGATGCGTACTACATCAAGGCGCAGAAACTGCGCCGCCTGATCGCACAGGATTTCGTCGAAGCTTTCAAAAAATGCGACGTCATCATGGGCCCAACTGCGCCGACGACCGCGTTCAAGCTCGGCGAAAAAGCCGGCGACCCGGTGCAGATGTATCTGTCGGACATTTACACCATCGCGGTCAATCTCGCGGGTTTGCCCGGCATGTCGATTCCCGCGGGCTTCGGTGACAAAAATCTGCCGGTTGGCTTACAGATCATCGGCAATTATTTCGGCGAAGCGAAAATGCTCAACGCTGCGCACCAGTACCAGCAGGCAACCGACTGGCATATGCGCATGCCGCCGGGAATTGAGGCAAAATCTTGAACCGCCAAGGACGCAAAGGAAAATCAAAGGACACACGATACGGCAAGCGAAAGCCTAGCTTTATTTTCGCCTTCCGCTTTTCTGCCTTTCCTTCGCGTCCTTTGCGTCCTTAGCGGTGAAGAAATAAGGTTGAGGCCATGAAGTGGGAAATAGTCATTGGGCTTGAAACGCATGCGCAGCTGTCGACGCGCTCCAAGATATTTTCGGGCAGTTCCACCGCATTCGGCGCGAGTCCGAATTCGCAGGCGAGCGCGGTCGATATCGCGCTGCCCGGCGTGTTGCCGGTATTGAACAAGGGCGCGGTTGAGCGCGCGATCCGTTTCGGGCTGGCCGTGAACGGCAAGATAAACCGTCGCTCGGTATTCGCCCGCAAGAATTATTTTTATCCCGACTTGCCCAAGGGCTACCAGATCAGCCAGTACGAATTGCCCATAGTCGAAGGCGGTACGCTCGATATCGTGGTGGGCGAGCAGCCGAAGACGGTGCGGCTCACGCGTGCGCATCTCGAAGAGGACGCGGGCAAATCATTGCACGAAGATTTCCAGGGCAAGAGCGGTATCGATTTGAACCGCGCCGGTACACCGCTGCTCGAAATCGTGACCGAGCCCGACATGCGCAGCGCAGAGGAAGCGGTCGCTTACGCCAAAACGCTGCACACACTGGTGCGCTGGATCGGCATCTGCGACGGCAATATGCAGGAAGGCTCGTTCCGCTGCGACGCCAACGTATCAGTGCGGCCGGCAGGTTCGGACAAGCTCGGCACACGCTGCGAAATCAAGAACCTGAATTCCTTCCGCTTCATGGAGCAGGCGATCAAATTCGAGGTGCGCCGCCAGATCGAAATCATCGAAGATGGCGGCACCATCCGGCAGGAAACCCGGCTTTACGATCCGGACCGCGACGAGACGCGCGCGATGCGCTCGAAGGAAGACGCGATGGACTATCGCTATTTTCCCGACCCCGATCTTCTCCCGCTCGAAGTCGGACAGAATTGGATGGACGAGGTTGCGCAATCGATGCCTGAATTGCCGGCCGCAAAGTACCGCAAGCTCACGGCCGAATTCGGTCTCGCGCCGGCGACCGCGGCGGTGATTACCGGCAGCATCGATATGGCGCAGTTTTTCGAAGCCACGGCAAAAGGCGCAGGTGCAGAGGTTATCAGACAGAGCGCCAACTGGATTGCCGGCGCGTTGAATGCGAGCCTGAATCACGATGGTATAGCCATCGCCCAAAGCCGGATTACTTCGCAACAATTGCGCGGGCTCGTCGAGCGTATTGCCGACGGCACGATTTCCGGCAAGATCGCCAAGGACATATTCGATGCGATGTGGAAAGGTGAAGCGGCGGGGGATAACGCGGCCGACGCGATCATCGAAAAGCGCGGCCTGAAGCAAATTTCCGATTCGGGCGCGATCGAAAAAATCATCGACGAGGTCCTCGCCGCCAACGCGCAGCAGGTCGCGGATTACAAAAGCGGCAAGGAAAAAGCCTTCAATTCGCTGGTGGGCCAGGTCATGAAGGCGTCAAAAGGCAAGGCCAATCCGGCGCAGGTCAATGCGCTGCTGAAGCAAAAGCTCGGCGGAAACTAGCCGGGCCAGACTTACTTCTTGGCAGCTGCCGTGCTGGGCGCAGGGGCCGGCGCGGGTTTCGTGGCAGTCGCCGGAGCGGCCGGCGCCGCTGCAGCCGCAGGGGCTGCAGGGGCTGCAGCGGTGGTACCGGTTAATTCCATAAACCGTTTTTTCATGTCGTCATATTGTTGATTCAGGTCCGCGATTTCCTTGCGCTTCTGCGCGATTTGCGCCTGGATCTTTGTTTTGCCCGCTTCGGCGCGGTCGTATTCTTCCTGGATCGCCGCCGGCACCGGTTTGTTTTCCTTCTTGAGTTGCTCGATGCGGCCGCGCGAATCCGCCTGGCGGTCGTTCGCGTTTTTCAGGTTCGTCTGCTGAGCCTCGATATTCGACGCGATCAGCTGGATATCGCGATTGCGCTTGAGATCGATTTCCTTGACCGTGGTAAACGTGTCGAGCAGCGCTTTGTCCTTGCGCTTCTGTTCGGCCGCAATCTGATTGGCCGCCGTTTTGCGTTCCGCCTCCGCCGCCAGCTCTTTTTGCTGGGCCGGCGTCAACGGCGGATCGGACTGTTTGACGGTCACGCCGCGCTTGTTGAGTTCCTTGGAAGCGCCGTCCTGGTACTCGGGCGGGACTTTGTCGCCGCAGCCGACGGTCTTGCCGGCTTTGTCTTTCCAGCACACGATTTTTCCGCTGGGCGCATCGGCAGCCTGCGCAGTGCCGACTGCGAGCAACAGGGCAACCAGGGAAACCGCTGGTAAATTATGCATGTGCCGTTACTCCGTATTGTGCGCGGTATTTGTTTACCGCGGTAAGGTTGGCGGACATCCCGCTGTCCGTCTGCAAATAAGCCACCAGGTCGTCCAGCCGGGCGATGCTGATCACCGGCATTCCATATAAACGCTCGACTTCCTGCGCGGCTGACAGTTCGCCGGAGCCGCGTTCCATGCGGTCGAGCGCGATGGCGACCCCGCACGGCACGGCCTGCGCCGCCTTGATGATTTCGACCGACTGGCGCACCGAGGTGCCGGCGGAAATCACGTCGTCTATGATCAGCACGCGGCCCGCCAGCGGCGCGCCGACCACCATGCCGCCTTCGCCGTGGTCTTTTTCTTCCTTGCGGTTAAAACTGTAGCGCACGTTGCGTCCCGTGTCGGCCAGCGCCATGGCCACTGCCGCTACCAGCGGAATGCCCTTGTAGGCGGGGCCGAACAGCATGTCGAATTCGACGCGGGCAGCGAGTATGGCTTTCGCGTAAAATTGCGCGAGCTGTTTCAGCGACTGGCCATCGTAAAACAATCCGGCATTGAAAAAGTAAGGCGACAAGCGGCCCGCCTTGGTTTTGAATTCACCAAAATAAAGCACCTTTTGCCCCACCACGAACCGGATGAAGTCTTGTCTGAAATTGTCCGGCATGAAAAATCCTGCGAGCACCCTACATTAACGTTTCATAAACATTATGTTACGCGTAATCACTGCGAATCTCAACGGTATCCGCTCGGCGACTTCCAAAGGTTTCTTGCGCTGGCTCGCGCGCCAGAAGGCTGACATCGTCTGCGTGCAGGAGCTGAAAGCACAGGCTGCGGACATGACGGCGGAAATGCTCGCTCCGCACGGCTTTCACGGCCATTTCCACTACGCCGAGAAAAAAGGCTATAGCGGCGTCGGTCTTTATTCGAAAGTGAAACCCGACCGCGTGAGCGAGGGCATAGGCGTGCGCGAGTTCGACGCGGAAGGCCGCTACGTGCGCGCCGATTTCGGCAAGCTCTCGGTAATTTCTCTTTATCTGCCGTCGGGTTCGGCCGGCGAGCACCGCCAGCAGTCGAAGTTCCGCTTCATGGCGGAGTTTTATCCGCATATGACGCGTCTCATGAAGGAAGGGCGTGAAATCATCCTGTGCGGCGACTGGAACATCGCACACAAGGAAATCGATCTCAAGAACTGGCGCGGCAACCGCAAGAACTCGGGTTTTTTGCCCGAGGAGCGCGAGTGGCTGACTAAAATATATGACGAACTGAAATATGTCGACGTGTTTCGCTGCATTGACCAGCGCGAGGAACAATATACGTGGTGGTCGAACCGCGGCCAGGCGTGGGCAAAAAATGTCGGATGGCGCATCGACTACCAGGTCGCGACCCCCGTCATCGCCGCGTGCGCGAAAAAAGTGAAAATCTACAAAGACGAGCGCTACTCCGATCACGCGCCCCTGATCATCGATTACGACTACAAGCTCTGAGGTCTCTATGAGTTTCCGTCCCGCCGCTGCAATCGGCATGCCGCTTGCCGAAGTAGATACGCCCTGCCTGATGCTCGAACTCGATGAGTTCGAGCGCAATTTGAAGCGCCTGCCGGATTCGTTGCATGGCAGGAGCATACGCTTGCGGCCGCACGCGAAAAGTCACAAGTGCCCGGAAATCGCGTTGCGGCAGATCGCGCTCGGCGCGGCCGGCGTCTGCGTGCAGAAAGTCAGCGAAGCCGAGGCGCTCATCGCCGGTGGCGTCAAGGACATTCTGATCGCGAACGAAGTCGTTGGCGCGGCCAAAGTCAAATTGCTCGCAGAGCTTAACAAGCGCGCGCATGTCGCGGTGTGTGCCGACGATGCGGGTAACGTCACGACACTCGACGCCGCGGCGCGGGCGGCGGGCGTCAAGCTCGATGTGCTGGTCGAAGTCGACGTCGGCGCCGGCCGCTGCGGCGTGCAGCCCGGCGCGCCGGCCGTCGCACTTGCGCAACAAATTACCGCCAGCGGCAATCTGCGGTTCGCCGGATTGCAGGCGTACCAAGGGTCGGCACAGCACATCCGCAAAGTCGATGAGCGGCGCGATGCAATCTCGCGCGCGGTCGGGCACGTGCGCGCGACGACCCGCCTGTTGGGCGAAGCGGGGATTGCCTGCGATTACGTGACGGGCGCCGGCACCGGCAGTTATATGTTCGAGGCGGCGAGCAGTGTTTATCACGAGCTGCAGGCAGGCTCGTACATATTCATGGATGCCGATTACGCGAAGAACGAATGGACCGAAAGCGGCATCCCGCAGTTCGAGCACAGCCTGTTCGTGTGGACGACGGTGATGAGCGCGCCCGCGCCGGAGCGCGTGGTCGTCGATGCCGGCCTCAAGGCGTCGAGCATCGACTCAGGCATGCCGCGCGTCGCCGATTATGCGGACGTCGATTACGTGAAAGCGTCGGACGAACACGGCGTGCTGCAGAGCAGGGGGGCGACGCGCTTCAAGGTCGGCGACAAGCTGAAACTCATACCCGGACATTGCGACCCGACGGTCAATCTTTACGACTGGTTCGTGTGCATGCGCAACGGCCGCGTCGAGGCGCTATGGCCGATCACCGCGCGCGGGGCGTTGCTTTAACAGGTCGGGCACTCAACCGTCCGGCGTGCCCGGCGCTCAGAACGGATTGATCGTCTTTTTCCTGGTGTAGTGCATATAGCCAACGCTCGCACCGGCGCGCAGGCCGACGCCCAGGCGGATGGGTGCGAGCACGATCTTGTCGCGCTTCTGATAGTTGATGCCGGCCCCGCCCACGTAGTAAAGGCTGCCGTCCACTGCCGGGAAGCGCATGAAGATTTTTTCGGTGTTGGGCAGGTGGTAAACCAGTATGAAAACTTTGGAGGCATTGCCGCCCACGTCAAAACCGATGGACGGGCCGTGCCAGAATATTTTTTTGGTCGCGCCGGACTTCATTTGCAGCATGCCTTCGCCGTAGCGCAGGCCTTAATCAAGCTAAAACCCAATGTATCATGATAATCTGCGTCGTCTTACCCGCTGCAGGTTGCGCG
Organism: Bordetella parapertussis; assembly: GCA_945870465.1. The sequence goes on along the minus strand of CAMBSS010000004.1, from coordinate 42,509 downwards.
CGCCAGGCGATGAGTCCCTGCTGATTGCCCTGCAGTTCTCCGGATACTGATATGAAATGGCTTAAACGCAGCTTGATCGCGCTGGGAGTGCTGCTCGCAGTTGCGGCGGCCGTGCCGTTGTTCGTTACGCTGGACGATTATATTCCGCGCATTGAAAAAGAAGCTTCGGCCAGGCTGAAGGAGCCGGTAATGATCAGGAGCATCAGGTTCGGCGTGCTGCCGCTGCCGCATCTGACCATCGACGGCATCACGGTCGGCAAGACCGAAGACATCAAGCTCGGCAAAGTCACTGTGACGCCTGCGTTGTTTTCGCTCTTCGCGGCCACGAAAATCATCAAGTCCATCGAACTCAAGTCGCTGGTGTTGACGCAGAAGGCGATCGACAAAATCCCCGCATGGAGCAAGGTGGACGGTGAAAAAACGCCCGGGCAACCGCCGCTCGCCAGAATCGAAAGCATCCGTCTCGATGACGTGCTGGTCAAATTCGACAAGTCGAGTTTTGGTCCGTTCGACGCGCGGGTGAACCTCGACAGCAAGGGCGAACCGGTCGACGCGTTGTTTGCCACGCAGGACGGCAAACTCAAGGCGTCGGTCAAGCCCGACAAGTCGAATTACCTGATCGACGTCGCGGCGAAATCCTGGAAGTCGCCGGTCGGACCGGTGATCGAATTCGACGAGCTCATCATTAAAGGCGTTGCAACGCTCACCAACGCGGATTTCAGCCACATTTCTGCCAAGCTGTACGGCGGCACAGTGAACGGCAAGGCGACCGCGGTGTGGCAGAAAGGGCTGCAGGTCAAGGGCAACTTCGACATCAATCAGGTTGAACTCAAAACCCTGGTGCCGCTGGTCTCGCCGGGCACCAACATGAGCGGAAGGCTCAGCGCGAAGCCGGTGTTCTCAGCGGCGGCGGCCGATGCCGGTCAGATATTGAACGCGCTGCACCTGGAGACGCCTTTTGACGTGCAGAACGGCGTCCTGCACGGCGTCGATATCGTTAAGTCGGCGACCAGCCTGATCAAGAAGGATACCGGCGGCGGCGAGACCAAGTTCGATCAGCTGTCCGGCCATCTCGTCAGGGACCGCGGTGCGCATCAATTTACGCAGCTCAAGATCTCTTCGGGAGCGCTGGCTGCGGATGGCAACGTGAATATTTCGCCCAAGCAGGAGTTGTCAGGACGCGTAAACGCACAGGTCAAAGCGCTGGGCGCCAGCACAGGGATTCCACTCAACGTCGCGGGCACGGTCCATTCGCCCTTGCTTTACCCAACGACAGCGGCGATGGCCGGCGCGGCAATCGGTACCGTGCTGCTGCCGGGCGTTGGCACCGGGCTGGGCGCAAAAGCCGGTCAGGCTATCGGCAATCTGTTCGGCAAAAAAGAACCGGCAAAATAACAGGCGCAGTCTATGGCGGGTTTGCCGCGCTCCGCGGCGCGGGCTGGTCGCCATTCCACGGCGCCACTTTGGGCAGCAGCAGCATGCCGGGCACAGCCAGCAGCGTGCAAATGAAGAAAAAATTCAGCCAACCTGTCTGTTCGACCAGCACGCCGGTCACCGAGTTGATGACTACACGGGGCGCTGCGGCCAGGCTCGTGAACAACGCGAACTGAGTGGCGGTGTAAAGCGGGTGCGTTGCGCGGGCAATGTAGGCGACGAATGCGACGGTGCCCAGCCCGACGCCGAGAGCCTCGAAACTGATTGCGATCGCGAGCACAACGCGGTCTTGCGGAAACTGGGTCAGTAAAGCAAAGCCGAGTATCGACACCAGTTGCACCACGCCGAACAGCCACAGTGCGCGGTTGATGCCGAGTTTTATCATCCAGATGCCGCCGATCAGTCCGCCGATTACGCTCGGCCACAAGCCCGCGTGCTTGGCGATCAGGCCGATTTCGGTCTTGGTGAATCCCATGTCGAGATAAAACGGCGTCGCCAGCGCAGTGGCCATGCTGTCGCCCAATTTATAGAGCACCATGAATGCCAGCATGAGCAGCGCCGGGCGCAGGCCGGCGCGCGAGATAAATTCGCGGAACGGTTCGACTACCGCGTCGCGCAGCGAGCGCGGCAACGTGCCGGCGATTGCCGGTTCGTTCACCGTGAGCGTCATGACGATGCCCGGCAGCATGAAAAGCGCGGTGATGAAGAAAACGCTGCTCCACGGCAGGATGTCGGCGAGGATCAGCGACAGCGAACCCGGCACCAGGCCGGCGATACGGTACGCGTTGACGTGGATCGAGCTGCCGAGGCCAAGCTCGGTGTCGGAGAGAATCTCGCGCCGGTAAGCGTCCAGCACGATGTCCTGGGTCGCGCTGAAAAACGCGACGCCCATCGCCAGCAGCGCAATCGCCAACAAATCGAATTGCGGGTCGAGCGCGCCGAACACGGGCAATGCAATCAGCAGCGCGATTTGCGACGTGAGAATCCAGCCGCGCCGGCGGCCGAGCGCGGGCAGCGCGTAGCGGTCGAGCAGCGGCGACCACAAAAACTTCCAGTTGAACGGAAACTGCACCAGCGCGAACAAGCCGATGGCGCGCAGATCGACGTGCTCGGAGCGCAGCCATGCCGGTAACAGGGAAAGCAGGATATACAGCGGCAGGCCCGAACTGAAGCCGGTGAACACGCAGATCAGCATGCGCCGGTTGAAGAGCGCCTGGCGCCAGTCGCCGCGGGTGGAAGGTGGTTCGGCCACCCTAGGCGCGCTCGAAGCGATACACCGCGAGGCTGCCGAGCAGGTTCGGTATTACCGTAACGGCTTTGCCGTGAGTCATCACGATGCGTTCGAGAATGCGCACGCCGTGCGTACCGCAAAAACTTTCGAAGTCGGTGGTCGTGCACAGATGGATGTTTGGCGTATCGAACCAGGCATACGGCAGGTTGTCTGATACCGGCATGTTGCCGAACATGACCTGCAGCCGGTTACGCCAGTAGCCGAAGTTCGGAAAGGTAACTATGCCCTGGCGGCCGACACGCAGCATTTCACGCACGACATTTTCGCTGCTGCGCACCGCCTGCAGCGTTTGCGAGAGGATCACGTAGTCGAAAGAATCGTCCGCGAACGAAGACAGTCCGCGTTCCATATCGCCCTGGATTACGTTAACGCCGTTTCTGGCGCATGCCAGCACGCCGTCGTCGTCGATCTCCACGCCATAGCCTATGGTGTCGCGCTGCTCGGCGAGAAAGCGCAACAGCGTGCCGTCGCCGCAACCAAGATCCAAAACACGGGCGCCGGATTTGATCCAGTTGGCGATCGCTGCAAAATCGGCGCGCTGCATCGCGTTGGTATTCATGCGGTCAACCCCGCAGCGATGCGCTCGAAGTAAGCGGCAACCAGACGGTGGTAGCGTGCATCGTCGAGCAGGAAAGCATCGTGGCCGTGGGGCGCTTCGATCTCGGCGTAAGTCACGTCGCGCCGGTTGTCGAGCAGCGCCTTGATGATTTCGCGCGAGCGCTCGGGCGAAAAACGCCAGTCGGTGGTAAACGAGACCACCAGAAAGCTTGCCGTCGCGGGCTCCAGCGCAAGGCTCAGGTTGCCGCCATGCGCCGCGGCCGGGTCGAAGTAGTCGAGCGCCTTGGTGATGCGCAGATAGGTATTGGCATCGAAATAGTCCGAAAATTTATCGGCTTGGTGGCGCAGGTAGGACTCGATTTCGAATTCGACGCCGAACGAGTAATTGAGCTTGCCGTGGCGCAGCTGGCGCCCAAACTTGCTGGCCATCTCGTCGTCCGACAGGTAAGTGATGTGGCCGACCATGCGCGCGACCCGCAAGCCGCGGGTCGGCCGCGTGTTGTGCTCGTAATAGTGCCCGCCGTGAAAATCGGGATCGGTGATGATGGCCTGGCGCGCGACTTCGTTGAACGCAATATTCTGCGCCGACAAATTCGGCGCGCACGCGATTACCAGCGCATGACCGAGGCGTTCGGGATATTGAATGGTCCATGACAGCGCCTGCATCGCGCCGAGGCTGCCGCCCAAGACCGCGGCAAAGCGCCGGATGCCGAGTTGATCGGCGAGCCGCGCCTGGGTGGTGACCCAGTCTTCCACCGTGACCAGCGGAAAATCCGCGCCCCATGGTTTGCCCGTTGCCGGATTGGGCGACGACGGGCCGGTGGAACCAAAGCAGCCGCCGAGATTGTTGACGCCGATCACGCAAAAGCGATTGGTGTCGAGCGGCTTGCCGGGGCCAATCAGGTTGTCCCACCAGCCGACGTTCTTCGGATCGTCGGCGTAGTAGCCGGCCACGTGATGCGAAGCGTTCAACGCATGACAAACCAGCACTGCGTTCGATTTGTCGGCATTGAGCGTGCCGTACGTTTCAAACGCAAGTTCATAGCCGGCGAGCGTCGCGCCGCTCGCGAGCACGAGCGGCGCGGTAAATTTCGCAAGGCGCGGAGTGACCGCCCCTACCGAATGTGGATCTGCCGTGTTGTCCATAAACGAAAAAACCCGGTCCGCTTGCGCTAGTCCCGGGTTGTCCTTCTCTTTAGCCGGATTTATTAGGCGCCCGCAAGCTGAACTCAAATCGGCGCACGAAAACTGTCATAACCTTACAGCCTCACGGCTGGAGTTGTCAAATAAGCGTTAAGCAGGCAGCCCGCCTTGAGGTGCTGGCGTCGCAGGGCTTATGCGTTCAGGCGCGCCAGCATCGCGCGGAGCTTGTCCGGGTCGTCCGCGCGCAGCATCTTGCCGACCTGGGGCACGATGTCGCGCAGCCTGGTTCTCAACACCTGCTGCTTGACTTCGAGCAGGCGCGCCGGATGCATCGACAATTGGCGCAGTCCAAAACCGAGCAGGAGGCGCGTCAGCTGTACGTCGCCCGCCATCTCGCCGCACAGGGCGATTGGCTTGCCGGCCTTGTTGCAGGCTTTGATGATGTGCGCGACGAGGTTCAGCACTGCCGGATGCAGCGGATCGTAGAGGTGGGAGACGGTATCATCGGTGCGGTCGATCGCCAGCGTGTACTGGATAAGGTCGTTGGTGCCGATCGAAAGGAAGTCGAGTTTGTTGATGAACGTGTTGATCGCCAGCGCCGCCGCCGGGATCTCGATCATGCCGCCGACCTCGATTTTTTGATCGAACGGAATGAACTTGTCTTTGAGCATCTGCTTGGCCTGCGCGATGTGGCCCAGCGTTTGCGCGATTTCCGGCGCGCTCATCAGCATCGGGATGAGGATCTTCAGCTTGCCGTAATGCGAGGCGCGCAGCAGCGCGCGCAGTTGCGCCAGAAACATTTGCGGTTCGGTCAGCGAAAGCCTGATCGCGCGCAGGCCCAGCGCCGGATTGGTGCCCGTCGATACGGAGCCGTTGATCTGCTTGTCGGCACCGAGGTCGTAGGTGCGGATGGTGACAGGCAGGCCCTCCATTTCGCGCACCACGCGCCGGTAGGCCTCGAACTGCTCGTCCTCGTCGGGCAGGTTGTCGCGGTTCAGGAACAGGAACTCGGTGCGAAAGAGACCGACGCCGGTCGCCCCGTTTTCGCGCACGTCCGCGATGTCGTCCGGCAGCTCGATGTTGGCCTGCAGCTCGATTTCGATCTCGTCGAGAGTGGCCGCGCGGGTGTCGCGCAGGCGTTTGAGCTTTTGCCGTTCGAGCTCCCATTGATGCTGCCGCAGCTTGTATTCGGCCAGCGCCTGCGGATCGGGATCGACGATAACCACGCCCTGCGTGCCGTCGACGATCATCAGTTCGTTTTCGCGGATCAGCTGGCGCGCGTGGTGCAACGCGACGATCGACGGGATGTTGAGGCTGCGGGCGACGATCGCGGTGTGCGATGTGGTGCCACCCAGATCGGTGATGAAGCTCGCGAACTGGTGCTGTTTGAACTGGATCACGTCTGCCGGCGACAGGTCGTGCGCGACCAGGATCAGGTTTTGTTCGTCGCCCGCGCGCTCCGGTGGCGTGTAGCCGGGTTGGCCGAACAGTACTTTCATCAGGCGTTCGACGACCTGGATGACGTCGGCTTTGCGCTCGCGCAGATAGCCGTCTTCGATCTGGTCGAACTGGTCGAGCAGCGCGTCGAGCTGCACTTTCAGCGCCCATTCGGCATTGCACTGTTCGGCTGCGATGATTTCGCGCGGCGCTTTCGACAGCGTCGTGTCGTTCAGTATCATCAGGTGCAGGTTGAGGAAGGCGTCGAACTCCTGCGGCGCATTGGCCGGAATCTGCGTGCGCAATTCCTCCAGTTCGGCGCGCACCGTCGTCAGGGCAGCGTCGAAGCGCGTCAATTCCTCGGCGATCTGGGCTTGCGGCACCACGTAATGCGCGACCTCGAGCCGGGCATGGGACACCAGGTGCGCGTGTCCGATGGCGATGCCGCCGGATACCGGAATGCCGTGCAGGGTAAAGCTCATTGCGCTGGCGCGGGAGAGGCGTGAGGCGTGAGGCGTGAGGCGGCCCAGGGCCTTAATGCTGTCAGGTTTTTCACGCCTTTCATCTCTCTCCTCCCTCCTCTCGGAGTTATTCGCCTTCTCCAAAATAATCGGCAATCAGCCCGGTCAATGCCGTCATCGCGGCCTCTTCATCCGGACCATCGGTCTCGATATTGATGGTGGTGCCTTTGGCCGCGGCCAGCATCATGACGCCCATGATGCTTTTGGCGTTGACGCGCCGGCCGTTGCGCGCGACCCAGATCTCGCTCGCGAACTGGCCTGCCAGCTGCGTGAGCTTGGCCGACGCGCGCGCGTGCAGGCCCAGCTTGTTGATGATTTCAGCTTCCCGTTGCAGCATTGTGAAGCTTGAACACGGGCACGCGGGTCACGCCTTCGCAGCCGCCGCTGATCGCTTTGGTGACGATGGTTTGCAGGTCGCGGTCGCGGTAGGTAAGCACGCGGATCAGCATCGGCAGGTTCACACCCGCCACCGCTTCGATCTTGCCCGGCACGACCAGCTTGGAGGCAAGATTGCTCGGCGTGCCGCCGTACATATCGGAAAGTATCAGCACGCCGCTGCTTTCGTTGAGTTCCTTCACCAGCGCGCGCGCCTGCGGCAGCAGCAGCGCGGGATCGTCCTGCGCGGTGACGCCGAGTTGCTTCAGGCGCGGCGGCCGCTTGTTGAGGACGTGGCTTGCGCAGTGAATCAGGCTTTCGCCCAGCGTGCCGTGGGTGATGATGAGTATGCCTATCATGCAGGGGCGGGGAGTGGTCGAATGACCAAAATTATACTACGTAGGCGCGCGCCGCCGTCCTGCGTTCAACGGCGTGTTCCACGGCGTCCAGCATCATGCCGGCCACGTTGAAACCGGTCTGCTCGGCGATTTCCTGAAAACAGGTCGGGCTCGTCACATTGACTTCGGTCAGGTAGTCGCCGATCACGTCGAGCCCGACCAGCAACAGGCCCTGGGCCTGCAGCAGCGGACCGAGCGTCTCGGCGATTTCGCGGTCGCGCGGCGTCAGTTCGCGCGCAACACCGGTGCCGCCCGCGGCGAGGTTGCCGCGCGTCTCGCCTGGTTTCGGGATGCGCGCCAGTGCGTACGGCACGGGCTTGCCGCCAATCAGCAGCACGCGCTTGTCGCCGTCGACGATCGCCGGAATGTAGCGCTGCGCCATGATCGTGCGCTGCCCGTAGTGCGTGACGGTCTCGATGATTACGTTGAGATTGGGGTCGCTGGCCTGCACGCGGAATACCGAGGTGCCGCCCATGCCGTCCAGCGGCTTGAGAATGATATCGCCGTGCGCGGCGAGAAATTCATGGATCAGGTGCGCGTGCCGCGTGACCAGCGTCGGCGCGATGAACTGGGGGAAGCGCGCAATCGTCAGCTTCTCGTTGCAGTCGCGAATGGCGCGCGGATTGTTGAACACGAGCGCGCCCTGCTCCTGCGCAAGTTCCAGCAAATACGTGCTGTACACGTATTCCATGTCGAACGGCGGGTCCTTGCGCATCAGCACCGCGTCGAAATCCTTGAGCGGCGCGGCCTGCACCGGGTCAACGCGATACCACGCGTCAGGTTCGCCGGTAAGGTGCAGTCGTTGCGCGTGGGCGGTGACAGCGCCGCTGTGCCAGACGACATCTTGCTGCTGCATCGCGTAGAGCTCGTGTTTGCGCGCGGCGGCTTCGCGCATCATCGCGAATGTCGAATCCTTGTATATCTTGAACTCGTCGAGCGGGTCGACAATGAATGCGATCTTCATGGACGCGGAATGGGCGGGATCAGCCCTCGACCGCGCGCACCGGGGCATTCGAGCGGGCGTCGAACGCCGGGTCGGTCTGCTCGAGTTCCAGGGCTGCTGCGACCAGCGCCAGCCGCGCGATAACGCCGTACGCATAGAAGCGGTTCGGCGGACAGTCCGGATCGTCAAGATCGGGCGAGTAGCACGGTTTTTCGAAAGCGAGCGGGGCGAACTGCATGCCCGGCGCGTTGAGGCTCTGGTCCTGGCCGCGGCTCGAATGCACGCGATAAAAGCCACCGACGACGAAATGATCGATCATGTAGACGACCGGCTCGGCGACCGCGGCGTTGACCGTTTCGAAACTGTAAACGCCCTCCTGCACCAGCACTTCGTGCACTTCGAGGCCTTCCTTGACCACCGCCATCTTGTTGCGCTGCTTGCGGTTGAGCCCGCGAACTTCGGACGGATCCTTGACGGTCATGATGCCCATGCCGTACGTGCCGGCGTCGGCTTTGACGATCACGAACGGCTCCTGCGTAATTCCGTATTCCTTGTACTTGGTGCGGATGTCGGTGAGAATCTCGGACACATAGCCTTCGAGGCATTCCTCGCCCTTACGCTCGTGGAAATTGATCTTGCCGCATTTCTCGAAATACGGGTTGATGAACCACGGATCGATCCCCAGCACCTTGGCGAATTCGGTCGCGACTTCCTTGTATACGCCGAAGTGGTTGGACTTGCGGCGCATGTACCAGCCGGCGTGCAAGGGCGGCAGCACGATCTGCTCGAGGTTCTTGAGGATTTCCGGCAGCCCGGCAGACAAATCGTTATTCAGCAGCACGACGCAGGGATCGAACCCGTCGATACTGAGCCGGTTGCCGTGGCGCTCGAGCGGTTCGAGGCGCAGTTTTTCGCCGTTCGGCAGTTCGATGTCGGCCGGCGCCGTAATTTCCGGCAGCAGGGTGCCGATGCGTACTATCATGCCGGCGTGGCGCAGGATTTTTTGCAGGGCGACGACGTTTTGCAGGTAAAACGTGTTGCGCGTGTGGTTTTCCGGTATCAGCAGCACGCCGCGCGCATCGGGGCAGATTTTTTCGACTGCCGCCATCGTGGCCTGAACGCACAGCGCATCGAATTCGGGATTGAGGTTGTTGAAGCCGCCGGGATACAGGTTGGTGTCGACGGGGGCCAGCTTGAAGCCGCTGTTGCGCAGATCCACCGATGCATAGAACGGCGTGGCGTGCTCCTGCCATTGGGTGCGAAACCAATGCTCGATCTCGGGCATGGACTTGAGGATGTTGCGCTCAAGATCGAGCAACGGGCCGGTGAGGGCCGTGGTGAGGTGCGGAACAGTGGACATGGCAGCTCGTAGCTTGGCCGGGCGGCTATTGTAGCAAACCCGCCTGCCGTGTCGCGCCGGCGCCGCCAACGCGCGATTGCCGTCGCTTGTCGGCGCGCCACCGCCGTTCGTCCGGACTAAGGCTTGCTGACGGGCGGCCGATGTTAGGCTGGACGCGAAACCGGGGAGACCGCACTGATGAATCCAATAATCGAACCTGCGCAGCACGCGGATATTCCGCAATTGGCGGCGCTGCTGGACGATTTGTTCGAAGTCGAACTCGACTTTACCGCGGACGCTTCGCGGCAGGTCAGGGGCTTCGAGCTGCTGGTAGCGGAAGCGGCCAGAAGCGACCGCCAAATCGTCGCTGTGGCGCGCGACGAGCGCGGTCAGCCCGTCGGCATGGCCAGCGGACAAATCGTGATATCGACGGCCGAGGGCGCACCCTCGGTGTGGGTCGAAGACGTAGTCGTGCACCCCGACCATCGCCGGCAGGGCATAGGCAAGCAATTGGTCGAATTCATGCTGGCATGGGCCAAGGCGCGCGGGGCGACGCGCATGCAGTTGGTGGCCGATCGCGAGAATGTGAGTGCAGATCTTTTCTATACGGCGCTTGGCTGGCAATCGACGCAGCTGACGGTGCGGCGCCGGGGCATCGGCTAATTTCGTCGCCTTGCGTAGTTCTGCAACAGGCAAAAAAATGGGCGCCCGCGGGCGCCCATTTGATTTGTTGCATGATTTCTTACATGTGATACGCGGACTCGCCGTGCTCGTTGATGTCGAGCCCTTCGCGTTCTACTTCTTCGGTAACGCGCAGTCCGACGATGATGTCGGCAATCTTGAACGCGATGAATGCCACCACCGCGGTCCAGACGATGACTACACCTACCGTCTGCGCCTGTACCCATAACTGATCGACGATGCTTCCGTAGCCTGGCTTCATTTCGAACCAGTTGTTGTAGAAGCCGGGTCCGCCTAACGCCGGCGAATTGAACACGCCGGTCAGCAACGCACCCATGATGCCGCCGACGGCATGCACGCCAAACACATCGAGGGCATCGTCCGCGCCGAGCATTTTCTTGAGGCCGGTGACTCCCCACAGGCAGATCAGGCCGGCTGCAGAGCCAATGACAAACGCGCCGGCGATGCCGACGTTTCCGGCAGCTGGCGTGATCGCAACCAGGCCCGCAACCGCGCCCGAGGCAGCGCCCAGCATTGAAGGTTTGCCCTTGAAAATCCACTCGCCGAATATCCAGGTCAACACAGCGCAGGCGGTGGCGAGGAAAGTATTCATGAAGGCAAGCGCAGCTGAGCCGTTCGCTTCGTACGCGGAACCCGCGTTGAAGCCGAACCAGCCGAACCACAGCATGGCCGCGCCGATCATGGTCATGGTGAGGTTGTGTGGACTCATGGCTTCCTTGCCGTAGCCGATGCGTTTGCCCAGAACAAAGGCGCCGACCAGACCGGCAACACCGGCGTTGATATGCACCACGGTGCCACCCGCGAAGTCGAGCGCGCCCCACTGCCAGAGCAAGCCGGCTTTGGAATTCATCTGGTCGACCAAGTTGGCTGCGGTATACGCATCGGGGCCCATCCAGAACCACACCATGTGGGCGACAGGCAGGTAGCTGAACGTGAACCAGATCACCATGAAGATCAGCACAGCGGAGAACTTCATGCGCTCGACCACCGAACCGAGGATCAGGCAGCAGGTGATCGCGGCAAAGGTCGCCTGGAACGCTACGAATACAAGTTCGTAAAGCGGAGTGGCCTTGCTGAAGGTCGCCGCCATAGAGAACTCGCCTTTCGATGCATCGAATGTACCGTTCAGAAACAGCCGGTCGAATCCGCCAAAAAATGCGTTACCTTCAGTGAACGCTACGCTGTAACCATAAATGCACCACAGTACTGTGATCAGCGAGAAAGTTACGAAAACCTGCATCAGAACCGATAGCATGTTCTTGCTGCGCACGAGTCCGCCGTAGAAGAGCGCCAGTGCCGGCACGCTCATCAGCAGCACGAATGCCGTACAGGTCAGCATCCACGCGGTGTCGCCTTTGTTGGGTGTCGGCGCGGGGGCTGCGACTGCGGCAGCCGCTGCCGCGGGCGCGGCTGCAGGAGCCGGTGCGGCGTCTTTTTTCTCCTCGGCCTTGGGCGCTTCAGCAGCAGGCTTTTCCGCCGCCTTGTCCTGCGCGACGACGGGCATTGCGGTGCCGAAGCTGAATGCGCCGACCAGCGCGAGCACGGTTAGTAGACGTTTCATTTTCTGGTTCTCCCTTATAGCGCGTCCGCGCCGGTCTCGCCGGTGCGTATGCGGTAAACCTGTTCGAGTTCGAACACGAAAATCTTGCCGTCGCCGATCTTGCCGGTGTTGGCGGATTTTTCGATCGCTTCTACTACCTGATCAAGCATTTCGCTTTTGATCGCGGCCTCGATTTTTACCTTGGGCAGGAAGTCCACCACGTACTCCGCGCCACGATACAGCTCGGTATGGCCTTTTTGCCGTCCGAAGCCTTTGACTTCCGTGACGGTGATGCCCTGCACGCCGATTGCGGACAGTGCCTCCCTCACTTCGTCAAGCTTGAACGGCTTGATGATTGCAGTGACTAGTTTCATTGTTATTCCCCGAGAAATGGGGCCGGCAATGCCGGCCCTGCGTTGCAGCTGTTAGAAAGTTTTTTGGACGAACACCGTGCCCGTGCTCTTGGCGAGATTGCTCGGGTAAGGGCCGGACGCGCAGCCGAGTCCGGATTGGGTATATGCGCCGTATCCGCAAACGTCCGCGCCGGCGGCCTTGCTCCAGAACGCGCCGACCGTGAAATCTTTGGGCAGCGCATAGCTCAGGCCGACTTTGTAATCCTTGTAGCTCGCGACGCTGTCGTTGCTGCGTGCGGCGCCGCCAACTGCTGCGTTGCGCGGATCGGTGCCGGTAAACTTTTGATAGCCGACGTGCAGGTTGACGGTGAGGCCGGTGTCGCCGATCGGCGGGTTGGCGTTCAGTTCAAAATAACCCGTGCCTTTAGAGTTCGTCACCGCAAACGTATGGTCGAGCATGCTGCGCGAATATTTGAACGTGACCCACTTCCAGCTCGGCGCGATGTACAGCTCAAACGTATCACCCTTCGGCACGCTGTTGGGTGCGGCAGCCAATTGCGCGGCCGGATTGATGTTGCCCGGGTACCAGTAGTAAAGACCGCCGACGTCGATCACGAAATCATGCGGCAGGCTCCACTTGTAGCCGCCGTAGAAATCCAGTTCCAGGCTGCCGCCTTCGCCATAGGTGCCGCTCACCGCGCCAGCCGCAGTGGTGGTGTTCTCCTTCAGCCAGCTGATGTTCGAACCCCAGGTGCCGAGGTAGAAGCCGGACTCGTGAGCAAAATCGAACCCGCCCTGCAACGCGGGTTTGCGCCCGGTTTGGGTCATTCCGCGGAATATGTATTGACTGAATATTCCGACGTTGCCCGTCAGCGTGTAGGCAGGCTTGGGTTCCGCCGGTTTCGCGTCGGCTGCCGGTGCTGCCTGCCCGAAGGCCAGGCCAGGCAGGGCGATTGCTGCAGCAAGCGCGCCGGCCTTAAGAGTTTTCTTGAACATGTTCATCCCTTTCGATTGTTAACAAATTTGTCGCATTACGGGGAGCGCTATCAGCATGTATCGTGCCAATATCTAAACTTTTGATTTTTTTGAATAAAGTAGCACAATTAATTCACGAAGCCGGAATTTACCGCACTGAGATGAGGCGTAACGTATAGTCGCGCACCAATTTGGGGCTTGCCACATTTTGCGACGCGGCATGGCGGGCGCGACGCATGGGTTTTGTTATTCTCCCGCGTCGCAGCGCCGGATTACGGGCCCGGCGCGGTGGTAAATTAAACGGCCGAATAATCGTTCAGTTCTTTGGAGTGCAGCGGTGCTCAAACAGCCATTCATTGATGAAGTCAGCGCCAAAGTCAGGGAGATCCTGGCCAACACCCCCGCGCGGGATATTGAAACGAATATGCGGGCGATGCTCGCGGCGATGTTCGCGCGGCTCGATCTGGTCACGCGGCATGAATTCGACGTGCAGACCGAACTGCTCGCGCGCACGCGCGAAAAACTCGTTGCCCTGGAAACCAGGCTGACCGAGTTGGACAAGAAGGGCACGAGCTGACGCAGGTAGTTTATGTGGCGCCGCCGCGCGTGTGCCCGGCTATGACTTAAGGCCTAAATACCTCTGTGGTTGCGCCGCGTTAAGCGCTTATCGCAACCATGAACCCGGGGTTTTGGCCGGTCGCCAATGTCGCTCGCCGTGCTGTATAGCCGCTCGCTTGCAGGAATGGACGCTCCGCTCGTGACGGTCGAGACTCATCTCGCCAACGGGCTGCCGAGTTTCACCATCGTCGGGCTGCCTGAAGCGGAAGTCAAAGAGGCGAAGGATCGCGTGCGCGCCGCGCTGCAGAACGCGCGCTTCGAATTTCCGGCGCGGCACATTACCGTCAATCTGGCGCCGGCCGACCTGCCGAAAGAAAGCGGGCGCTTCGATTTGCCGATTGCCCTGGGCATACTCGCGGCATCCGGCCAGGTGCCCGCAGGCGATCTCGCCGCGTATGAATTTGCGGGCGAGCTTGCGTTAACGGGGGAGCTGCGGCCGATACGCGGCACGCTGGCGATGATGTGCGGCGCGAGCCGGGATGGCCGCGCATTTGTGGTGCCGCACGAGAATGCGCCGGAAGCGGCCTTGGTCGAGGGGGCGAAAGTGTACGCTGCGCGCACCGTGCTCGAAGTGTGTGCGCATCTCGCGGGTCGAGAATTGTTGCCGCTATGCCGCGCGGCGCCGGTGGCGGCGCCGGATCCTGGCCCCGATCTCGCCGACGTCAAAGGTCAGGCACACGCCAAGCGCGCACTCGAAATTACCGCGGCGGGCGAGCATAGCCTGATCATGGTCGGGCCGCCGGGTGCCGGCAAGACGATGCTGGCGACCCGGCTCTCGGGCATCTTGCCGCCGATGACGCAGCAGGAAGCGCTTTGTTCGGCGGCGCTGCAATCGCTCGGCAGCGCCGGGTTCGACGTGCGCAACTGGCGGCGGCGCCCGTTTCGCGCGCCGCATCACACGGCTTCCGGCGTTGCTCTTGTCGGCGGCGGCAGCAATCCGCGGCCCGGCGAAATTTCGCTTGCCATGCATGGCGTGCTATTTCTCGACGAACTGCCCGAATTCAACCGCAACGTGCTCGAAGTATTGCGCCAGCCACTTGAATCGGGTCGCGTGACGGTATCGCGTGCCGCGCGGCAGGCGGAGTTCCCCGCGGAGTTTCAGCTCGTCGCGGCAATGAATCCTTGTCCGTGTGGATATCTCGGACACTACAGCGGCAAGTGCCGCTGCACGCCCGACCAGATTGCGCGCTATCGCAACAGGATATCCGGGCCGCTGGTCGATCGCATAGATGTGCAGATTGAAGTGCCCGCGGTGGCGGAAAACGATCTGGTGCGCACGGCTGGCGGTGAACCCAGCGACATCGTGCGCGCACGCGTGGAAGCCGCCTACGCTCGCCAGCACGAGCGCCAGGGCAAGCCGAATGCAAAATTATCGACGCGTGAAATCGACCGCATTTGCGTGCCTGATGCTGCCGGCGCGATGCTGCTCAAGCAGGCGATCAGCCGCCTTGGTTTGTCCGCGCGCGCCTATCATCGCGTGTTGAAGGTGGCGCGTACCATCGCCGATCTCGCCGGCGAGCAACCGATTGCCGGCGCGCATATCGCCGAAGCAATTCAGTTTCGGCGTTTCGACCGCGGCTGATCCGGCGCGCGCATCAAGCGCCGGGTCGCGCGTCTATAATCGACGCATGAATCCGTCGCAAATGCCGGTGTGCCCGTGTCGGGCATGACCGCGCAGCAACAAGCCGACCGCGCCACGCTCATTTTGGCCGCGATGCTGGCCGGCCTCGCCACGCTCGGTCCGTTCGCCATTGATACCTACATGCCGTCGTTTCCGGCGATGGCGCGTTCGCTCGACGCGACGACGCTGGAGATCCAGCAGACCCTGACGGCGTATTTGATTCCATTTTCCTTCATGATGTTGTTTCACGGCGCGCTGACGGATTCGTTCGGCCGGCGTCCGGTCATTCTGGCGGGGCTCGTGGTTTTTACCGTGGCATCGGTCGGCTGCGCGTTGGCGCAAAGCCTGCCGCAACTGCTGTTGTTCCGCGCGCTGCAGGGCATGTCGGCGGGCACCGGCATGGTGGCGGGGCGCGCGATGATAAGAGACGTTTATCCGGGCCACCAGGCGCAGCGCGTGATGGCCATGGTGACCATGATTTTCGGCTTGGCGCCGGCGATTGCGCCCATCATCGGCGGCTGGCTCGAAGTATGGTTCGGCTGGCGCGCGATTTTCGTGTTCCTCACTTTATTCGCTGCGCTGCTTTACGCGGGTTGCTACTACCGGCTGGCCGAATCGCTGCCGCCGTCAAAACGCCAGCCGTTCGCGGCACGGCCGCTGCTGATCAATTATTTCAAGCTGTTCGGCAGCGTGCGCTTCGGCCTGCTGTCTTCCGCCATCGCGCTGAATTTCGCTGCGTTCTTTTTGTATATCGCGTCTGCGCCGTCCGTGATTTACGACCTGCTGGGCCTGGGCGAAAGCCAGTTTGCATGGCTGTTTGTGCCAGGCATTTCGGGGGTGATTTTCGGCGCATTCCTGTCCGGCCGCGTCGCCGGCAAGTTGTCCCCGCGGCGCACCGTCCTGTATGGCTATAGCATCATGCTGGGCGCCGCGTCGTTCAATCTCGCTTACAACCTGTTGTTTCCTCCGGCGTTGCCGTGGACGGTGCTGCCGGTGATGGTTTACGCGATCGGTATGTCCCTGACGATGCCCAGCGTCAGCTTGCTGCTGCTGGATTTGTTTCCGGACAACCGCGGGCTCGCCGCGTCTTTGCAGGGCGCGCAGCAGAGTTTTTTTTCGGGACTTGCGGCGGGATTGCTGTCGCCTCATATTTCCGGCACGGGGATCGGGCTCGCCGCCGGCATGGCGGCTTTGGTGGCGGGTGGATTGGCGTGCTGGTATGGCTATGTACGCATGACGAAAAAGGACTCCAGAGCATGCACGAAACCCTGAGCTGGACCGAGGAAAAACGCGCTGCGTACCTGTATCGCATAGTGGCCGCAAGCGAGGCCGGCACGCCGCGGGAAAAACTGTTTCTCGGATTGGCGCGCGAGGCCGAAGGCCAGGCGGATATATGGGAAAAGAAAGTGGTCGCGGCCGGCGGCGTGGTGCCGCCGTATTTGCCCGACGTTCGCTCGCGCGTGGTCGCCGGCTTGGTGCGGCGTCACGGCCCGCGCCGCCTGCGCACCGTGCTTGCCGCCATGAAAGTGCGCGGCATGTCGGTTTATACGAGCGGTGGCGGCCAGATTCTTTCGCATCAACTCGACGATGTCGGCCTGCACAGCGCGCTGTCGGGTGGCGGCAATCTGCGCGCGGCAGTGTTTGGCGTCAACGACGGACTTATTTCCAACGCCAGCCTGATCCTGGGTGTCGCCGGCGCGAACGCAAGCAGCGCGACGATACTGTTGACCGGTGCCGCGGGTTTGATCGCGGGCGCGTTTTCGATGGCGGCCGGCGAATATGTGTCGGTACGCTCGCAGCGCGAGATGTACGAATACCAGATCGGACTCGAGCGCGATGAACTGGCGGAATATCCCGCGGAAGAAGCGCAGGAGCTGGCATTGATTTACGAAGCGCGCGGAGTGGCGAGGGAAGATGCGTTGCGCATGGCGACGCAGATCATCGCCGACCCGGAGCGCGCGCTCGACACGCTGGCCCGTGAAGAACTCGGCTTGAATCCCGAAGACCTGGGTTCGCCGTGGGGCGCGGCATTGTCTTCTCTCGCCTCGTTTGCCGTTGGCGGCTCGATTCCGCTGCTGCCGTTCCTTGTCGGTGCCGGTAGCAAGGCTTTGCCGGCGGTGATTGTGCTGACGGCAATTGCGCTATTTGCCGTGGGCGCAACGCTGTCGCTATTCACGGGGCGCAGCGCCTGGAAGAGCGGCGCGCGCATGCTGGCGATCGGCGCCGCCGCGGGTGGCGTGACTTACTGTATCGGGAGCTTGCTGGGCGTCAGCATGGCGTGACGCGGGGATTCAGAAAAACGCGGCACGCGGTTGATTGCTGAATCCTGACTCCTGAATCCTGCTCTTAACACTGTTCCCACGGCAGGCCGTCGAACCGCCAGCCGGTTTTCGCGCCGCGATGATGTTTATCGTCGAGTTCGCCTTCGAAACCGTGCAGCACGTTGTAGATCTTGGTAAAGCCGGCTTCCTCGAGCGCGCGGCCGGCGTCCAGCGAGCGGTTGCCGCTGCGGCAGATCAGGACCACCGGGCGGTTGACGCTGGTGGCTTTTTTCACGTGCGCGACGAAATCGGGGTTGATGTCCCAGTTGGGACCGTCGTTCCAGGCGACGTGGATCGCGCCGGATGGATGGCCGACGAACAGATACTCCATCTCGCTGCGGCAGTCGATGAAAATCGCGTCGGGATTTTTCTGCAGCAGCGCGTAAGCCTGCTTAGGTTCGAGGTGTTCCATCGTCAGCTTTCCCTGATTTCGAAGTCATGCGTGATCGCGGCGGTTTTTGCCAGCATGATGGACGCGGAGCAATATTTTTCCGCGGACAAATGAATCGCGCGTTCGACCTGCTGTGGTTTAAGGCTCTTGCCGCTCACCACGAAATGAAAATGGATCTTGGTGAAGACCTTCGGATCTTCTTCCGCGCGCTCGGAGGCGATCTCGACCACGCAATCGGAAATCGCCGCGCGCGACTTCTTCAGGATATGCACCACGTCATAAGCAGTGCACGCGCCGGTGCCGATCAGCACGGTTTCCATCGGCCGCATGCCGAGGTTGCGCCCGCCGCCCTCGGGCGCGCCGTCCATCACGATGGCGTGGCCGCTGCCCGATTCGCCGACGAAACACACGTCCTCAACCCACTTGATCCTGGCTTTCATGCTGTTTCCTTAATGGTTTGTAGCGATCTTAAACGATACCCAATGTTCCCCAAACTGCCCGGCCGGATCAAACCGGCGGCGCCGTCATCCTTCCAGGCGGGGATTGCGGGGGCGCCGAAGGGCGGGAGGCCGCATAGGCGCCTGTTTTCAGGCCAATTAGCAGGTTTGACAGAGAGCCGATTTTTGCCATATAATCCAAAGCTTTCTGTCGTTTCTAACGACATTTCCAACGCGACAACAAGGCAAGGCAGCGGGTTCGGTTATGAAAACATTTACGGCGAAAGCCCACGAAATTACGCACGACTGGTATGTGGTCGATGCTCAGGACAAAGTGCTCGGCCGGCTGGCGGCGACGCTGGCGCATCGCTTGCGCGGCAAGCACAAGCCGGAATTCACGCCTCATGTTGATACCGGCGATTATATCGTGGTCGTCAACGTCGATAAGCTGCGCGTGACGGGCAGCAAGGCGCGCACCAAGCTCTATCACCGGCACAGCACCTATCCGGGCGGCATCTACACCACCAATTTTGAAAAGCTGCAGGCGCGCCACCCGCGCCGCGTGCTCGAGATGGCGGTCAAAGGCATGCTGCCCAAGGGGCCGCTCGGCTACGCGATGCTGAAAAAACTGAAGGTCTATGCGGGGACCGAACATCCGCATGCGGCGCAACTGCCGAAACCTCTTGAAATAAGGGCCTGATTCCATGCTAGCCAAGCAACCGAATTACAACTACGGCACCGGCCGCCGCAAAAGCGCGGTCGCGCGTGTTTTCATCAAACCGGGCAAAGGCGACATCGTCGTCAATGACAAACCGGTCGATGTGTTTTTCTCGCGCGAAACCGGACGCATGATCGTGCGCCAGCCGCTGGTGCTGACCGACAAACTCGGCTCGTTCGACATCATGGTCAACGTCGAGGGCGGCGGTGAATCCGGGCAGGCGGGTGCAGTACGCCACGGCATTACGCGCGCGCTGATCGAATTCGATGCGGCCCTGAAGCCGGTCCTGAAGAAGGCCGGGCTCGTCACGCGCGATGCGCGCGAAGTCGAGCGCAAAAAAGTCGGTTTGCGCAAAGCGCGACGCCGCAAACAGTTCTCGAAACGTTGACCGTTGGTTTCGGCCGTCAAAGCCGCCTGGGGGCGGCTTTTTCGTTTGTAACTTACAATAAGCGCGACCGCTTGATGTCGCGCGCAGGTGACGGGAATGGCTGATCAAAAAATCCTTAAGGTCGGAGTTGTCGGCGGCACCGGCTATACCGGGGTCGAATTGCTGCGCCTGCTCGCGCAGCATCAACACTGCGAACTGAAGGTCATCACGTCGCGGCAGGAAGCGGGCACGCCGGTGGCTGCCATGTTTCCGAACCTGCGCGGCCACGTCGATCTCGATTTCAGCGCGCCTTCGGACACGGCGTTGAAGCAGTGCGACGTCGTGTTTTTTGCCACGCCCAACGGCGTCGCCATGCAGCAGGCGCGCACACTGTTCGATGCGGGCGTCAGGATCATCGACATCGCGGCAGATTTCCGCATCAAGGACGTCGCGACCTGGGAAAAATGGTACGCAACCAAGCACGCCTGTCCCGAACTGATAGCGGAAGCTGTCTACGGACTGCCCGAGGTAAATCGCGAGCAGATCAAGGGCGCGCGCATTGTCGCGAACCCCGGTTGCTATCCAACTGCCGTGCAGCTGGGTTTTCTGCCGCTGTTGAAAAGCGGCAAGGTCGATCTAGAGCATTTGATTGCGGACGCAAAGTCGGGTGTGAGCGGCGCCGGACGCAAGGCCGAAGTACATACCTTGTTTGCCGAAGCATCGGACAACTTCAAGGCCTACGGCGTTTCAGGCCATCGCCACCATCCCGAAATTTCCCAGGGGTTGAACGCGATGGCCGGGCGCGCGGCGCGGCTCGTGTTCGTGCCGCACTTAACGCCGCTGATCCGCGGCATACACGCGACGCTTTACGCGCAGCTGACGGGCAAGGTCGATCTGCAGGATTTGTTCGAGCAGAAGTTCGCTGACGAGCCGTTTGTCGATGTGCTGCCGGCGGGCAGTCATCCTGAAACGCGCTCGGTGCGCGGCTCGAATATCTGCCGCATCGCCGTGCACCAGCCGCAGGGCGGCGACATCGCGGTGGTGTTGTCGGTGATCGACAATCTGACCAAGGGCGTAGCCGGGCAGGCAGTGCAGAACATGAACATCATGTACGGCCTGCCGGAGACGACGGGGCTGGAGCAGATCGCATTAATGCCTTGATCAAAAGGCTCAAGCGGATGTTCGGCATATCGGCGCCGCAGATGGCCGTACGCGCCGCGGTGCCGTGGTACGTGCGCTGGCTGACTATGATAGCGCTGGCCCTGGTGATTCTTTTTCTGTCGCGCGCCACTTATGATTTCGGCAAGAAATTCGCCGGCTTCGATCAAAGCGAAGCCGACCAGGAAGTGCAGCGGTTGGCGGCGACTAACGCCAAGATGCAGCAGGAACATGCGCAAATGCGCGCCGAATTCGCGCAAAGCGAGCGCCAACTTCAGATGGAGCGCGCGACCTATGCTGACTTGGTCAAGCAGATGAAGGCTTTGACCGAGGAAAACGCCGGCCTCAAGGAAGACCTGGCCTTCTTTCAGACCCTGATGCCTTCCGGCGGCAAGGAGGGCGGGGTGGCGGTCAACCGCTTCCTGGTGCAAAATGACGCGCTTCCCGGCGAGTATCGCTACCGGCTGCTGTTGACCCAGACCGGGCAGCGCAGCAAGGATTTTCAGGGCAGTTTGCAATTCGTAGTCAACTTGCAGCAGGATAACAAGAAGGTCGTTCTGACCCTGCCTGCCGAAGGCGAGGCGGACAAGGGATTCAAACTCAATTTTCGCTTCTACCAGCGCATAGAAGGCACGTTTCGCGTCGCTAACGGCGCGGTAGTAAAAAGCATGCAGGTCCGGGTATTTGAAAACGGCAGCAAAGAGCCGAAGCTGACTCAGGCTGTCAACGCGTCATGACAGGGAGCAATCGCCATGTTCGGAAACGGCAAAACAAACAAACCCCAGAATCGCATCGACTGCCTGATCGGCGCCGGCACCACCATTGAGGGCAATATCACCTTTAACGGTGGTTTGCGCGTGGACGGCCACGTGCGCGGCAACGTCAACGCCGCGGATGACAAACCCGGGACCCTGGTTTTGTCCGAGCAAGCCCATATCGAAGGCGAGATTCGCGTTTCGCATGCGGTCATCAACGGCACCATCGTCGGTCCCGTGCATGCTGGCGAATACGCGGAACTGCAGGCCAAAGCCAATGTCACAGGGGATGTATACTATCGCACGCTCGAAATACAGCTGGGCGCGGTTGTGCAGGGCCGGCTGGTGTACCAACCCGAAGGCAAGTCCGACAAGGTTGTGCAATTGAAGCCGGCTACTGCCGACTGAGCAGTGTGTAGCAGCAGGACCCAAAGTTGCAGTTTACGGATTAACAGGAGTACCGCGCATGAATGCAATTACCGAAATGCCCGCCCCGCTCGTCTTTACGGACAACGCGGCGGCCAAGGTCAAACAGCTGATCGATGAGGAAGGCAATTTCGATCTTAAACTGCGGGTGTTTGTCACTGGCGGCGGCTGCTCGGGTTTCCAGTACGGATTCACGTTTGATGAAGCCGTCAGCGATGACGACACCTCGATGCAGAAAAACGGCGTCACCTTGCTGATTGATCCGATGAGCCTGCAGTATCTGGGCGGCGCCGAGATTGACTATCAGGAAGGTGTTGAAGGCGCGCAGTTCGTTATCAAGAATCCCAACGCGACCAGCACCTGTGGTTGCGGGTCTTCGTTTTCAGCCTGAGCCAGACTTACAATCTGGTGTAAAAGGGCGCCGCTGGCGCCCTTTTTATTTCAGACGCGATATAGCGCACCCAGAATCCGCGCGCCGCGCGCGCCGGTGACGGCCGGCAGATTGCCGGGCCGCGCATTGAGCGTTTGCTGCGCCAGCCAGGCGAATGCGAGCGCTTCCACGTGTTCGGCGTCGACGCCGATAACATCGGTCGCGGCGACCCGGCGTGGTGCCAGCTCTTTGGTCAATAAGGCAACCAGCGCGGCGTTGCGTGCACCGCCGCCGCACAGATATACCTCGATTGCACCGCCGCAGAAATCCGCGATCGCGCCGGCAATCCCTTGCGCAGTGAGCGCGAGCAGCGTGGCCTGCACATCGCCAGTTTTTTCTTTTCCTGCCAGCCGTTGCTCCAGCCATGCGAGGTTGAACAATTCACGACCAGTACTCTTGGGCGGCGAGCGGAGGAAAAATTCATCGGCGCAAAGCCGCGCGAGCAAAGCGGGAATCGCTGAGCCGCTTTGCGCCCACGCGCCGTCGCGGTCAAACGGCTGCCCAAGATGTTTTTGCGCCCACGCATCCAGCAGAAGATTGCCGGGTCCGCAATCGAAGCCGGTTACGGCGCCCGTGCGTGGCAGGTCGGTCAGATTGGCGATGCCGCCGATATTCACAATCACGCGGTGCGCATCCGGGCTGGCGAACACCGCGTGATGAAACGCGGGCACCAGCGGCGCGCCCTGGCCGCCGGCAGCAACGTCGCGGCTGCGAAAATCGCAGACTACGCTGATACCCGTAAGTTCGCCCAGCAGGGAACCATTGACCAGTTGCAGCGTGTAACCATCGGCGGGTTGGTGGCGCACGGTCTGCCCGTGACAACCGATGGCCTTGACGTTCCGCATGTCGAACGAACAATGTTTCAGGAGCGTTTGCACGGTCGCCGCATACACACGCGCGAGTTCGTTTGCCGCGCGTGCCGCGCGCCGCAGTTCGTCATTTCCGGAGTGATTGAGCGCCGCCAGTTCCGACTTCAGCGCGGGCGCGAACGCCTGGTGACAATGCCCCAGCAAGCGCGGCGTGGCGGTGCCGAGATCGGCGAGTACCGCATCGACACCGTCGAGACTGGTGCCGGACATCAGCCCAACGTAGACCCCGGGCATTGGAAGCTAGTCGAGGCGCGCCAGGTTGGTGGTGCGCAAGAGCTCGAGGCGTTCCGCATACACTTTGGCGGCAGCGTCGAACTTGTTTTTTTGCGCAGGCGTGATTGGCGGCGCGGCAGGCATGGCGACGCGCAGCGGGTTCTGGTGCACGTCGTTGATGCGGAATTCGTAGTGCAGGTGCGGTCCTGTCGCGAGCCCGGTCGCGCCGACGTAGCCGATGACTTCGCCCTGTGCGACGCGCTTGCCTTTGCGCAGGCCCTTGGCGATGCCCGACAGGTGGCCGTACCACGTCGTGTATTTGGATTGATGACGCAGCACCACGGCGTTACCGTAGCCGCCCTGGCGGCCCGCGATTTCCACCACGCCGTCTGCGGTCGCCTTTACGCGCGTGCCGGTCGGCGCGCCGTAGTCGATGCCCTTGTGCGCGCGCCAGGTCTGGAGCACCGGATGGAAACGCGCGTTGCTGAACCCGGAGGTGATGCGCGAAAACTCCAGCGGCGAGCGCAGGAACTGCTTGCGCAGGTTCTTGCCTTCGGGCGTGTAGTAGCCGCCCTCGTTGTCGGCGTATTCGAAATACACCGCTTTGTAGGGCTTGCCCTGATTAATGAATTCCGCCGCCAGCACGCGGCCTGACCTGACCGGTTCGCCGCGGTCATAAAATACTTCATAAACCACGCTGAAGCGGTCGCCTTTGCGCAAGTCGCGGTGAAAGTCGATGTCGGTCGAAAAAATATCGGCGATCTGGGTGGCGACGGTATCGGACAGGCCGGCCGCATCGGTCGCGCCGAACAGCGAGTTTCTGATCTCGGCCGATTTCATGAGCACGCGCCGTTCGAGCTCGACGCTCTCCTGTTTGACCACAAAGGTATTGGCTGTGCGATCGATCGATACCAGGGTGCCCGCGTTGAGGTAGCGCAGGCTCGCCAGTTTGCCGTCCGCATCGGTGGTCGCGCGCACGGTGCGGCCGGGAATCAAATGATAAAGCGCTTTGGCCTGCTGATTGTTGCGCAGGACTTGTGCCGCTTCGGGGTCGT
Organism: Bordetella parapertussis; assembly: GCA_945870465.1. Next base: position 18,121 of record CAMBSS010000004.1, on the reverse strand, counting down.
TGATTTGCAGCCGCGCGAGCAGCGAAGCCACGGTGTCGCCGCGCTGGATGCGTTCTTCGCGCGCGAAGGTCAATTCCTGGGTGGGGATCGGCGTCAACGCCGGCAGCTGCAGTTCCTGAACCACATTGTTGATGGTCAGTTTTTCAACCATAGTGTCTGGTGCGATCCCGAACGCAGCCACCACTCCGAAGCACGGTATCGCAATAAGGGCCGCCGCCAACCGATGGCGGAACGTAAGATCGCCTATTCGGGCCGCAACTTTATGGGTTAAAATCATGCTTTTAGCATATTATCTTAAAGCCCCATTTGGAGCGACGCGGCAAGCTTAGCAGAATGGTAGGGGTGCGCAACCCTGGCTTTCACATTGTGAAATACACTATGATCATCTCAAGGCCACTGTGGCAGCGCTGACCGAGCAGCTCGAAATCATCAAACGTGGCTGCGATGAGCTTTTGGTCGAGGCCGAATTGGTCGATAAGCTGAAATCCGGCCGGCCGCTGCGCGTCAAAGCGGGCTTTGATCCGACCGCGCCCGACCTGCACATCGGACATACCGTGCTCATCAACCAGCTGCGGCAGATGCAGGATCTCGGCCATCACGTCGTGTTCCTGATCGGCGACTTCACCGGCATGATCGGCGACCCCACTGGCAAAAATGCCACGCGCCCGCCGCTGACGCGCGAAGCGGTCGCGGCCAACGCCAAAACCTATACCGCGCAGGTGTTCAAGATACTGGACGCAGGCAAGACCGAGATTGCTTTCAACTCGACGTGGATGGACAAGTTCTCGTCGGCCGACATGATCAAGCTCGCTGCAACGCATACGGTCGCGCGCATGCTCGAGCGCGACGATTTCGGCAAGCGTTACAAAACGAACCAGCCGATTGCTATCCACGAGTTTCTCTACCCGCTGGTGCAGGGCTACGATTCAGTGGCGTTGAAAGCAGACCTCGAGCTCGGCGGTACCGACCAGAAATTCAATCTGCTGATGGGGCGCGAACTGCAGAAGCACTACGCGCAGCCGCCGCAATGCATATTGACGATGCCTTTGCTCGAAGGTCTCGACGGCGTCAACAAGATGTCGAAATCGCTGGCCAACTACGTCGGCATTACCGATAGTCCGAACGACATGTTCGGCAAGCTGATGTCGGCGTCCGACGTGCTGATGTGGCGCTATATCGAGCTGCTGTCGTTCGCGCCGCTCGCCACCGTCAGGCAGTGGAAAAAAGAAGTCGAAGAAGGCCGCAATCCGCGCGATATCAAGGTCGGGTTCGCGCAGGAAATCGTGGCGCGTTTCCACTCCCAGGCGGCCGCGGCCTCGGCACTCGCCGATTTTGAATCGCGTTTCAAACAGGGCGAGATACCGGCTGACATTGCCGAAGCGACCGTAACCGCCGGCGCGGACGGAATCGCGATCGCGAACCTGCTGAAGGAAGCCGGGTTGACCGCGAGCACCTCGGAGTCATTGCGCATGATTGCGCAGGGCGGCGTCAAGCTCGACGGTGAAAAGGTCAGCGACAAGGCGCTCAAGCTCGCCGCCGGTATGCAGGTCGTGGTGCAGGTAGGCAAGCGAAAATTTGCGCGCGTTAAGCTGACTTAACGAGCGGTCAGGTTTTCAAGTTGTAGCGCGCAACAAAATTGCGGTCGATGTAATTCTTCCAGCGCCATACCCATGCACCTGCCAGCTTATATCGACCATACGACGCAACCGCGTATTTGTTTCCGCCGCTGATCAAAGCCAGCGCCAAACGCTGCGGACGGTATTTCGCAAGTGGCTTGCCGCTCAACGCGTTGCGCAAATTTTCCGCGAGTGGCGGCCCCTGGCGCACCGCATACACGCCGGACTTGGGATCGGCGTGTCCCTGTATCGTTGCGCAATCGCCCGCCGCAAACACCCCGCCATGCGAAGTTGATTGCAGGTGCTCATCGACGGCGACAAAGCCCCGCGCGTCGAGTGTGAGTCCCGTATTGGCCAACCATGCCGGCGCACCGGCACCGGTCGCCCAGATGGTCGCGTCGGTTGCAATGCGGGCCCCGTTGGACGTCACGACTGCCGAGGGTTCCACGCGCTCGATGCGCGAATTGAGATGCACTTCAATTCCGCGTTGCGACAGCAGGTGTTCCAGCGCGGCGCGCGTGCCGGGGTTGTGGTCGGGCAACAGGGCGTGCGCATCGGACATGAGCGCAAAGCGCGGCGTTGCCAATTGCGTCAGCCGGTATTGCATGGCCAGCACGAGTTCGACGCCTGCGGCACCGCCGCCGACTACTACGACATTTCGCAGTTGGCCGGAGCGCGCTCTCTCAACCAGGTTGTCCCACTGCTGGATAAAGCCGGAAAACGGCTTTACGGCAATTGCATGACCGGCTGCGCCAGCGACTCCGGCGGTAGACGGCACCGATCCTACATCGAGCGAGATCAGGTCGTAATCAAGAGACGTGCCGTCACTCAATGCGAGCTGACGTTGCGTGGTATCGATAGCGTACGCACTTGCCTGCTCGAAGCGGGCCTTGGCCCGATGCGCGAGTGAGGCGAGATCGATGCGGCAATCGTGAAAATCGTAGTGACCCGCGACAAGGCCTGGCAGCATGCCCGTATATGTGGCAAAACGCGCCGTGTCGACAAGAGTGATTTCGCTATTCGGAACAGGGTGCGCGCCGAACCGGCGCACCACCTCGATATGGCTGTGGCCGCCCCCGACCAGCACCACGCGCTTCACGGGGACGGCAGCGGCCGCTACTCCGGCGCCTTGCCCCACAGCTCTTTCAGGCGGTTGTCGCGTCCGCAGCCGCTGCGGTAATACTTGTAGCGCAGCGGATTTTTCATATAGAAATCCTGGTGGTAATCCTCGGCAGGATAGAACTCCGCGGCGCGGGTGATCTCCGTGACAATCGGGGCGCTGAACGGCTTGTTGCGGTCGAGTGCCGATTTTGACGCTTCGGCAAGACGCCGCTGGTCTTCGTCGTGATAAAAAATCCCGGAGCGATACTGAGAGCCGCGGTCGCAAAACTGCTGGTCTTTGACCGTGGGATCGATGTTGCGCCAGAACACCTCGAGCAGCTTGTCGTAAGTCACTTTCTTAGGATCGTAGACGACCTGCACGACTTCCGTATGGCCGGTGCGTCCCGATGAAACCTCCTCATAGGTCGGATTTTTTTTCTGGCCGCCGGCATAGCCGGAGGTAGTGGAGACCACGCCGGGCAGCACGTCGAACGGTTGCTCCATGCACCAGAAGCAGCCGCCGGCGAAGGTGGCTTTCGCGGTAGCGGGAGCCGCGGCAGGTTTGCCGGTCTGCGCGTAACCCGCAGTCGCGCCGGTAAAAACGAGCGTCGCGCCGAGCGCGAGCAATGCATTGCGAATGACGTTCATGGAACCGTTCTCCTGAAAAGGAAGGCGCCCGTCATGGCCGGCGCGTGTCGGGGTTAGTCGCCGCGCCCGGGCATTCCTTGCATGCCGCATGATATCAGTCTCATGTCGTCATCCGGTCTCCAGCGGGAACAGGCACCGCACGTCACGAAGCTGTAACAATCGGCGTTTATCATGCGCCCATCTTGCAGATTCCCATCGTGCATGCCAACTGGAGACAAACCATGAAATCCGCATCCGTCCAACGATTTATCGCGTGTGCCGCGATGGCGCTGGGGCTCGCCGCGGCGAACCCCGCAGTCGCCGCCGACATCACTGGCGCCGGCGCGACCTTTCCCTATCCGCTCTACTCGAAGTGGGCCGAAGCCTACAAGGCCAAGACCGGCGTCGGCATGAACTATCAGTCGATCGGGTCGGGTGGCGGCATCAAGCAAATTACCGCCAAGACGGTCGATTTCGGCGCGACCGATGCGCCGCTCACTGCCGAGCAACTGGAAAAAGAAGGCCTCGTGCAGTTCCCGATGGTCATGGGCGGTGTCGTGCCGGTGATGAATATTGAGGGCATCAAGCCGGGCGGTATACGCCTCACCGGCGCGGTGATCGCCGATATTTATCTTGGCAAGATCACCAAGTGGAATGCGCCCGCGATCGCCGCGCTGAACAAAGGCGTTAAGCTGCCCGATCAGGACATCACGGTGGTTGCGCGGTCCGACGGTTCCGGCACGACCTTCATTTTCACCAACTACCTGTCGAAGGTCAGCGCCGAGTGGAAAGACAAGGTCGGCAACAACACCTCGGTGAAATGGGCTACCGGCGTTTCCGGCAAGGGCAACGAAGGTGTGGCCGCCTACGTGCAGCGCCTGACGGGGTCGATCGGCTATGTCGAATATGCCTACGCGTTGCAGAACAAGATGACTTACGCCTTGCTGCAGAACAAGGACGGTGTGTTCGTCGGCCCCGACGACAAGACCTTTCGTGCCGCTGCCGCCAACGCGGACTGGAGCAAGGCGCCTGGCTTCTACCTGATGCTGACCGACCAGCCGGGCAAGGAAAGCTGGCCACTCACGGGCGCTACCTTCATACTGATGCACAAGAAGCAGGACAAGCCCGAGAACGGCGCGATCGCGCTCAAGTTCTTCAACTGGGCCTACGAGAGCGGCGACAAGCTGGCGCTCGATCTCGACTATGTGCCGATGCCGGATACCGTCGTCAAACAGGTGCAGGCGGAGTGGAAGAAAATTCAGGACGGCTCAGGCAAGCCGATCGCGTATTGAGTTCCGCTCCAAACACGAGCAACAAGTCTATCCGGTTGAAGCGAGGGGCGCTGGGCCCCTCGCGTTTTGTAGGGTTTACCCATGCCAGGCCCCGATGCAGTAATGAGCGCGCCGCCGTTCGAAAACGCTGCCGCAAAGCACTATAATGAACAACCCCCAGCACCGGGAAGGGCAGCCTGGATGGACGCATGTTTCAAAAACCTGACGCGATTTTTCGCGTTCTTCGTTTTTTCGATCCTGGCCGCAATTCTGATATCGCTGGTCTACCACAGCCAGTTGACCCTTTCGAAATTCGGTTTTGAATTCCTCTTCGTCGATGAATGGGACCCGGTCAAGGAGGAATTCGGCGCGCTGGTGCCGATCTACGGCACGCTGGTGAGTTCAGCCATCGCCATGATCATCGGCATTCCCGTCAGTTTCGGCATCGCGCTGTTTTTGACGGAGCTGTCGCCGAACTGGCTCAAGCGCCCCCTTGGCACCGCGATCGAAATGCTCGCCGCTATTCCCAGCATCATCTACGGCATGTGGGGGCTGTTCGTCTTTGCGCCGCTGTTTGCCCAATACGTGCAGCCGGCGCTGATCAAGACCTTCGGTGCGCTGCCGATCTTCGGCCCGTTGTTCAAGGGGCCCTCGATGGGCATCGGCATGCTGACCGCCGGCATCATTCTGGCAGTGATGGTGATCCCGTTCATCACCGCCGTCATGCGCGACGTCTTTGAACTGGTGCCCCCGATGTTCAAGGAGTCCGCCTACGGCCTCGGTGCGACGACCTGGGAGGTTGTGTGGCACGTGGTTTTGCCGTACACGAAAATCGGCGTCGTCGGCGGCATCATGCTCGGGCTCGGCCGCGCGCTCGGTGAAACCATGGCGGTGACTTTCGTCATCGGTAATGCCCACCGGCTCAGCACTTCACTGCTGGCGCCCGGCAACAGCATCGCCTCGTCGCTCGCCAACGAATTCACGGAAGCGGTCGGGGACCTGCACTCGTCGGCGCTGATCGAGCTGGGTTTGATCCTGTTCCTGATCACGACCATCGTACTCGCGCTGTCGAAGCTGATGTTGATGCGGCTTGCCCTCAGCGAAGGCAAGCAGACCTAGGAGAAAATGATGGCGAGCGCGATCTCTTCCGACAATCCGATCTACCGGCGCCGCCGCGTCGTCAACGCGGTGCTGCTGTTTGTTTCCAGCCTGACGCTGGCGTTCGGCCTGTTCTGGCTGGCGTGGATACTGATCACGCTGTTTTACGAGGGATTCAACGCGCTGCGCCCGAGCCTGTTCACGCTGAACACGCCGCCGCCCGGCAGCGATGGTGGCCTGCTCAATGCGATCGTCGGCAGCCTGATGATGGCGGCAATGGCCACCCTGATCGGCACGCCGATCGGCATGCTGGCCGGCACCTATCTCGCCGAATTCGGCCGCCGCGGCTGGTTGGCACCCGCGACGCGCTTCATCAACGACATCCTGTTGTCGGCGCCGTCGATCGTGATCGGTCTCTTCATCTATTCGATCTACGTCGCGCAGGTCAAACATTTTTCGGGCTGGGGCGGCGCGCTGGCCCTGTCGCTGATCGTGATTCCGGTGGTGGTGCGCACCACCGACGACATGTTAAAGCTGGTGCCCGACAGCCTGCGCGAGGCGGCGGTTTCGCTGGGCGCGCCGGCGTGGAAGATGATCGTGTTCATTTCTTACCGCGCGGCCAAGGCCGGCATCATCACCGGCGTCCTGCTGGCGGTGGCGCGCATCAGCGGCGAGACCGCGCCGCTGCTGTTCACCGCGTTGAACAACCAGTTCTTCTCGCTCGACATGAATGCGCCGATGGCCAACCTGCCGGTCGTCATATTCCAGTTTGCGATGAGCCCGTACCCCGACTGGCAGCGGCTGGCGTGGGGCGGCGCCATCCTCATCACCCTCGCGGTACTCGCGCTGAACATCGCCGCCCGTGTCCTCTTCCGGCGCGAGCCGCAACAATAGCCCAATCCACGGACCCCGCCATGAGCGAAGTGCAAATCGAAAACCCGAAACTGACCGTCACGAACCTTAATTTCTATTACGGCAAGTTTCAAGCGATCAAGAACGTGTCGATGCAGATCGCGGAGAAAAAAGTGACCGCTTTCATCGGCCCTTCCGGCTGCGGAAAATCGACGCTACTGCGGGTTTTCAACCGGCTTTACGAACTCTACCCCGGGCAGCGCGCGGAGGGCGAAATCCGCCTTGACGGCGCGAATATCCTCGCCAAGGAGCAGGACATCACCCTCTTGCGCGCCAAGGTCGGCATGGTGTTTCAGAAGCCAACGCCGTTTCCAATGTCGATCTACGACAACATCGCGTTCGGCGTGAAGCTGTACGAAAGCATGAGCCGCGGCCAGATGGACGAGCGCGTCGAGTGGGCGCTGTCCAAGGCCGCGTTGTGGAAAGAGGTCAAGGACAAGTTGAACCAGAGCGGTGCGAGTCTCTCCGGCGGCCAGCAGCAGCGCCTGTGCATTGCGCGCGGCATCGCGATCAAGCCCGAAGTCCTTCTGCTCGATGAACCGTGCTCCGCGCTCGACCCGATTTCAACCTCGCGCATCGAAGAACTCATCGATGAGCTCAAGACGGATTACACGGTGGTCATCGTCACGCACAACATGCAGCAGGCTGCGCGGGTGTCCGATTTCACGGCATATATGTATTTGGGCGATCTGATCGAGTTCGGCGCGACCGACACCATCTTCATCAAGCCCAAGCGCAAGGAAACCGAAGATTACATAACCGGCCGGTTCGGCTGACCGCCCCTGGAGCGATTGACCATGACAGAGCATTCCTCAAAGCAATACGACATCGAACTCGAAAACGTGCGCTCGCGCGTGCTTGAAATGGGCGGGCTCGTCGAATCACAGATACTCGCGGCCATCGAAGGTCTGACGTCGGGAGACGTGCACGCGCTGGACAAGGTGGTCGCCGAGGACCATCGCGTCAACGCTCTCGAAGTCAGCATCGACAACGAATGCAGCCAGTTGATCGCCCGCCGGCAACCGACCGCTGGTGATTTGCGCATGGTGCTCGCCGTCATCAAGATCGTGACCGACCTGGAGCGCGTCGGCGACGAGGCGGCCAAGATCGCGCGCATGGGAAAGATGAGCTACGGACGCGCGCGCATGCCGAGCATGCCGATCGCCGCGGTCAAGCATGTCGGCGATATAGCGCTCGGCATGCTGCGCAAGGCGCTCGACGCGCTTGCCCGCCTCGATACCGCTGCCGCTGCCTCTATCGTGCGCGAGGATTTCGCGATCGACGAGGAGTTCCGCGCCATCGTGCGCCAGTTGATTACGTTCATGATGGAAGACCCGCGCACGATTTCGCAAGCGCTCGAAATCCTGTGGATCGCCAAAGCCATCGAACGCATCGGTGATCATGCCAAAAACATGGCGGAGCAGGTGATCTACATCGTCAAAGGCACCGACGTGCGGCATACGACGGTGGAAGAACTCGAACGCGAGGCTCTCAGTTGATACGGCCGTCGGTATGAGCAGCGATATTCTGGTGGTTGAAGACGAACCGGCGATCCAGGAGCTGATCGCGGTCAATCTCGAGCACGCCGGGCACCGCGTGCAGCGCGCGCACAGTGCGGCGGAAGCCGACGCCCTGATTCGCGAAGTAAGGCCGGACCTTATTCTGCTCGACTGGATGCTGCCCGACGTGGCCGGCACCGTGCTCGCGCGCAAGCTGCGCGCCGATGCGCGCAGCAAGGACATCCCGATCATCATGTTGACGGCGCGCGCCCAGGATCAGGACAAGGTCGAAGGGCTCGATGCCGGCGCCGACGATTACATCACCAAGCCGTTCTCGCCCAAAGAGCTGATGGCGCGCATCAAGGCGGTATTGCGCCGGCGCTCCCCGCAGCTCACCGACGACCTGATCAACGTCGATGGCCTGCAGCTCGACCCCGCCGCGCACCGGGTCATGGGCAGCGGCCAGGAATTGCGCCTGGGGCCGACCGAATTCAAGCTGCTGCATTTTTTCATGACGCACCCCGAGCGCGTCTACAGTCGCATGCAATTGCTCGACCAGGTATGGGGCGACCACGTATTCGTCGAAGAGCGCACCGTCGATGTGCATATCCGCCGGCTGCGCCAGGCTCTGGAGTCCACCGGGTACGACCGCCTGATCGAGACCGTGCGCGGCTCCGGTTACCGCCTGCACGGTTGATCGCCCGCCGCTGACGAGTTTCGCCGTCCGCGTTGCCGGCGGCGCCGGCATGCGATAATCGCCGGGTCAAATCCTGCCCGTATCGCCTAGTGGACAAACTTCTCTTACGTACCGTCATGGCGGTGGCGCTGCTCGCGCTGGCAGCGTGGATCATGCATTACATGTTTGGCGCTACCGCAGGCTGGATCGCATTTTCCGGCGGCGTGGCCATGCTCCTGTTGCACCACATGAAGCACGTCGATGCACTTACACGCTGGCTGAAATTTCCGGTCGCGGGCAAGGTGCCGGTGGGCAGCGGCGTGTGGGACTACGTATTTTCCCTGCTCTACCGGTTTGAGCGGGTCAAAAACAAACAGCAGCAACAGCTCGCCAAGACGCTGGTGCGTTTCCGGCAGGCCGGGCGCGCGCATCCCGACGGCGTGGTGATACTGGATGCCGACAACCGCATCGAATGGTGCAACGACACCGCCGAGTCCCATTTTGATCTTAACGTCGAGACCGACGTCGGCCAGCCGCTCATCAACCTCATGCGCCAGCCCGAATTCGTCGCCTACGTCGAGTCTGGAGATTATGCGCAGCCGCTGGAACTGCGCACGACCCGAGGCGGCGGCGCCATATTTTCGGTGCAGGTCATTCCTTACGGCGATGAGCAAAAGCTGCTGCTGTCGCGCGACGTCACGCGGCTGGAGAAACTCGAAACGATGCGGCGCGACTTCGTGGCCAATGTATCGCACGAACTGCGCACGCCGCTCACCGTGCTGTCAGGGTTTCTCGAAACCATCAAGGAACTGCCGCTCGATCCGCAGCGCTCGCGCGATTACATCAACCTGATGGCCGAGCAGAGCAAGCGCATGGAACGCATCGTCGACGATCTGCTGACACTGTCGACGCTGGAGTCGGCGCCCAGCCCGCCGCTCGACGAGCGCGTGCGCATCGCTCCGCTGCTCAAGCGCATGCGCATCGAGGCCGAGGCTTTGAGCGGCGGCAGGCACCGCATCATCTTCGAAGTCGAACCGGGTTTCGATTTGCTGGGTGCGGAAAATGAAATCGCCAGCGCGCTGGGCAATCTCGTTACCAACGCGGTGCGCTACACGCCGGACGGCGGCGAAGTGCGCATCACCTGGCACGCCTCGGCAAACGAAGCGGAATTCGCGGTCAACGATTCCGGCATCGGCATCGCGCCCGAGCATATCCCGCGGCTCACCGAGCGCTTTTACCGTGTCGACCGCGGCCGTTCGCGCGCGACCGGCGGCACCGGCCTTGGCCTCGCGATCGTCAAGCACATACTGAACCGTCACGAGGCGACACTCGACATCAAAAGCGAGGCGGGCAAGGGCAGCCGCTTCGCCGTGCGCTTTCCGGCGCGCCGCATCGTCCCGGCGGCAACGCTGCCCGAGAAGGCCGCGCGCGAAGCCTAGCGCCGAAGCCTGCGATCGCCGCGGAGCACGGCAGCGCAAGCGTCAAACAGATGCGCATTCACGGCAGCCGCAGTAGCGGCTGTCCCATGCGGATGACCGCGCCCGGCGCCACGTTTGCGCACAAGGTGAAGCCGTCTGGTGCGAATACAATAATCGTCGATCCATGCTGGAACCAGCCCATCTCTTCGCCCTTGCGCAAACGCGCGTCACACGGCATGACATTGGGTCCGCGATATTTGAGGTGCAGCAGAACGTTCAGAAAGTGCAGCCGGATGCTGGCGACCAGCACCGCCGCAACCGGCACCAGCGTGACAACGTGGCCAGTTGCTGCCAGGCGGGTGCGAATCAGCGCCCGCTCATTTTTGCAGAACAGCTTTTCAACGCGTTTGAGCGCGATCGCATTGACGTTCCACGTATCGCCTGAAATATAGGTTACCTGCTCGACCCGGCAGTCGTGCGGGGCGTGAAAGCGGTGATACATGGTGGAAGTGAGCCGCAGCGTGACGTAGCAACCGTCGCGATAGAGCTTCACCAAATCCGGATCAAAAAGCAGTTCGGGCAGCGTGTACGGATGGCCTTTGGCCTGGATTAGTTGCGTGCCTTCCACCCGTCCGCATGCGCCGATGATCGCATCGCAGGGGCTCGTGAGCAGGGCGGGATCCGCGTTGATCGGACGCGCGCCATTCTTTAGCTCGCGAATGAAACAGTCGTGCAGGCTGGTAAAACGCGATTTCCTGGCTTCGCCGAGATCAAGATCGGAGATCAGGCGCCAAAAGCCAATCGACAGGTCGCGTACCAGTGGCTGCTCGATTTGGCTGAACCAGCCCATGAACCGCGTCAGTGCCTGGCGCGGAATGCGGTTGGTGAGCAGGAAGTTGATGTCCTCCTGCTGGAACAGCCTTGCAAGTTGCGAGCGGACGGTCATCAGTTTGTAAACTGTATCAGGTAAATGATGGATAAAGGATACCTATGGACGAAGCCCTGATCATGTACGCGCTGGGTGCGGTAGCGGCGGCCGTGGCTCTGCCGAAGCTCAAGACGCGTCTCGAGTTGTCGAAAGCCAAATACCCGTCGCTGTCGGGCCATGCGCGCATGGCGCGCCGGATCGCGGCGCTGGCGCCCTATTACGAGTACGACGAGGCGCGTTTTTTCAACTGCGATGGCGCACCGGTCGAAATCGCGGCGCGGCGACGGGCCGCGTTTATGCGGCTCGCAGAGTTGTACCGCGAGCGCTACGCTACAACCGCGGCGCTGACCGCGCAGGCGGCAGAGTGCATTGCCGATCTGCAGTTCACGGCAGCCTACCGCGTGCCGTTTCAGTTCAGCCGCCATGTGCGCGAGCATCTGAAAGGCGGTTCGTTTCTGCAGTCGTCTGACGGCCTGATGGTCACCGATCTCGACGGTAACCGGTTCTTTGATCTGACCGGATCGTACGGCGTCAACGTGTTCGGCCATGATTTTTACAAGTCCTGCATTGACGAAGGTGCGGCGCGTGCCCGCGCGCTCGGGCCGGTGCTCGGCAGCTACCACCCGGCGGTCGCATACAATGCGCGGCGGCTGCGCGAAATCTCCGGCCTCGACGAAGTGTCTTTTCACATGTCGGGAACCGAGGCTGTGATGCAGGCGGTGCGCCTGGCGCGCTACCACACGCGCCGCTCTCACCTGGTGCGTTTTTGCGGCGCGTATCACGGCTGGTGGGGAGACGTGCAGCCGGGCGTCGGCAATCCGGTGACCGAGCGCGAAACCTATACGCTGAAAGATATGCACGCAGATTCTCTGCGCGTGCTGCGCCGGCGGCGCGACATTGCGTGCGTGCTCGTCAATCCGCTGCAGGCGCTGCATCCGAACGCAAACGCGCCGGGCGACTCGTCGCTGGTCGACAGCGCGCGGCGCGCGCACTTCGACCGCGAGGGCTACACCGCATGGTTGAAAGAATTGCGCGCAGTTTGCAGCGAGCGCGGGATCGTGCTGATATTCGACGAAGTGTTCGTCGGCTTTCGCATAGCACCCGGCGGCGCCCAGGAATATTTCGGCGTGCGTGCCGACATGGTGACCTATGGCAAAACACTCGGCGGCGGACTGCCGGTCGGCGTAGTGTGCGGGCGCGCCGACCTGATGAAGCGCTTTCGTGACGATCGCCCCGCCGATATATGCTTCGCGCGCGGCACGTTCAATTCGCACCCCTACGTGATGGGCGCCATGCAGGTCTTCCTCGAACGGCTCGAAACGCCCGCGGTGCGCGCGCTCTACTCGAACCTCGACGAGCATTGGAACGGCCGCGCGCGGCGGCTCAATTTGCGCCTGATACTCGCGGGGCTGCCGGTGCAGGTAGCCAACCTGTCGTCGATTTGGACCGTGTACTACACGCGCCCGTCGCGTTATAACTGGATGCTGCAATACTATTTGCGCGCCGAGGGCCTGGCGTTGAGCTGGGTCGGCACCGGCCGGCTCATTTTCAGTTTGAATTACGCCGACGCCGATTTCGAAGCGGTATGCGACCGTTTCGTGGCGGCGGCACAGGCCATGCAGCAGGACGGTTGGTGGTGGGCGGATGCCGCGCTTACCGACAAGAAGATCAAACGCGGCATTTTGCGCGAACTGATTTTGCAGAGGTTGCGGCCCCGCTAAAAAAAGGCCCCGCGCATGCGCGGGGCCAAATTGCAGCACGTTGAGCAGAATCAGGCGTGCTGCTTATGCAGCGCCGGATCGATCAACTCGCCGCGCAACAGGTAGAGGGGAGACTTGTAATAGAGCTTCAGATCGTGAAACGGGTCCGTCAGTATCTTGGTCAGCCAAACGAGACCGGTTTGCGCGTCCTTCAGATAAAATAGATGGAAGGTGCGGAACAATAAGCCGCCGACGCCGATAGTCAGCCATACGATCCCCATTTTCTGCACGAAGGTCACGCCGTCGTTGGCGACAAAGATGCCAAACAGCGTTGGATCGAAGTACAGTACGACCGGCGACAATCCCCAAATGCTTAACAGCACGACTTTGCGCCTCAGGTTGTAGCCGACCTTGATGGCTTCCTTGTACTCGTGGGTGGCCTGGTTAACTTCATCGTAGTCCTTGGGCTCGAAGAAGAAATGGCCGATCTGGCGGCTGACCATGGCGGCCAGCCAGCCGATCAGCGCAGCCGCGGCCGGGTCGGTGAAGATGAGCACATAAGCAGTGAGAAAGCTCAACGCGCTGACGAGATGCAGCGTCTGGTTGATACGACTGTGGTGATAATAGCGATGGTCGTCCCAGCGCTGGGTTTTCAGCGCCGCCAGAAAATTTTTCATCACATCTCCTTTGCCGGCATTCGAAGAATGAACTTCTGAGCGCATGTTGCGCTTTAAATGCTGCGATTTGTTTACGCGCGCTTTACATTATCGTGACAGCCGACGCCGCGGCCACACTGTCACACAATCATGCGCGGAACTGTCATGATAGTTTCTCGATTGCCAGTCATGCTGCGCACATGGAAAGCGAAGGCATCGTACTGGAACGACTACCGGTGATGAAAAAAGCCCTGCGCGTTGCATTTGTTTCAGAGACTTATCCGCCCGAAGTGAACGGCGTAGCGAATACCGCTGCGCGTTTTGTCGAGGGGTTGCGGCTGCGCAATCATGAAATCCAGCTGGTGCGGCCACGCCAGAATTCCGCCGATCAGGCTGGCGGCGAGGCGGGCTTTCACGAAGTGCTCATGCGCGGCTTGCCGATTCCGCGCTACCCGAGCCTGAAGATGGGGCTGCCTGCGCGGCAGGCGCTGATCCGCATGTGGTCACACCATCGCCCGGACATTGTTCATATCGTGACCGAGGGGCCGCTCGGCTGGTCTGCGCTGCAGGCGGCGATCAAGTTGAAGCTGCCGGTGAGCTCCGATTTCCGCACCAATTTTCATGCCTACAGCCGGCATTACGGCGTCGGCTGGCTGCAAAAACCGATCGCGGCCTACTTGCGCAAGTTTCACAACCGCACGCTGATGACGATGGTGCCTACCAACGCGATGCGCGGCGAGCTGGCGGTGATGGGTTTTCGTAATCTGCGCGTAGTCTCGCGCGGTGTAGACACACAGTTGTTCAGCCCGGCGCGGCGCGATGCATCCCTGCGCGCGAGTTGGGGTGTTGCGCCGGAGGACCTTGTCATATTGCACGTCGGCCGCCTCGCGCCGGAAAAGAATCTTGAACCGGTGATTGACGCTTTTGAACGGATTCGCCGCGTTGAGCCGCGCGCGAAACTGGTATTCGTCGGCGACGGTCCGGCGCGTGACAGTCTGTGCGCGGGCTGCCCGGACGCCCATTTTGCCGGCATGCGGACAGGTGATGATCTGGCCGCGCACTATGCTTCGGGCGACGTGTTTCTGTTTCCCAGCCTGACCGAAACCTTCGGCAACGTGACTGTGGAAGCGATGGCAAGCGGCCTCGCCGTCGTTGCGTATGATTACGCGGCGGCGGCGGAACACATCATTCACGGCCGCAGTGGACTGCTCGCGCGCTACGACAACACTACGGATTTCGTGCACCAGGCCGTGGCTCTCGCGGCTGACCTCCAGCAGGTACGCGAGTTCGGCGCGCGTGCCCGCCATATCGCAGAAAAGCTCGCCTGGAGCCGTGTCGTCGGGGAATTCGAAACGCTGTTGCTCGCGGTGGCGAACGCGCGGGCGCAGCCGCCGTACGCGGCATCAATCGATACGGTCGCCGGCGACAGCGTAAGCTCCTGACTCGCGGGCCGGCGCGACAGCGCGCATCGCCAAAATTTCCGCGTAAAAATCCGCCAGGCGTTGTGCCTGCTTTGCGGCGTCCCATTCCGCCGCGTATTGCACGCCCTCGACGGCAAGCTGGCGCCGCAACGCCGGCGAGGCCAGCAGCTTGCAGACGGCATCAGCAAACGCATCCTCTTCAAGTGTAGCGATCAACGCGCCTTTGCCCGCTTCGAGGATATCGATGGTGCCCATTTCCGCGATCGCAACGACTGGCACGCCGAGCGCCATCGCTTCGAGCAGGACCAGCCC
Source organism: Bordetella parapertussis (assembly GCA_945870465.1). Next base: position 2,886 of record CAMBSS010000004.1, on the reverse strand, counting down.
TTGCGTTTCGGTGCGCGAGGCGAAGACGAACATGTCGCCGGCGCGAAAGCAGTCGAGCAGTGCGCTGGCGCGGTCGAGATAGCCGACGAACATCACGTTAGTATCAAGCGACAGCCTGTGCACGAGCTTTTTCAGGTGCGGCAGCGCCGGCCCTTCGCCGGCAATCAGCAGCAGCACGTCGGGATAGCGCGCACGCACCGATTGCAGCATGCGCAGCAGAAAATCGATATTTTTCTCGAAGGCAACGCGGCCGATGTGCACGAGGAGCGGCCGGTCGGCCGGGATGCCATGCTGCCGGCGGAAAGCGGCGCCGTCGCCACCCGCGAGTTCCTTCATGCGGATCCCGGTAGGCAGTATCGACATCGGCGAGAGCACGCCATACCCGGTCAGCGCGGACAGCATGGCACGTGACGGCACGACCAGCGCGTCAACCTGGTTGCCCTGGCGGCGCGAAAATTCGCGGGCGAGTCCGCGCATCAGCGCGCGCGGGGCAAATGGCACGTAGTGATAGAGGTATTCCTCAAAAAACGTGTGATAGGTGGCGACACATGGCACGCCGAGTTCGCGTGCGATCCGTAACCCTGCATAGTGGGCGATGAACGGCGTCTGGATATGTACCAGATCGAAGGCTCGCGTGCCCAGGCGTGCCGGCAGCTCCTGCAGCGCACGGCGGCGCATCAGCCGGTCCTCGGGGTCGAGCGGAATGCTGCGCGACGCAATGCGCACGATGCCCTGTTCATCGACTGCTGAAGGTTGCGGGTAGTCAGGTGCAACTACGATGACTTCGTGACCGATCGCCTGCAATTCGTGGCGGAAGGTATGGATAGACGTGGACACCCCGTTTACGCGGGGAAAATACACGTCTGATATGTAGAGTATGCGCAATCCGGGGCGTTGTCGTTGTGGCGATGACCGACTGTAACAATTCGGCGTTACATTTTTGCGACGCGGCGCAGCGTGACTGTCACATAAGTTGGCCGGCAGCACATACCATGGCAGTATTGCAGAATCATGTCAGCCGGCGTTTTCTGGTGGTGGTTCTTTTTGTGCGCCGTGGGCGGGCTCAATATCCTCGCCTGGTCGCTCTCGGCCGGATATCTCAGGCGGCGGCGGGCAGTCCTCTCTGCCGAGGAGTACGCCTCGCGCCGCCTGCAGCTGCTGCTCTCCGCCGGCTACGTGTTCGGCTGCGCGTTTCGTTCCGTGATGCCGGTTTACGACGTGGGGCGCGTGTGCCTGTTCGACTCGTGGCTGTGCAGCGTCATCATTGGCCGCTCAGTGGCGACGTTCGCCGAGTTGTGCTTTGCCGCCCAGTGGGCACTTTTGCTGAGGGATATCTCGCGCGCCACCGGCAGCGGCGTCGGCAGGGTCACGGCGAAGGTGATGGTTCCGCTCATCGCGGTCGCGGAAATGTGCTCCTGGTACTCGGTACTGACGACCTCCAATCTTGGCCACGTAGTCGAAGAATCGATCTGGGCCCTGAGCGCCGGCCTGCTGGTGATGAGCCTGCTCTGGATCTGGCCGCGCTGCAGCGCGTCGTTGCGACCGCTGCTTGCCGCCTGGTGTGCCGCGGGCATCGCCTACGTGGCGTTCATGTTCCTGATCGACGTGCCCATGTACTGGTCGCGCTGGCTCGCGGACGAGGCGAGCGGACGCCATTACCTGAGCATCACGCAGGGTTTGCTCGACGTTTCGGGGCGCTGGGTCGTATCCCATAGCTGGGATGTCTGGAAGAACGAGATCGCGTGGATGTCGCTCTACTTCAGCGTGGCAGTGTGGCTGAGCATTGCGCTTGTCCATGCGCCGGTGCTGGCGCGCGGGGTGACCGACAGCAAACCCCGCCGCTAAGCTGCGCCCGGGCGGCCGCTCAGATGGTGGCGGCGCGGATGCGCGCGGACAGCAGATCGATGAGCGAGACGAACACGATGAGGATGATCAGGACCGCACACGTTTGCGCGTATTGAAAGCTGCGTATCACTTCATACAACACCACGCCGATGCCGCCGGCGCCCACCATGCCGACCACCGAAGCGGATCGCACGTTCGACTCAAAGCGGTAGAGCGAAAACGAGATCCACAGCGGGAGCACCTGGGGTATCACGCCGTACAGAATCTCTTCGAGCACATGGGCACCGGTGCCGCGCACACCTTCGACCGGACGGGGATCGATGGCTTCGACCGCTTCCGAAAATAGCTTGGCGAGCGTGCCCGTAGTATGTATCCACAGCGCCATTACGCCGGCGAACGGCCCCAGCCCCACGGCGACGATGAACAGCATCGCGAAGACCATCTCGTTGATCGCGCGGCAGGCGTCCATCACGCGCCGTACGGGCTGGTAGATCCACTTCGGGACGAGATTCGAGGCGGCAAGCAGGCCGCAGGGGATTGCGCAAACAACGCCGAGCGCCGTGCCCCACACTGCAATATGCAGCGTGATCAGCATTTCGTCCAGGTAGATGCGCCAGTCCTTAAAGTCTGGCGGAAAGAAATCGCGGGCAAAAATGCCCATGTTGCCAGCGTGCTTTACCAGATCGCCCGGCCGCATTTCCGCGCCCTGCCACGACCACACCAGCATGCCGACGACCGCGGCCCATGCGAAGGCGCCGGCCAACGAGCGTTTCGGCGGTTGCGGAAATGGGCCAGTCGCCGTGGCCGCAAGGTTTGTCATGGGGTAGCGCGTACTGCCGTCTACTTCAGCGCCGAGCCTGGCGGTCGAGCTCGAGCAGTTTCAGATCGATCTCGGCGATTTTTTTCTGCTTTTCATCGGCCGCCATGTTCGCGTCGCCCTCGATTTTGACGCGGTCTTTGTAATATTCGAGCTGGCGGATCGGGATCAGCTGCGCATTGCTCGATTCGCGGAATCCGCTGTAGTTGTAGATATTTTTGAGG
>CAMBSS010000003.1 GCA_945870465.1 Bordetella parapertussis | reverse complement strand
CCGCGCACCATGGTGAGTTCAGGCTCGGCCTGCCCCCTGCCGTCGGCGAGCCACGACAAGCGCAGATATTTCAGTTTCTGCTGCGGCAGCTCGATGCGCTTCTGTTCCAGCTTCTGCCCGCCGACTTCCAGGCTGAGCAGCGGCGCGGCCGTAACCAGCGGGCGCCATGTTGCGAGGTCATCGCTGCCATCGACCCTGAGCTTGCCCGAAAATCCGCCCGCCTCTGCTTTCCAATCCACGTCGAGCGCGCGCAACGCGCGTTCGAGCGCCGTATTGTCGATGAGATAACCGGCCACGCGCGACTGCTTGTCGCTCGGACGCGCACCGCCGGAGGACATGACATTCACGCTCACGGCGCCGCCTGCGCTGCGTTGCACGCGGATCAACAGGGCATCAACGTTCTCGCCGGACTGTGCGCGCAACGGGAACAAAGTGAGTTTCTGCATCGGCTGCGCTTCGGTACTGTTAGCGCGACGCGGCCGCCACGCATGCGGCACCACCTCGCCGGCCCCGTTGAACACGCGCACATCGCCGAGGTCCGCGCGCGCAACGCCTTCGTACAGCGTCACCGGCGCCACTACTTCGTAAAGCGCTTCGCTGCCATCGGCGTCAATGACGGCGCCGTACGCGAAGTCGGCGGGCTGCTCTGCGGCCAATGCAGGCGCCGCGCAAAACATCATTATCCCGGCAACCGTCCATGCTTTCATGCGGAATCCTCCTTGGTTTTGGGCGGAACCGGGGCGAAGTAGCCGATCACGATCACCAGCAAGCCGACGCCGATGAACGATACCCAGCGTTCGACCGTGCCCGAATTGGCGAGGTCGACCAGAAAGAGCTTCACGATCACGGCGCCGAGCAGCGTCGCCCCGACCGCCCACAGCCCGCGCAACTGGCGGCGCGTTGCCATCACCATGGCGACCAGCGCAAGCAACGTCCAGAACAGTGAGAACGCCGCCTGCACCAGCACCGAACGCATCATCGCGTCGAATCGGAATGGGATGTCTGCGTAATGGTGCAACGTGCGCAGCAGCACGCCGTTCAGCGCAACAAAAGTAATCGCACCCAACACCTTCAGCGCGGCATTGGGGTCCGGCAGGGTCGCATTGGCCAGTTCGAGCCTGCGCACCGCGATGAACCACGTAACGACAGCCAGCAGCGCGCCCGCCTGCACGAGGTCGAGCGGATTCAGCAGCGGCACGTACGGCAGAGGTGCAGGATCGCCATTGCTCGCGAAGTTCACGAAAAGTACCCAGCCCAGCAGGAAGACCGCCAGCGGCAGCGCGCCCGCATATAGATAGGCATGACGGTGCGCAGCGACCGGCCAGCCGAGGCTTTCGCCGCGCGCCGCGAACAGCGTGACCAGCGCACCGGGCACCAGCGCCCACGCAATCAGCGGCCACACGCGCCGGCCTTCGACGTAATGGTCGATCTGCCAGCCGACTTCCCACGACAACACGACCGCGAGCAGCCACAACCCCACCGCGTGCAATCGTTCGAGTTGAGTCTGGTCGCGTCCCTCGTGCAGTTTCAACACGTATAGATGCACCGCAAACGCAACAATCCAGCCTATCCACGCCTGGGACGCGGATGGATGCGGCTGCGCGCCCGGCGCCATGAACGTCCACAACAAGACCAGCGTAGACAACGGCACGCTGGCCAGCGCGACGAAACGCGCCGCATTCCAGTCGAGGCCGCGCCACAACAGCGCGAACATGGCGCAAGTGCCGGCGAAGAACAGCAACTGCGGATGAAGTCCCCAGCCATGGGGTGCGTGGCGCTCGATCTCCAGCAGTCCCGCGCCGAACCACCACAATACGCCCCAGATGAAAAGCATGTGGGCCGCGCCCAACTCCGTCGCCGTCACGCGTTCGGCATTTCTCTGCAGGTAATAGCTGCAGAACAACCCGGCCGCGCTGACCATGACGGCGCCGAGGTAAGCGCTGTTGAGTATCGGTGTTGCGCCGAACGGGCCGTGTCCTGCAAGAAAGGCAATGCCGGCGGCGATCTGCAACAGCAAGCCAAACGCGCGCGCAAGCAGACGTCCCTGGCGCACGCCCGTCCACACGATGGCCGCACCTTCGACCGCCCATACGGCAGAAGTGAGCCGGCCTTCGAACGCCAACGGCACCGCAAGCGTTGCGAAGCCGACGCCGAGCGCCAGAAACGATTCGACCAGCAGCACCAGAGTCTGCTGCTTGCGCGCATAAAGAATGGTGGCAAGCGTGAGATAGAACGCCGCCAGCGCGAACGCGCTCCACGCCGCGCCGAATTCGATGTCGCGCACGAGTGCGGTCTGCATGCCGAAGGCGATCAGGGGCGTGCCGAACACCAGCGTGCCGTCGACGTAATGCGCGAGCCGCGGCGCCTGGCGCAATGCGAACAGCACCGCGATCGCCACGTAGAACAGGAAAAACAGGATCAGAAAAGGCTCGGTCGTGGCGTAGAGTTCAGGCCGGTAATATTTTTCGCCCCACATCAGCCCAATGACGAATGTAAATACGAACCCGACCAGATTGAGTTCGCGCCACGATTTGTAGAAGGCGATCACCAGTATGCCGACGTCGAGCACCGCGTAAAAACTGAACAGCGCGACGTGGCTGCCGCCGCCGGTCGACGTGAGTACGGGCGCGAGAAAACCGCCGATGACGCCGGTGATAGCCAGCGCGCGCGAATCCTGCAGCACGGCAAGCGCGGCCGAAAACACGGCAACTCCTGTCAGCACGACAAATGCAAATGTCGGCGGCAGCAGATGGTAGAGCCGCAACGCCGCAAACACCGTCAGGTACATCAGCCCGATGCCGCCGCCCTGCAGCACCAGCGCGTAACCGCTGCGCCGCTCGCGCAACCGCCAGCCGAATATGAGCAACGCAATCGCACCAACCGCCACCGCGGCAAGCCGCAGCTCGATCGGCACGATGTCGCGTTCAGCCGCGTACTTGAGCAGGAAAGCGACGCCGAAGAACAACACGATGACGCCGATGCGCACCAGCGTGTTGCCGCCAAACAGCCACCGGGTCACCGGGTTGTCGGTGAGCAGATCCGGCTGCGTGGTGGCAGGCGTAGACGGGCCCTCCCGTGACGTAACGCGCTCGGCCGGAGGAGTCGGCGCAAGCGGCGAGGTAGCGAGCCCCTCCATTGCGATTGCCTCTTCGACCGCAAGCTCAGAACGCTGCTCGATTGCAGCCGCTACCGGTGGCGTCGGTGGAGTGTAATTCGCAGGACGTCCGCCCGGGTCCGGAATAGCGCCGTACTGCGTACCGCTGGAAGTCACGGGACTACCTTGCCCGTCTGGCGCAGTAACCTCCTGCGTTCCCGGTTTCTCGAGCGCGACCAGCCGCGCATGAATGTCAGCTAGCGACTTGTAAATGTTGTCGACCTGGCGCTCGATATTCGCGAGCCGCGTTGCCGTGTCGTTCGGCGAGGCGTCGGAAGCGCCACCTGCCGTTCGTCCAGATTGCCGCGCGTCAGAATTCGCCTTGCCTGATGCGCCTAGCACAGCACCGATAATCGTGCCCAACACTGCACCCAGCAACGCGGCGCCGAAACCACCCAGCGAACCGATCAGGCCGCCGATCACCAATCCTGCGAACCACATAGCGCCTCCCGTCCGATACCAAGCTCAGAATACGGTTAACGAACTATTTCCAGTCGCCGCGCAATGCCGATACCATTTGCTGCAAAGCTTCGGGCGTCACTTCTTGCGGCGGCACGGCACGGCCCGCCGCAAGAGCAATTTGCTTGAACGGCGCGACATGCGACAGGCGCGTCATCGCCTTGCCGCCTTTGCGGCTGAAAAAACTCCCCCACAGGCCGCGCAACGCCATCGGCACCACTGGCACCGGTGTGCGTCCGATAATGCGCGTGATGCCATTGCGGAACGGATACAGCTCGCCGTTATCGGTTATCCGCCCCTCCGGAAAAATGGCGACCACATCGCCGTCAGCGAGCGCGGCGGCGATTTCGTCGTAGGCTTTTTCGAGCAATTGCGGATTGTCTTTCGCCGAGGCGATCGGAATGGTCTTACCGGTGCGGAATACGAAATTCAGCAGCGGGATGCGAAAGATATTGTGGTCCATCACGAAGCGGACCGGCCGCCTGCAGGCGCCGCCGATGATCAACGCATCGACAAAACTGACGTGGTTGCATACCAATACCGCCGGCCCTTCCTCCGGAATGTTCTCCATGCCCTTGGTGTCGAGCCGGTATACGGAATGAATCAGTATCCAGATGAGGAACCGCATCAGAAATTCGGGCACCAGCGTGTAAATATAAATCGCGACCAGGGCATTCAACAGCGCGGTAATCAGGAACAACTGGGGAATGGTGACGCCGGCTTTGAGCAATACGATAGACATGGCCGCCGAACCGACCATGAACATCGCGTTGAGGATGTTGTTGCCGGCGATGATGCGCGATTGATGGCTGCGTTCCGCGCGGCTCTGGATCAACGCATACAAAGGCACGATGTAAAACCCGCCGAACACGCCGATCATGACGAGGTCGAACAGGATGCGCCAGTTGGCCAGCTGCGATAAAAACTGCGTGGCGCCTATCGCGTGCTCAATCACCGCGGTCGGACTGGCGAAATAAAGATCGAGCGCGAACAGCGTGAGACCGATGGAGCCGAACGGCACCAACCCGATCTCCACCTTGTGCCCCGACAGGCGTTCGCACAATAGCGAGCCAGCGCCCACACCGATGGAAAACGTCGTCAGCATCACGGTTACCACGTGCTCGTTGCCGCCCAGGACGTCCTTGCAGTAATTCGGAAACTGCGCGAGCAAGGTCGCGCCATAAAACCAGAACCACGAAATGCCGAGCACCGACAGGAACACCGATCGGTTCCCGCGCGTGAACTTCAGGTTCGCCCATGTTTCGGTGATGGGGTTCCAATTGATCTTCAGATCGGGTGCCGCCGGCGGCGCGCTCGGCACGGCGCGGCTCGTGAGATAACCCGCACAGGCGATCGCTATCACCGCAACCGACACCAGCATGGATGAGTTTTCCTGAGCAATCAGCACGCCGCCCAGCACGGTGCCCAGCAGAATGGCGAGGAAAGTGCCCATCTCAACCAGCCCGTTGCCGCCGACCAGTTCATCGACTTGCAGGTGCTGCGGCAGTATCGAGTACTTAACCGGACCGAACAGCGTCGAATGCAGACCCAGCAGAAACAACGCGCCGATGAGCAGCACCAGGTTCTGCAGCAGAAAACCCGCCGCGCCGACCACCATGATGCCGATCTCGAGCAACTTCACGTAACGGATAATGCGTGACTTGTCGTACTTGTCCGCAAGCTGGCCCGCGGTGGCGGAAAACAGAAAGAATGGCAGGATGAAAAGTCCTGCGCACAGATTGACGAGCGTGCCCGAACTCATTGTGGTCAATGCCGCCGCGTGGAACGCGAGCATGATGATCAGCGCGTTTTTGTAAACGTTATCGTTGAACGCGCCGAGAAACTGCGTGCAGAAAAACGGCAGAAAACGCCGCTCGCGCAGGAGGCTGAACTGGTTCTGCTGGGACATCCGCGTTTCTCCCGGTTAAGTACGTGTAGCCGACTCTGCCTTGCGGGCGCGCCTGCGCCACACTGCGCGCACGCCAAGGATGCCGGCAAGCAGCAGTCCTGCAGTGACTGGCAGCGCTCCGTTGTTCTGCTTTACCGGCTCGGTGGCGGCGTTGACAAATTCGGCCGGAAACGGCCGCGGACCGACCGGCACTATCTTCCACTGCGCGCGGTCTAGCGGCGTGCGCTGCATATACTCGTCGAGTGAGGCGACCGGAAAGCTGCCGGCTGCGCGGCTCGACGGAATCTGCGGTATGCGCACGAAAATGATCGCCTCGACTTCGTTCTTCAGCAGTTCTTCGTACGCGGTGGCCGCGCGCGGGGCAGCGGGCTTCGCGCCGACCAATTGCAGCAAATCATTGCCTATCGCATCGAACGCGACCGCCGGATACAAACGCGTCTGTTCCTCGCTCAGGTAGTCGAACGAACTCTTGCCGCTATCTAAACTCATCTCCTTTAGCGCCATGTACGGGTACGCTACGGCCGCCTTCGCGTAGCTCGTCGCGCCGCGCACCGGGATGTTCCAGCCCAGCGAGCGCAGCGTGTCGATGCTGATTCCCGCGCAATTCGCGCCCGCGTGCCGATAGCGGAAATCATGGCGATAAAAATGGTTGTATACCCGCGCGATTGCGCCTTGATACGCAAACGCCGCGCGGTCGCTGCGCATGAGCGCCACCAGCATATAGGAAGGCCTGTAATACGCCTGCCCGCTGTTCAGGTCCATCAGGTAATTGTCCATCGGCACCATCGAAGCCACGATGCCTTTCTCGCTGAACAAATCGAGATTGTAGAAATTGTTGACCAGCCAGTCGCTCCATTCGCCGCGTGCGCTGCCGCGGCCCGTTACGATCGCGAAATGCCCGCCGTGCGCTTCGTCGTCGTCGCCTTGCGCACCGTTGAGCATCACGCCCAACGCTGCAAGCTTGTCCCAGTTGCGCGGCTGCCCCGGATTGCGTTCCCACAGCGTGCGTGTTTCATAACGCGCGGCGCCGGCGTGCCGCACCAGTCCGCTCAGCGTTTCGCCTGCAGCCAGCGGCGCGAGCTTGCTCGCGGCGGCATCGATCACATAATCCTGCGGCCAGATCGTGCGCGCGATCACCGCCGGCTTGCCGTCGGCGCCTTGCGCGACAATGCCGCGAATGCGCAGCGGGCGCTGCGCGAAAAACTTCGCGGTGCTCGCATCGTAGTACGAGAGATTGGCGGGTATTTTCGACGTCACCGCGAAGCTCGCGACGGCACCGTCAGCGAGCCGCAATGCGTCGCCGGACTCTTGCAGCGCGGCGTTCGTAATTATATCGGGCGAACCAACCCACACCAGCGGCGGGCGCGCCTGCAGCTCCTCCGGACCCGCCACGGCGTACCAGCGGCGGACATCTTCTTGTGCCGGAACACCGCCTGCAAATCCGGCAATCTTGGCGCCCGGCAGCGGAACCGCAACAAGATCGTCCTGGAAATACCACAACGCCTCTTTTGGCGTCGCGCAATCCGCGCAGGTTCCCGGCACCAAACGGAAGTCTGCGACAGGAAACAGGCCGAGGCTGCCCGCGGCAAGTGCGGGACGCACGGCGGGTTCAGCTTTCCCGGATGCTGCTGATGGTGCTGAATTGGCTGCGCCCAACGCCGACAACCAAAGCAATACGTTGGCAGTTGCGGTGCGCAGGAAACCCGGTTTCGACATTGGCGACTCCCCTTGAGCGTGCTCTTTTTTCCGCCATGCTAACCGCATATTCACACTTCCGTATGAACGCTGCCAATCGGGCAACGATTTCCCGTGCTTAATATTGCTGGCATACCGACATTGCCGATTTGCGCCGGGTTCTTACACGTTTTTCTTGATGTAGCCGACCACCGTTTCCATCGCGTCGACCAGAAAATTCTTGTTGATCCAGAAATACACTTCCTTGCCTTCTTTCACGCTTTGCAGCACGCCCGCCTCGCGCAGTATGCGCAGGTGATGCGACACCGCGGTACGGCTCAACGTGGACACCTCGACGATCTGGCCGATGTTCAGGCGCTCGCCGGGCTCGAAAGTGAGCAGGATGCGCTGGCGATGCTCGTCGCCCAGCGCGGAATACACCTTGGAAATATTGCGCCACTCGCGGGGAATGGCACGCACATAGCTCCTGTTCATAACTACATTATTAGTTATATCGTTTTGTGCTGGCAAGCCCCGCCGACTGCGGCGGCGGGCGCCGCCGCCCCAAACATCAGCTAAACAGAACTAATTGCGCCGCGAATCAAGCAGTTCGAGCGTCCAGCCGACGCCAAAACCGGTTGCATCGGAAGCGACAGCGCCGAGCCCGCCCTTGCTGCTGTGCGCCGACAGGTCGACGTGTATCCACGGCGTGGCGCCGACGAAGCGCTTGAGTAAGCGGGTCGCCAGAATATGGTCGGCCTCGCCGTCGAGCGTACATTGCTTGACGTCGGCGATCTTGCTGTCGAGCGCGCTGTCGTAATCGTCGTCCTGCGGGAACGCGCACACGCGCTCGCCCGCCGCCCGTCCCGCCGCCACGGCCTGCGCAGCGAGTTCATCGCTGGTCGCGAAAATGCCGCTGTAGCGGTCGCCCAGCGCGACGTGCATGCTGCCGGTCAGCGTCGCGTAATCGACGATGAGGTCCGGCTTGCCGCGTGCAGCCAATGTCAGCGTATCGGCCAGCACCATGCGCCCTTCGGCGTCGGTGTGCATGACTTCGATGGTGGTGCCGTTCAGCGCGCGCACGACTTCGTTCTGATGGTAAGCACGCGGACTGATGTCGTTGCGTGAAATCGCCAGCCAGCAATCGATGTTGATGGGCAGCTTCATGCGCGTCGCCGCCAGCAATGTGCCGAGCGCGACCGCCGAACCGTTCATGTCTTCGTGCATGCCGTGCATATAACGCGCGGGCTTGAGATTGTGCCCACCGGTGTCGTAACAAATGCCCTTGCCGACCAGCGCGACATGTTGCGTCGCACGCGGATGCGTATAAGTCAGGTGCACGATTGCGGCGTCGCGCGATTCGCTGCCCTGCGCCACCGCGCAAAATGCGCCGGCGCCCATTTTCTTGAGCCGCGCATAATCGTATTCTTCGCGCCTCCAGCCGTGCTCCTTCGCCAGTTGCTTGATGCGCTCGCGATAGGTCGCCGGATTCAGTTCGTTCGGCGGCAGCATCGTGAGTTCGCGGCACAGCACGTTGCCTTCCGCGCGCGCGCGCTGCGGCGCGAATCCGTCCTTGTCGCGATGACCGTATAAATGAATAGCCTTGAGCGGCTTGCGTGAGGGTTTCTTCTTGCGCTCAGGCAGCGCTACGCCGTTGACCCAGGCGCAATACACCGCGAGTTGCGCCGCGCGCCGGCGCTGCGCCTCATCGCCGCAAACAACCAGCGCAATTTCAGAGGGGTTCTCGGCAAGCAGCGATTGCAAAGCGCCGCGCACCGCAGCCTGCGCCTCAAAAACCGGCTTCTTCGGCTCCAGCATCAGCCAGTTCGCGAGCGCTCCGTCCTTCAGGTTGCCGCTCACCGGCGATTTCGCAAAATCTCCCACTTTCATCTTCCGGCGCGCCAGCAGTGAAGCCAGCACATCGCCGCCAGGCCACGCGCGCGACAACTCCCTGGCCGGCGGCAGGATGAACAGAAAATGCGTGTGTTTGCGCAGCGCAGCAGCGCCCGCAACGGCCGCTTGCTGATTCAGTTTGGCGAGCATAATTTCCTGTCAAGGACGTGAGCGCGCCAATTATAATCGTTCCATGCACAGGTTCCGGGAAACGGCACTCAAAACTACCGCGGGCATCGGCATCATTGCCGCCCTGCTGTTCCCGGCAGTGTTCGCGACCGCGCAGGAACTCGTGACACTGCTGCCACGCGATGGCGTCACGCAATCGTTCCTGCTCGACACGCCGTCGAATCCGCCATCTGCGGTTGCCGTCCTGTTCCCCGGCGGGGCGGGCAATATCAGCCTGCGCACCGAGGGCGGCCAGATAAAATTGCGCGAAGGGAATTTCCTGGTGCGCTCGCGCATTTTTTTCGTCGATGGCGGCCTCGCAACAGCCGTTATGGATGCGCCGTCAGATCAGGCAACCGGCATGGACGACAGGTTCCGCCTCGGCGACAATCACGCGGCCGATATCGCAGCGGTGCTTGCCGAATTGAAAGAACGCTATGCCGGTGCGCCGGTATTTCTGGTCGGCACCAGCCGCGGCACAATTTCGGCCGCCGCAGCGGGACGGACACTCGCCGACCGCATAGCCGGCGTCGTGTTGACCTCGACCTTGTTCAACGCCGCGCGCTCGGGGCCGGGATTGAGCGGCTTTGACTTCACGGCCGTGAGCGCGCTGATTCTGTTCGTGCATCATGCGGACGACGGTTGCTTTGTCACACCGTATCGCGGCGCCCAGTCGCTGGTGGCGAAATTCCCCCTGATCACGGTCCAGGGTGGCGATCCGGCGCGTTCAGATCCCTGCGAGGCACTCAGCGCGCACGGGTATCTTGGCAAAGAACGTGAAACCGTGGAAGCGATGGTGAACTGGATGCTCAAAAAACCTTACCGCAGCAATATCGATTAAAATTATCAGCGTGAACAGCGCGCCGCACTTGCCGAATCCTGAGTCCTGAATCCTGCCCATGCGCCCCTATCTCGACCTCATGCAGCACGTGCTGACGAACGGCGCCAAGAAGAACGACCGCACCGGCACCGGCACCCTCTCGGTGTTCGGCGCGCAATTGCGCTTCGATCTCAACGCGGGCTTCCCGCTGCTGACGACCAAGAAGGTGCACCTGAAGTCGATCATTCACGAACTGCTGTGGTTCCTGAAAGGCGACACCAATATCAAGTATCTGAAAGACAACGGCGTCGGCATCTGGGACGAATGGGCGGACGTTCAGGGCAACCTCGGCCCCGTCTACGGCTACCAGTGGCGCTCGTGGCCGGCGCCCGACGGCAGCCACATCGACCAGATCAGCCAGGTGCTGGAGCAGCTACGGAAAAATCCCGACTCGCGCCGCATGATCGTATCGGCATGGAACGTGGCCGATCTCGACAAGATGGCGCTGATGCCGTGCCACGCGTTTTTCCAGTTCTACGTCGCCAACGGCAAGCTTTCGTGCCAGCTCTATCAGCGCAGCGCAGACATTTTTCTCGGCGTGCCGTTCAACATCGCCTCCTACGCGCTGCTGACAATGATGATCGCGCAGGTCTGCGGACTTAAGCTCGGCGATTTCGTGCATACCTTCGGCGACACGCATCTCTACACGAACCATCTGGAACAGACGCGCGAGCAACTATCCCGTCAACCACGCAAGCTTCCGACGATGCGGCTCAATCCCGCGGTCAAGAACCTGTTCGACTTCACGTATGCGGATTTCACGCTTGAAAACTACGACCCGCATCCCGCCATCAAGGCGCCTGTCGCTGTATGACCGGAGAGGCGAGAGGCGAGAGGCGAGAGGCGGCAGAAGGCTCTAATCCCCGCCTATCGTCTCCCCCCCCGCGTCTCTCGCTTATCGCAGCGATGGCCAGAAATCGCGTCATTGGCGCGAATAAAGCGATCCCGTGGCACCTGCCCGGCGAACTAAAAATGTTCAAAACAATCACCATGGGACACCACATCGTCATGGGGCGCAACACGTGGGAATCCATCGCAAGGCTGTTACCGGGGCGCACTACCGTGATCGTGACGCGGCAGCCTGATTACAAGGTCGCGGGCGCCATCGTCACGCCGACGCTGGCCGGCGCCATCGCAGCGTGCGGCAGCGATGACGAGATATTCGTCATCGGCGGCGCCCAGCTGTACGCCGCTGCGCTGCCGCAGGCCGACCGCATTTACCTGACCGAAGTCGACGCAGAAGTCGCGGGCGATACCTATATGCCGGAAATTGACATGCAGCAATGGCAGGCGGGCGCGGTCACGGCATATGCCGCCGATGACAAGAACCCCTACAGCTATAAACTGACGGTACTGGACCGCGTGGCGTGATATTCATGCGCAATCATCCGGCCATCGCCATTACGTTCCTTGCACTAACGCTCGCTACCGGCGCGGGCGTTGCCCAGGACAACAACATTTCGCTTAACGATTTGAAGATACGCGCTGATGCCGGCGACAAGACGGCAACGCGCCAGATTGCCGAAGCCTATTACCTGGGCAGAGACGGTGTAGAACAGGATTTCAAGCTGGCGGCGCAGTGGTACGAAAAACTCGCCAAGCAGGGCGACGTGCGCGCGCAGACTTCGCTGGGCCTGATATATGCGCGCGGCTACGGCGTCGAGAAAAACCTGAAGCTCGCACTCAAGTGGCTGAATCTGGCGGCGGCGCAACGCGATCCCGGCGCGCAGTACAGTTTGAGCACGATTTATTTCCGCGGCGACGGAATTCCGCAAAACCTCGCCGAATCCGCCCGCCTGCGCAAGGAAGCCGCGGCGCGCGGCCACCTCCAGGCGCAGGCCGATCTCGGCAGCATGTATTGGGACGGCAAAGGCGTCGAGAAGAATCTCGTCCTTGCCTATCAGTGGCTCGGCATCGCCGCGCAACTGGGCGACGACACCGCGCCCGACACCACGAAGAAAGTCGCAGCGGAAATGTCCAGCGACCAGATCAGGGAAGCCGCAGGCTACGTCAAGGACTGGATGGAGAAGAACAAGAAGATCCGGAAATAAGAGCCGTTCCGGCTATCCGCCGGACGCCTTCAGCGAAACGCAATCGACGTAGTACCTTGAACGCCGGCTGGTCTCGTCCGCGACCAGGCCGTGAATGTCGGTATCGAATCCCGGAAATTTCTGGTTGAACGACTTCGCGAACTTGAGATAACGCACGATGGTCGCGTTGAAACGCTCGCCGGGAATCAGCAACGGTATGCCCGGCGGATATGGCGTGAGCAGTACGCTGGTAATGCGGCCTTCGAGCTGGTCGATCTCCACGCGGTCGATTTCACGGTGCGCGAGCCGCGCCCACGCGTCGCCCGGCCGCATCGCGGGCTCCATGTTGGACAAATACATTTCCGTCGTCAGCCGCGCGATATCGTTCGCCTTGTAGACGCCGTGAATCTGCGTGCACAGGTCGCGCAATCCCACCTTCTCGTATTGCGGATACTTGCCCACGAACTCCGGCAGGATGCGCCACAGCGGCCGGTTGTTGTCGTAATCGTCCTTGAACTGCTGCAGCTCGGTGACCAGCGAATTCCAGCGGCCCTTGGTAATGCCGATCGTGAACATGATGAAGAACGAATACAGGCCGGTCTTCTCGACGATGATGCCGTGTTCGGCAAGGTATTTGGTGACCACTGCCGCGGGCATGCCGGGATTGGAGAACGCGCCCGACACATCCAGCCCCGGCGTAATGACGGTCGCCTTGATCGGATCGAGCATATTGAAGCCGGACGCGAGATCGCCAAAGCCGTGCCAGCGGTCGTTGGATTTCAGTATCCAGTCGTCGCGGCTGCCGATGCCTTCTTCGACCAGTTGCTCCGGCCCCCACACCTTGAACCACCACGAATCGCCGAACTCGTCGTCGATCTTGCGCATCGCGCGCCGGAAATCGATGGCTTCGAGTATCGACTCCTCGACCAGTGCATTGCCGCCCGGCGGCTCCATCATTGCCGCGGCGACGTCGCACGACGCGATGATCGCGTACTGCGGCGAAGTCGAGGTGTGCATCAGGTAAGCCTCGTTGAAACTGTGGCGGTCGAGCTTGCGCGTGTCGCTGTCCTGCACCAGGATTTGCGATGCCTGCGAGAGACCCGCCAACATCTTGTGGGTCGACTGCGTCGAGAAAATCACCGACTCCTTGCAGCGCGGCCGATTCTGGCCGATCGCATGCATGCCGCGGTAGAAATCATGGAACGTTGCGTGCGGCAGCCACGCCTCATCGAAGTGCAGCGTATCAACCTTGCCGTCGAGCATCTCCTTGATGGTGTCGACGTTGTAGACCACCCCGTCATAAGTGCTTTGCGTGAGAGTAAGCACGCGCGGCTTGGTATTCACTTCCCGCGCGAACGGATGGGCCTTGATTTTTTTCTCGATGTTTTCCCAGCGGAATTCCTCGAGCGGAATCGGGCCGATGATGCCGAAGTGATTGCGCGTCGGCATCAGGAACACGGGAATCGCACCGGTCATCGTGATGGCGTGCAAAATCGACACATGACAGTTGCGGTCGACGATAACGACGTCACCGGGCGCCACCGTCGAATGCCACACCATCTTGTTGGAAGTAGAGGTGCCGTTGGTGACGAAATACAGGTGGTCGCAGTTGAATATGCGCGCCGCGTTGCGCTCGGACGCCGCGACCGGCCCGGAGTGATCGAGCAACTGCCCGAGTTCATCGACCGCGTTGCACACGTCGGCGCGCAGCATGTTCTCGCCGAAAAACTGGTGAAACATCTGGCCGACCGGGCTCTTGAGAAAGGCCACGCCGCCCGAATGTCCCGGGCAATGCCACGAGTAGGAACCGTCCTGCGCGTAATCGGTGAGCGCGCGGAAGAACGGCGGCGCCAGGCCGTCGAGATAAGTACGCGTCTCGCGGATGATATGGCGGGCGACGAACTCCGGCGTGTCCTCGAACATGTGAATGAAACCGTGCAGCTCGCGCAGGATGTCGTTGGGGATGTGCCGCGAAGTCTTGGTTTCGCCGTAGAGGTAGATCGGGATCTCCGAGTTGCGGAAACGGATCTCTTCGATGAAAGCGCGCAGATTCAGCACCGCCTGGTCGATCTCGGGCCCCGGCGTGAATTCCTCGTCGTCGATCGACAGGATAAACGCGGAGGCGCGCGACTGTTGCTGTGCGAACTGCGAAAGATCGTTGTAAGTCGTCACACCGATGACTTCGATGCCCTCGTCTTCGATCGCCTTGGCGAGCGCGCGTATGCCGAGCCCGCTCGCGTTCTCGGAGCGAAAATCCTCGTCGATGACGATGACCGGAAAATGAAATTTCATGCCGTACTCCCTAGAATGGCGGCAGCCGCACGGCACAGAGGCCGGCGGCATCGGCAGGATAAAACTGGTTCACGCGCGCTAGATTTTAGGCAGGGTAACGCCCTGCTGGCCCTGGTACTTGCCGCCGCGGTCCTTGTACGAAGTCTCGCAGACGTCATCGGGATCGGATTCCAGGAAAATCACCTGGGCGATCCCTTCGTTGGCGTAAATCTTGGCGGGCAGCGGCGTCGTGTTCGAAAACTCCAGCGTCACATAACCTTCCCATTCCGGTTCGAACGGCGTGACGTTGACGATGATGCCGCAGCGCGCGTAAGTGGATTTACCCAGGCAGATCGTCAGCACGTTGCGCGGAATACGGAAATATTCGACGGTGCGTGCAAGCGCAAACGAATTCGGCGGGATCACGCACGATTCGGCCTTGATATCGACGAACGACTTGTCGTTGAAGTTCTTCGGATCAACGATCGTGCTATTGATGTTGGTGAACAGCTTGAATTCGTCAGAGCAGCGGATGTCGTAGCCGTAGCTCGAGGTGCCGTACGACACGATGCGCTGGCCGTTGACCTCTTTGACCTGATTGGGTTCGAACGGCGCGATCATGCCGTGCTCTTGCGCCATGCGCCGTATCCAGCGGTCGGATTTAATGCTCATCGAGGGACGAGAGGCGCGAGGAGTGAGGCGTTTTCATGGTTCGGCGGGATTTTACACCTCCCGCCTCACTCCTTACACCTTACGTATTTTGAACGACGATTTTGGGGAACGCCGCCGAGTGGTCCTGCTGCTTCTCGGCGATTTTGACGGCGACCTTGCGCGCGATCTGGCGGTAAATCTCGGCCACCTGCCCGTCGGGGTCGGCGACCACCGTGGGTTTGCCCGAATCGGCCTGTTCGCGGATACGGATATCGAGCGGCAGGGAGCCCAGCAAGTCGATGCCATAGTCCTTGCTCATGCGGTCGCCGCCGCCGCTGCCGAAAATGTTCTCCGCATGGCCGCACTTGGAGCAGATATGCAGGCTCATGTTCTCGACCACGCCGAGGATGGGAATATTGACCTTTTCGAACATCTTGAGTCCCTTGCGGGCATCCATCAGCGCGATGTCCTGGGGAGTGGTGACGATGACCGCGCCGGTGACTGGCACGCGCTGGGCCAGCGTCAACTGGATGTCGCCGGTGCCGGGCGGCAGATCGACCACCAGGTAATCGATGTCGCGCCAGTTGGTTTCGTTCAGCAGTTGCTCGAGCGCCTGTGTGACCATCGGGCCGCGCCACACCATCGGCGTCTCGACGTCGATCAGGAAGCCGATCGACATGGCCTGTATGCCGTGCCCTTCCATCGGCTCGAGGCGCTTGCCGTCCTTCGATTCCGGCCGCCCGGTAATGCCGAGCATGGTCGGCTGCGACGGGCCGTAGATGTCCGCGTCCAGCATGCCGACGCTCACTCCTTCGGCGGCGAGCGCCAGTGCCAGATTGACGGCCGTCGTGCTTTTGCCGACGCCGCCCTTGCCCGAGGCGACCGCAATGATGTTCTTGACGCCCGGAACCAGCTTGACGCCGCGCTGCACCGCATGTGAAACGATTTTCATCGTCACATTCGCGGTCACGCTGCCCATGCCCGGGATGGTCTTCAGCTTGGCGACGACCTGCTTGCGGATCGGCTCGATCTGGGTCCTCGCCGGGTAGCCCAGCAGGATATCGAGCGACACGTTGTCGCCGTCGATCTTGATGTTCTTCGCTTCCTTGCCCGTCACGTAGTCTTTGCCCGTGTTGGGATCGGTCAGTTCCTTGAGCGCGGCCTGGACTTGCTGTTCGGTGATTGCCATGGGTGGTCCCGGATATTGAGCGGTGAGGGCGGAATTCTAAACAATTACACCCCGAAAGCCTAACGAAACCACCCTAAAACCCTGAAATCGAGAGGGGGTTTGTTACAATTCAAGGCTTATCCCGGCTACCCCGCACATGACCCGCAAGATCTTCGCCACCACCGCCCTGCCGTATTTTACGAACGGCAGCGTTACATTAGCGTACGTTCCCGCTACGAACAGGGGGAGCGCACGATGACGCGCAAACTGTTTGTCACCACCGCGTTGCCGTACGCGAACGGATCGTTCCATATCGGCCACATCATGGAGTACATCCAGGCCGATATCTGGGTGCGGTTCCAGCGCATGCAGGGCAACGAAGTACATTTCGTGTGCGCCGACGACGCGCACGGCGCGCCCATCATGCTCAAGGCCGAAGCCGAAGGCATCACGCCCGAGCAGCTCGTTACGCGCATCGGTTCCGAGCGCAAGAAATACCTCGATGGCTTTCATATAGCCTTCGATAACTGGCACTCGACCCATTCGCCGGAAAATACCGAGATGTCGCAGGACATCTACCGCAAGCTCAAAGCGGCGGGCCTCATCTATTCTAAGCCGATCGAGCAGTTTTACGACCCGGTCAAGAACATGTTCCTCGCCGACCGTTACATTAAGGGCGAATGCCCGAAATGCGGCGCGAAGGACCAATACGGCGACGCCTGCGAAGTCTGCGGTTCTGTTTACGCGCCAACCGATCTGAAAAATCCGTATTCGACGCTGTCCGGCGCAACGCCGGTGATGAAAACGTCGGTGCACTACTTTTTCAAATTGTCCGACCAGAAGTGCGTCGATTTCATCAAGCAATGGCTCGACAAACCCGGCCGACTGCAACCGCAAGTCGCGAACAAGGCTAAAGAGTGGCTCGAAGGCATAGGCGACAAAGCGCTCGGCGACTGGGACATTTCGCGCGACGCGCCCTATTTCGGCATCCCGATTCCCGACGCACCCGGCAAATATTTCTATGTCTGGCTCGACGCCCCTGTTGGCTATCTCGCGAGCTTCAAGAATTACTGCGCGAAGAAGGGCATGGATTTCGAAAAATTTCTCGCCGATCCGAAGTCCGAGCAGATTCACTTCATCGGCAAAGACATTATCTATTTCCACACCCTGTTCTGGCCCGCAATGCTGCACTTCGCCGGCAAGCCCTACAAGGACCCGGACCAGATCAACGTGCATGGCTTTATCACGGTGTCGGGCGAGAAGATGTCCAAGAGCCGCGGCACAGGGATTTCACCGCTGCGCTATCTCGATGTCGGGATGAATCCCGAATGGCTGCGCTATTACATCGCGGCCAAGCTCAATGCGAGCGTCGAGGACATCGATTTCAATCCCGACGATTTCATGGCCCGCGTGAATAGTGATCTCGTCGGAAAGTACATCAATATTGCCAGCCGGTGCGCGGGTTTTCTAAAAAAGTTCGACTGCAAATTGACTGCCGGGCCTGCGCACGCCTCCGTCGCGAACTTGCAAAAACACGCCGGCCAGATCCAGACTGCTTATAACGATCGGGAATTCGGTCATGCGCTGCGCACGATCATGTCGTTAGCCGACCAGGTCAACCAGTTCGTCAACGATGCGAAGCCGTGGGAAATCGCGAAGGACCCCGGGCAAAAACAAGCACTGCACCAGATATGTTCGCAGGCGATCAACGCTTTCAGGCTGTTGACTCTTTACCTGAAACCCGTGATGCCGGAATTGGCCCGCAATGTCGAAGGGTTCCTGAACATCAACTCTCTTCAATGGAGCGATGCCTCCACATTGCTTGCGGACGGACATCGCATCAACGAATACAAACATCTCATGACCCGCGTCGAAGAAAAACAACTCGACGCGCTGTTCGAAATCGAAAAGGAAACTCCGAAAGTGACAGCCTCCACCCCTCATCCCGCCACACCCGCGAAGTCCGGCGTGACGCCCCCGCCCGCTGCCGCAGGCGATGGCGTCATCACAATCGACGATTTCACCAAAGTCGATTTGCGCATCGCCAAAATTTCGCATGCGGAGCACGTCGAAGGCGCCGACAAACTTCTAAAGCTGACGCTCGACGTCGGCGAACTCGGCACGCGCCAGGTATTCGCCGGCATCAAGTCGGCGTACGACCCCGCCGCACTCGTCGGCAAGCTGACGGTCGTCGTCGCCAATCTCGCGCCGCGCAAAATGAAGTTCGGCATGTCCGAGGGCATGGTACTCGCCGCCTCGGGCGAAGCGCCGGGAATTTTCCTGCTGTCGCCCGATGCCGGCGCCGGTCCCGGCATGCGGGTGAAATGATTCGAGAGGCGTGAGGCGAGAGGGATGAGGCGGAAGACTCACAACCGGCCCGCTGCTTGCTCCTCACTCCTTACCCCTCACTCCTCACGGAATTTTCAAATGCGTATCGACAAAGTCGAAGCCGTCGCCATCTCGATTCCGCTGAAGAAAAACTTCGGTGGCAGCACCTACGACGTGAAGAAGCGCTGCACCGTCGTCACGCGCATTTACGCAGGCGGATTGGTGAGCGAAGTGTATAACGGCGACAACCGCGCGCACGGCGCTGAAATCGTGCGCATGATCAAGAAACTGCTCGCTCCGCTCGCCATCGGCGAAGACATATTCGCGATCGAGCGGCTGTGGGAAAAGATGTTCGCGCTGACGCACACCAGCGGCGACCGCAAGAACCTGCTCGAGGCCATCTCGTGCATCGACTGCGCGGTGTGGGACCTGCACGGCAAGGCGCTGGGCAAAAGCGTCCGGCAACTGCTCGGAGGCTACCGCAATAAATTGCCGATTATTTCCATCGGCGGCTACTACGTCGATGGCAAGACGCTCGCCGATTACGGCCGCGAAATCGAAAGTTATCGCAAGGCCGGCATGGCCGGATGCAAATTCAAGGTCGGCGGGCTCACGCCGGAACAGGACTTCAAGCGAGTGCAGGCCGCGCGCAAAGCGGTGGGCGACGACTTCATCATCGTCGTCGACGCCAATCGCGGCTGGAACGTGCAGGACGCGATCAAATTCTCGCACCTGATCGAGCCGCTCAACATCACGTGGTTCGAAGAACCCTGTCATTGGCACGACGACGTCGCGCTGATGGCGCGCGTGCGCCAGTCGACGCGCATACCGGTCAACGCCGGCCAATGCGAAATCACCAGCCAGGGCGTGCGCCGTCTGGTCGATGGCGGCGCGGTGGACTACGTCAACTTCGACGTTTCCGAAGGCGGCGGCATCACCGACTGGAAGCGCGCCGCGGCGCTCTGCTACACGGCCAGCGTGCGCATGGCGCACCACGAAGAAGCGCAGGTCGCGCAACATCTGCTCGCCGCCGTGCCGCACGGCACTTACCTCGAATGCTTCGCCGACCCCGACCGCGACCCGGTGTGGCAAAAGATGTGGCTCAACCGTCCTGCCATCAAGAACGGCTTCGCCACCGTAAGCGACGCGCCGGGACTCGGCATCGTGCTCGATCAGAAGATGATCAAGAAGTACCGGGTCGCTTGAATTACACAACAAACCAAACGGCAATCTTGAACCGCGAAGGACGCAAAGGACGCGAAGGACGCGAAGGTAAAAAAAAGTATTTCGTGAATCAGAATACTCGCGGGGAGATTGAGATTCTGTTCCTCGCGGCTTTCCTGCTTTGCTTGGCGTCCTTTGCGGTTCAATGTTTTTGCACTATCTTCAGTCAGTGCGCTTCGCATAACGTAGGCAACCGATGATCACGTTCTCGCGCCATTTCGCGTTCCGGCCCAAGCTGATTGATTGCCTGAGGGGCTACAACCGCGAAATCTTCATCGCCGACCTGCTGGCCGGTATTACCGTCGGCATCGTCGCACTGCCGCTGGCGATGGCGTTCGCAATCGCCTCCGGCGTCAAGCCCGAAGCCGGCATCTTCACCGCCATCATCGCCGGCTTCATTATTTCCGCACTCGGCGGCTCGCGCGTGCAGATCGGCGGCCCCACCGGCGCATTCATCGTTATCGTCTACGGGATCGTGGTCCAGTACGGGCTGGCCAACCTCCTGATCTGCACGTTCATGGCCGGCTGCATCCTGCTCGCGATGGGCGTGTTGCGACTGGGTGTGCTCATCAAGTTCATCCCGCTGCCGGTCATCATCGGCTTCACCAACGGCATCGCGGTCCTGATCTTCCTGTCGCAGATCAAGGATTTCCTCGGACTCGAAACCGGGCCTTTGCCTGCCGAGTTCTTTGCGCAGATTCGCGCGCTCGGCTCGGCGTTGCACACCGCGAGCTGGCAAACGCTGGCGGTCGCTTCCGCATCGCTGCTGCTGATTGCTTCGTGGCCCAACAGGTGGGGCAAGCGCGTGCCCGGTCCCGTTGTGGTGCTGCTGCTCGGCGGACTCGCTGCGGCGTTGTTCAACCTGCCGATCGAAACCATCGGCAGCAAGTTCGGCGGCATCCCGCAGACCCTGCCACAATTCAAGGCGCCTGACCTGAGCCTCGATCACCTGCGCTACCTGATCGTGCCGGCCATCACCATTGCGCTGCTTGGCGCGATTGAATCGCTGCTGTGCGCGGTGGTCGCCGACGGCATGATCAAGGACAAGCACGACGCGAACCAGGAACTGATCGCGCAGGGCATCGCCAATATCGTGACGCCGTTTTTCGGCGGCATCCCCGCCACCGGCGCCATCGCGCGCACCAGCGTCAACATCCGCAACGGCGGGCGCACGCCCATTGCCGGCATGATTCACGCGCTGGTCTTGTTGCTGATAGTTCTCGTTGCCGCGCCGCTGGCGAAATACATTCCGCTCGCCTGTATGTCAGCCATTCTCATCATGGTGGCGGTGCGCATGGGCGACTGGAGCGAATTCAAAACCATGCCGCGTTATTCGCCGGGCCGCACCGCGACATTGCTGTCGACTTTCATACTGACGGTGGTGTTCGACCTGACGATAGCCGTGCAGGTCGGCATCCTGTGGGCGTCATTGCTGCTGGTCCGGCGCATGGCGCAGGTCACCGTGGTGGCACGCGTACGGCATGGTGAAAATGACAGGGTTATTGCCGGCGTTGTGGTCTACGAAGCGAGTGGCGCACTGTTCTTTGGCGCCGCGGACACGCTGGAAGTGTTGTCGCGCGCCCATGACCACGGACTCAAGACCTTGGTCCTCGATCTGAGCCACGTGATCTACATGGATTCCACGGCGACCCACACGCTGGAAATGGTACGCTACGAACTGCAGGCGCGCGGCCTTAACCTGCTGGTATGTGGCGCGCACCAACAGCCGGCGTCGATGATCCGGCAATCGGGCCTGCTCGATATGCTGGGCGCCGATCTGCTGCCCGATCGTGCCGCGGCGCTGATGCGCGCGCAGAACATTGGTGCTGCCGCCTGAACTAAGGGCGAATGTACGACCAGCCCTGCTGCTGTTTGACCATCAACTCGACCACGCCAGCTTTGATATATCCGATGTTGGGCAGCATGTCGGCCTTGCTCACCTTGGTATTGGTCATGGTGTTTTCGCACGCCATGATCTTGACGCCCTGGCCGAGCGCGTCACCGACACGCGCCGATACCGCCGAGTCGAGCTTCAACATGTTGAGCCCTGGGCCGTAGGTTACGACTTCGATTTCGACGCTGTCCTTGCCAAGGTCCTGCTGAATATTGCGCACGTTGTTGAGCGCGAGGTTCCATTTCGCCGGGTCGTTGTCGCTGACCTGGAATATGACCTTGTATTTGACCGCGGCGCCCGGCGCGGTGTCGGCCGCCAATGCCGGCAGCAAGCCCGGCGTGGACAATAAAGCGGCGCATGTCAGAGCGCGTAAAATGTGTTTCATAAATTTCCCCTCATGGCATTAAAATCACTGCGTGCTGCTATTCTAGACCTCCCGCTGGATTTTCACCGGCAGCCATGACGCCATCCACGACTATCGTCAAACACCTCGTCGTCACCGGCTGCGTGCAGGGCGTGGGCTACCGGCACTTCATGAGCCGCACTGCGCACGACCTGCATGTCACCGGCTGGGTGCGCAATCGCCACGGCGGCAGCGTCGAAGCGGTGCTCGCCGGCACGTCCGAGGCAGTCCACGCCATGATAGAACGCGCGCGACGCGGGCCACAGCATGCAACGGTGACCGACGTCACGGTTGCGGACGCGCACGGCAGCTTCGAGCGCTTCGATACCCTGCCGACCGTATAATGGGCTGCCCACGACACGGTCTTGGCCACGCGGGCACATTTCAATTACTCAACCAGCGGGGAGCACCGTGAAACTATTTTTTAATAATGCATCGCCGTTCGTGCGCAAAGTGCGCGTGTTTGCGCGCGAAACGGGTCTGGACGGAAAAATCGAGGAAATCACCACCATGGTATCGCCGGTGCAGGAAAACGCGAGCCTGGCGCAGGCCAACCCGCTGAAAAAAATCCCTGCGCTGCTGCTTGATGACGGCGCCGCGGTATTCGATTCGCCCGTCATCTGCGAATACCTCGACAGCCTGCATGCGGGCCGCAAGCTGTTTCCGGCTGCCGGCCCCGCGCGCTGGACCGCGCTCAAGTTGCAGGCGACCGGTGACGGCATCCTCGATGCCGGCATCCTGTGCCGCTATGAAATGGCCGTGCGTCCCAAGGAGTTCCAGTGGACAGGCTGGGTAGAAGGCCAGAAAACCAAGTGGCGCGGCGGGCTCGACCTGCTGGAACGCGAAGCCGCCACGCTTGATGGCGAGCCGGCCATCGGCAACATCACCGTCGCCTGCGCGCTGGGCTGGCTGGATTTCCGTTACGGCGACGACGACTGGCGCAAGAACCGGCCCGCGCTCGCGCGCTGGTTCGAAAAGTTCGCCGCGCGCCCTTCGATGAAAGCGACAATGCCAAGCGCTTAAAGGCAGGATTGAGGAGCGAGGAGCGAGGATTTAAGACTCAATCCTCAATCCTAGTTATAGACTATCGTGACGTTGGGTTCTGTCAGCCACGCCGACAGGGACTGTAGCAGGTTGTCGTGCAGGCTGATGCGCCAGTCTTCGCCCAGCTCGATTTCGCAGCTCGCCGTGCGGTTGTGATAAACGATCGAGACCGGGCACGGGCCGTTGCGATATGGGCCCAGCAATTCCTTCAGTTTTTGCGCCGACGACTGGCCATTGCACGTGAGACGCACGCCGCGTGCGAATTTGTTGCGCGCGGCGCTAAGATCGTAGACTTTTTCCGCAGAGATGCGGGTAAACGACGTTTCCGGCTCGTCACCGCCGCCGCTGCGCGTGATATTGCGCACTTTCACTTCCAGCACCAGCACCGCGTCCTCGACGATGATGTTGCGGTACTGATCGAATGTCTCGCCGTAAATGACCACTTCCTGCGTGGCGTTGCCGTCGCTGAACGTAACGATTGCCATGCGGGACTGCTGCGTTTTCATGAAGCGCACCGACTCCACGACACCGGCGATCGTCTGCAACGGCGCGCTGTTGGCATAACCCTGGCTCGGTGTCAGGCGGTCGAGCGTCGTGCGCACGAACTGTCCGATTTCGTCCCGATACGCCGTGTATGGATGCCCTGAAAGGTAATAGCCGAGCGCGACTTTTTCCTCTTTCAGCTGCGTGCGCTGGTTCCAGCGCGGCGCTTCTACCAGGGCGGGGCGCGCGTGCTCCGCGGCATCCGCGCCGCCGAACAGACTCACCTGCTGCGCATTGCGCTCGGCCTGCTCCGCCGCCCCCAACGCGATACCGACCGATGCAAGCAGGCGCGCGCGATGATCGTCGATCGCATCGAAAGCACCGCCGCGGATCAGCGCTTCGATCACGCGCCGGTTGACGATGCGCTTGTCGACGCGTTCGCACAGGTCGAACAGGTCCTTGAACGGCCCGCTTTTTTCGCGCGCGGCGACGATGGCCGCGATCGCCGATTCGCCGGTACCCTTGATCGAGCCCAGCCCGTAACTGATGGTGGTGGTGTCGAGCGGCACGAAACGGTATTCGCCGCGGTTGACGTCGGGCGGCAGCACCTTGATTCCGCTGATGCGCACATCCTCGTAAAACTGCTTGACCTTGTCGGTATCGTCCGCGGCTGCAGACAAGTTGGCCGCCATGAACGCGGCGGCGTGATGCGCTTTGAAATACGCGGTCTGGTAAGCCACCAGCGCATACGCGGCGGCGTGCGACTTGTTGAAGCCGTAGCCCGCGAACTTTTCCATCAGGTCGAAAAGTTCGTCGGCCTTCTCTTCTTTGAGCCCGCTCTTGCCGGCGCCCTCGCGGAAAATGCTGCGCTGCTGCGCCATTTCCTCGGGCTTCTTTTTGCCCATCGCGCGGCGCAACAGGTCGGCGCCGCCCAGGCTGTAGTCGCCGACCAACTGCGCCATCTGCATCACCTGCTCCTGGTACACCATGATGCCGTAGGTTTCCACGAGCACCGACTTCACGCGCGGGTCGGGATACTCGAAAGGCTTGCCGTGTTTGCGCGCAATGAAATCGGGAATCAGGTCCATCGGGCCCGGCCGGTACAGCGCAACCAGCGCGATAATGTCCTCGAAACGGTCGGGCCGCGCCTGCTTGAGCAGATCGCGCATGCCGCGCGATTCAAACTGGAACACCGCGGTGGTCTTCGCAGTCGAAAAAATCCGATACGCTTCGACATCGTCGAGCGGTATCGATTCCAGCACCACCGTCGACGCCGGGTCGAGACGCTTGATGTAGCGCAGTGTCCAGTCGAGTATGGTCAGCGTCGTCAGGCCAAGGAAGTCGAACTTCACCAGCCCCACCGCTTCGACGTCTTTCATGTCGAACTGCGACACCACGCTGGTCGAGCCTTCCGCCGCGTAGAGCGGGCAGAAATCCGTCAACTTGCCCGGCGCGATCAGCACGCCGCCCGCGTGCATGCCGACGTTGCGCGTCATGCCCTCGAGACGCCCCGCCAATTCGAGCAGTTCGCGCACTTCTTCTTCCTGCGCTTCGCGCTGGTTGATCAGCGGCTCGACTTCGCGCGCGTAAATCGTCTGATCGTCTTTCGGATCGGTGCGCCGGCGCAGCGTGATATGTCGCCCGGGCTGGAACGGGATGAGCTTGGCGATCTGGTCGCAGAAGTTGTAACCCAGGTCGAGCACGCGCCCGACGTCGCGTACCACCGCTTTCGCGGCCATGGTGCCGAAGGTGACGATCTGCGACACACTGTCGGTGCTGTATTTATGCCGCACGTATTCGATCACGCGGTCGCGGCCGTCCTGGCAGAAATCGATATCGAAGTCGGGCATCGACACGCGCTCGGGATTGAGAAAGCGCTCGAACAGCAGGTTGTAGCGTAGCGGATCGAGATCGGTGATGCCCAGCGAGTAAGCAACCAGCGAACCAGCGCCCGAGCCGCGCCCGGGCCCGACCGGCACGCCGTTCGACTTCGCCCAGTTGATGAAATCGGCGACGATCAGGAAGTAGCCGGCGAAACCCATTTGCAGAATGGTCTTGATTTCGAATTCGAGCCTTTGTTGATAGATAGGCAGCTTCTCAGCGCGCAGCGCGGCATCCGCATAAAGCTGTTCGAGACGGCGCACCAGGCCTTCCTGCGAGCGGTCGCGCAGATAGTCGTCGAGACTTTCCTGGTTCGGCGTGGGGAAAGCCGGCAGTTTCGATTTGCCGAGTTCAAGCGTCAGGTTGCAGCGTTTGGCGATTTCGACACTGTTGGCGAGCGCCTGCGGAACGTCGGCGAACAGTTCCGCCATTTCGGCCTGCGTCTTGAAATACTGATCGGCGCCGAAATGCCGCGGGCGGCGCTGGTCGGCGAGCACGTAGCCTTCAGCGATGCAGACGCGCGCCTCGTGCGCGCGGAAATCGTCGGCGTGGATGAACTGCACGGGATGCGTCGCCACCACCGGCAACTTCAACTCGGAAGCGATTTGCAGCGTCTGCTGCACGCAGCTTTCGACCTGCCCCACCGCCTGCGGCCGCTGCAGCTCGAGATAGTAACGTTGCGGAAAAATATTTGACCACGCGCGCGCCGCCGCGGCAGCCTGCTTGTAATTGCCGGCCAGCAGCGCGGCGCCGACGTCGCCGTGGTGCGCGCCGGACAACGCGATCAGGCCGTCGCCCGCGGGGGCTGCAAACCACTCTTTTTTTAGTTCGGCACGCCCGCGGTACTGGTTGGCGCGGTAGGCGCGCGTCAGCAACTCGCTCAGATTGCGGTAACCCACGCGCGACTGGCACAGGATCAGCAGGCGGTGCGGCTTGTCGCGGTCGGTTTCGTTTTCCAGCCAAACGTCGCAGCCAATCACCGGCTTCAGGCCCGCGCCGCGCGCGGCCTGGTAGAACTTCACCATGCCGAACACATTGGCAAGGTCGGTGAGCGCCAACGCCGGCATGCCGTTCGCGACCGCCGCGGCAACGGCATCGTCGAGGCGGACTATGCCGTCGCTCACCGAGTACTCGCTGTGCAGGCGCAGGTGAACGAAAGACGGCGTAGACATGCCGGCTATTTTATCCCGTTCGACGACTGCGGGCAGCGGAACGATTTCCCTTGACAGCCTGTCCAATCGTCGCCAGATTGCAAATTGTTATGGCCATAAAATCAAGGCTGAGCGTGAGGCGACCCATGCGACTGATCCAACGTATTTTCCTTTTGCTGACATTCGCGCTGGCGGCGACGGCGGTGCAGGCGCAGGCCGTTTTTCGCTCGGTTATGCCGAACGGCAAAATCGTCTACGGCAACAAACCGGAACCCGGCGCGAAGGAATCCAAGCAGGTCAATCTGGCGCCGCTGAACATTTCCACGCCGACGCCGGCTGGTTCGGCAGGCTCCGCGGATGGCGCACCGCCGCCGGGAAACAACAGCCCCGATGTCGCGGCGGCGCGACAAAACCTGGAGGCCGCGCAAAAAGCGCTGGAGGCAGGACGCGAAGTACGGGAAGGCGATCGCACAGGCATCGCGACCAAGGGCGGCGCAACCAGCTCGCGGCTGAACGACTCGTACCTGCAACGCGTGAAGCAACTCGAAGACGCGGTCGCCGCAGCCCAGTCGCAACTGCAAGAAGCCCAACGCGCCGCCGCGCGTTGATCAGGTGGCGTTAGCCACCTGTGGAGAGGCGAAAAGCGAAAAGCGAAATGCGAGAGGCGAGAGGCGGAAAGTCTTCAGTCCTCTCGCCCCCCTCTCCTCTCGTTCATCAATACACGCGCGACACCCGATAGCCGTCGCGCGCGAGCAGGCTCAAGAGGCCTTTGTCGCCATACAGGTGCAAAGCACCGACCGCCACGAAAGCCGCACCTGCTTTCAACTGCGGCTGCATGCGCTCTGCCATGCGCGTATTGCGGTCGTAGAGCAGGCGCTGATCGAACACCTGTTTTAACGGCTTTAATTCCGGACGCCGCTCCGCTTCCGCCTCGCCGATTTGCCACATCTGGCCCAGATCGCGCTGTAAATACGCCTGCACCAGTTTCTCAGTCTGCGCCTTCAGTTCATGGTGGGTTTCGACGGCGTGCTTGAGCAGTGCGATCTGTTCCGCTTCCGACATGCGCTCGAATGCCGCGACCTGTTCGTCGACGCTTTCCAGATAGCTGAGCGGCTTGCCCTGCTGCGATGCCATGCGCTGCAGCGTGAAATCGAGCACGTCTTCCATTTTCTGTTGCGGCATCTGCAGCAGCAGCACCATCGCCCACGGTTTGAACATGCGCGCCATTTCCGCCGGCAGGCCGATGCCCGCGGTCAGCGCCGCAACCTTGCGGAAAAATTCCTCGCCCACGACGCCCGACAGGTCGCGGCCGTCCATATAGACCATGCGCGCGGCCAGCGTTGCGATGTTCGACTGATCGGGTGAAACCTCCATGGTGAATGACTTCGCGGCGTCGAACTGTTTGCGCACCGCGTCGGGTATGGCCGTGACGCGCTTGTCGGCAAGATGCACGGTGCCGAACAGATGGCTGGCGGCGGCGCCCGGCTTCTCAACGCGCCACAGCAGTCCTTGATCGTAATTGGCGGCGGCCTGCGCGTGCGCGCGCGATGACCCTGGCGCAAAAGGCGCGAGCGCCAGCACGCAAATATAAAAAATGAGTTGGGCCAGTGGTCTTCGCATAGGTGCGGCGCGGAAATTTGCCGCATAATCCGCGTTGCCTTTTTTCGTCCGCTATAACTTAACCAATTTCGCGCCGGAATGCCACCGCCCGTATCAGCCACCCGTTCCGCGCTTGCGGCACTTTGCCTGTTGTCTCTGATCTGGGCTTACAACTGGATCGTGCTCAAAGAAAGCCTGCGCTTCGCCGGCCCTTTCGATATCGCTGCCTTGCGCACGATGCCCAGCGCGGTACTTCTGTTCATCGCCATGATATGGATGAAAAAACCGCTGGCGCCGGTCGCGCCCGCGCGGCTGATGCTGCTGGGAATCTTCCAGACCACCGGCTTTCTGTGTTTCGCGGCGTGGGCGCTGGTCGCCGGCGCGGTCGGCAAATCGACCGTACTGGTTTACACCTTCCCGTTCTGGACGCTGCTTCTTGCGTGGCCGCTGCTCGGCGAGCGTATCCGCGGCCTGCAATGGATCGCGATTGCGTTGACGGCGAGCGGACTCGTGCTGGTGCTCGAACCGTGGAACCTCGCCGGCAGCCTGGCCAGCCGCGTGTACGCCGTGCTGGCGGGCGTGTGCTGGGCGATAAGCTCGATCATCGTGAAGCGATGGCGCAATGAAGGCAATTTCGACATGCTGCCGGTGACCGCGTGGCAGATGTTGCTGGGCGGCGTAGTGGGCGGCGTCATCGCGTGGCTGGTGCCGTCGCGCCCGATCGAATGGAGCGGCTACTTCGTGCTCATGCTCGCTTACGGCATCGTGCTGGGCTCGGTTGCCGGCTGGCTGCTGTGGCTGTATATACTCAAGCACCTGCCGGCGGGGATTGCGAGCCTCGGCATGATGGCGGTACCCGCGCTCGGCGTGCTGCTGTCGAAACTCCAGTACGGCGAAGAACCCGGCGGCACCGAAATCATCGGCATGCTGCTGATCGGCGCGAGCCTGGCGTTGTTGTCGTGGCTCACGCTGCGCGGCCAGAAAAGCGTCGCGCCGGAAATCGGGCAGGAATAGTTTAAAAACAAGAGAGGCGCCAGGCGAGAGACGAGAGGGGAGAACCGTCTATCGTCTCTCCTGCCTCTTCGTCTCTCGCGCTATCAAGGACCGAACGATGAATACAATTCCACCAACAAGTATGCCTCGCCTGACCATCAACCATCGCCCATGAAACCAAGCCAATCGCATATACACACCATACGCAACCTGCGCTACCAAGTGCGCACCTGGGGCGACTCTGCCGCGCCAAAAATGTTTTTGCTGCATGGCTGGATGGATGTGTCGGCCTCGTTCCAGTTTCTGGTCGATTGCTTCCAGCGCGAATGGTACGTTGTCGCGCCCGACTGGCGCGGCTTCGGACTGACCGAATGGGCGGCCGGCGGTTATTGGTTTCCCGATTACTACGCCGATCTCGACGCGCTGCTGGAAATCTACCAGCCCGACATGCCGGTCAACCTGGTCGCGCACAGCATGGGCGGCAACGTCGCCTGCACTTATGCGGGCATCCGGCCGCAGCGCGTCGCGAGGCTCGTCTCGCTCGAAGGCTTCGGCATGGGGCGCACCGCGCCGGACCAGGCAGCCGGGCGCTACCAGCAATGGCTCGATGAGTTGCGCGCGCCGCCGCGCTTCAATTCCTACACTTCGTTCGACGCGGTCGCGGCCCGCCTTAAAAAAAACAACCGGCGCCTGACGGACGAGCAGGCGCACTTCCTTGCCCAGCACTGGGCCAAGCAGACCGGCCCCGCCGAGGTCACGCTGCGCAGCGACCCGAAGCACAAGTTCGTCAACCCCGTTTTGACCCGGCTCGAGGAACTACTGGCGTGTTGGCGGCAGGTCACGGCACCCGTCCTGTGGGTTACCGGCGATGAAACCAACGGCCGCGGATGGCGCACCGATTCTGTGCAGCAACTGGCCGAACGCAAGGCCGCTTTCAGGGATTTCAGGGAAATCGAACTGCAGGATTGCGGGCACATGATGCACCACGATCAACCGGTGAAGCTCGCCGCGATTATCGAGGCGTTTCTGACGCGGCACTGACGCCGCACAGTACTGCCCGGCAATTCCGCATTTGGGGTAGACTTCCCAACCGCTCGCTTTTGCGAAGCGGAACCAGGACAGGCCGGCGCGACTGCGAGCAATTTGCCGTCAGCGCATTGATCCATGCCAGACCACTAAAGTCACTGAGAAGAAGCACATGCTGAACAAATCCCTGCGTTTATTGTGCGCGCTTGCCTTGGCCGCCGCGGCCGGCGTTTTCGCACAGGATTATCCGAACAAACAGGTGGTGGTCGTAGTCCCGTTTGCTGCCGGCGGACCCACCGACACGCTGGCGCGCAATCTCGGCGTCACGCTCACCAACTCACTCAAGCAGCAGATCACTATAGACAACACGGCCGGCGCGGGCGGCACCATCGGCATCAACAAGGTCGCCAAGGCGAAGAACGACGGCTATACGCTGCTGCTGATGCACATCGGCATGTCAACCTCGCCGACCTTGTATCGCAAGCTGCCGTACGACACGATGAACGACTTCGAATTCATCGGCCAGGTCGCCGACGTGCCGATGACGTTGATCGCCAAAACCGCCCTGCCGCCGGATAATCTGAAGGGCCTGATCGCCTATATCAAGCAGAACAAGGACAAACTCAATCTTGCCAACGCCGGCCTGGGCGCGGCATCGCATTTGTGCGGACTGCTTTTCATGTCCGCAATTCAATCCGACATCACGACGATCCCTTATTCAGGCACGGCCCCCGCGATGGTCGCGATGATGAGCGGCCAGGTCGATTTGATGTGCGACCAGACCACCAACACCACGAATCAAATCAATTCCGGCAGGGTCAAGGTCTACGGCGTCACCAGCAAGACGCGCGTCGCCGCATTAAAATTCGTCCCCACACTCAACGAAGCGGGCCTCAAAAACTTTGAAGTCGTCGTCTGGCACGGCCTCTACGCGCCGAAAGGCACGCCTAAGCCCATTCTCGACAAGCTCGTCGCCTCGCTACAAGCCGCGGTACAGGACGCAACGTTCACATCGCGCCTCGCCGATCTGGGCGCCGTGCCGGTGCCGGTCGCGAAAGCGAATCCAGAGGCGCTGCGCACCCACCTGCAGGCTGAAATCAAGAAATGGGACCCGATCATCAAAAAAGCCGGGCAGTACGCAGACTAAGTTACGGCACACAACATGCAAATGGCCGCGGCAATGCCGCGGCCATTTTTTCGCCGAAATCATTTCGCCCAGGGCAGCGCCAAGCTAAATCAGCTCGGTATCCGCGTGCGAGTACGCGGGAGAACACCCGCACAGAATTTTCAACGGCGCTTTGCCGGTATTCTCGATGCGGTGCGGCGTGCCCGGCGCAATGCATATCGTATCGCCCACCGCCACCGCGAAACGCTTGCCGCCCAGCGTCATCATCCCCGCCCCGCCCGTGATGTGATAAATCTCTTCAGTCAGTTGATGCCGGTGCAGGGCGGTTCGCGCGCCGGGCAGCACGGTCGCTTCGGCAAGGCTCTGGTTGCGGTTACCGTGGACGGACGGATGCATGAGCTCGCGGATTTCCGAGCCGTCCTTGGTTACGTATGGCGGAACCGAATCGTAAGTCGTATGCATAGCCGCAGCGTCCCCGCGATGTAGTCAATCGTAGTGTATACGCGGTGGCCGCTAGCCGCAGCCGCCGCGATTCGCTATGCTGCGTACTTTGGAACAATCCGGCGCAATATGAAGAAAGTCTTGGGAGTATTGGGCGGCATGGGTCCGCTGGCGACCGTCGATTTCCTGCGCAAGCTGATCGAGGAGACGCCCGCCGCGCGCGATGAAGACCACATTCCGGTGGTCGCCTGGTCAGTGCCGCAAATACCCGATCGGCCCGCCGCCATCGCCGGCAACGGCGCGTCACCACTGCCCGCGCTGCTTGACGGCATACGCACGTTAAAGCAGGCCGGCGCGGTAGCGATCGCGATTCCCTGCAATACCGCGCATTACTGGTACGACGACATGGTGCGCGAAGGCGGGCTGCCGATCATCCACATCGCGGACGCCGCGCTTGCGGAACTCGCGGCGCAGCGCATCAAAGGGACAACGATCGGGCTGATCGCCACCAAGGGCACGCTGGCGGCAGGTTTTTTTCAGCAACGGCTGGCCGCGCGCGGCCTGCAAACCCTCGTCAACAGCGCGGCGGACATCAATGAACTCGTGCTGCCGGCCATCGTCCACGTCAAACGCAACGAACTCGACGCCGCAGCGGCACTGCTGGCAACCGCAATCGGCAGACTCACGGCCGACGGTGCAGACGGCGTGATACTCGCGTGCACC
Organism: Bordetella parapertussis; assembly: GCA_945870465.1. The sequence goes on along the minus strand of CAMBSS010000003.1, from coordinate 28,521 downwards.
GAAACGCCGGTGGTGCTCGATCGCCTGCCGCCAGCAACGGCCAAACAATGTGTCGATGCGACGCGCGCCCTCGCCAAAGCGAGCGTCGCGTGGTGGCAGAAAAATCAAGGTTGAGAAACGGGGATTGCCGGCTTCTCACGGCACGAATTCTGCCGCGAGCGCCCGCATGTCCGGCACGCGCTCAAGCCCCAGGCAGGAGTCGTAAAGCCAGCGCGCCCGCGCGCTTCCCCAGATCGGCTCGGCCAGCGCAAAGTATTTGCGCTCGACCTCATCCGCGCGATGGGGATTCGCCGGATCGCCTTTCATGATCTCGCAGCGCCCGGTGAGCGTACGTCCGTCGCGCAACCGGATCGCCAGGTCGCACAAATGGCGCGCCGGATACTGCGCGGTGTAGCCGGCGTTCTCGACCACCTCGACGCGGGACGCCAGCGCCTGTATCACCGGGTTCGCCACTGCCGCTTCGTTAAAACAGTCGACCCCGGAGCGCCCGTGATACAACACCGTCGCAAGCGCGAACGGGATCGAGAACTTGGCGCCGAAGCTGGTGGCAACGCGGCGGCCCGACAACAGCGCGGCGAGCCGGAACGCGCTGACGTCTATGCGTTCGATGGCGTCCAGCGCCGGCGGCGCACCCGTCTTCGCCAGTGCGTCTTCGAGGGCATCGAGCGCCGCATGCGCATAGCGCCCCGCCGGATGCAGTTTGAAATAGCCGTCAGCCAGCAACCACTCGTGCCCAAGACCCGCGACCGCGCGCAGCGGATCGAAGCCGTCGGCGATCACGGTGCCGAAAGTAAAACCAATGCCGTCGCGCTGCCCGCGAAAGCCCGCCGCGGTGAGCTGCGTTGCGAGATGCCCCGCGAGACCGCTGTGACCCGTATAGATATTGCGTACGGTCGCCTCGTCGAGCATCGCCTGGCGATTGGTCGCCATTGCCATGGTGGCCGCGATATTGATCGTCGTGCGCATCTGCGCGGCGTCGAAGCGCCTGAGGCTGGCGACCGCCACCGCGGCACCGATCACGCCATAAGTACCATGCGGATGTACCGCCACCCGCATTTTGCTCGCCGCGCCAATGCGTGCGCCGACTTCGTAGCCGAGAACCGCTGCCCGCAGCAGATCGCTACCGGTTGCGCCGGTGTGCTGCGCGTATGCCACCGCTGCCGGGACTGCCTGCATACCGGGGTGGCCGTGCGCCGCGGTGTTGCCTTCGTCGAAGTCGTGAAATGTGCCGGCCGTGCCGTTGAGCAGCGCCGCATCCTCGGGCGACGCGCGGCGACCGCTGCCGATGACCCAGCTTGCGCCGGCGGGCTTGCCGGCAAGATAACTCTGCGTCAGTGCGCGCATTTCGGCGGTCTGCATGCCCGTGCCGATCACTGCCACGCAATCCGCGATCACGCGCTGGCACCGCTCCCGCACGGCTTGAGGAACGTCGGACATCTGCGTGCCGCACAAAAAGCGGCTCAATTCGAAGAGGTATTCGGGTACTGCCGGTTGCGCGTCGTTGTTGGCGCGCGGGCCCTCAGGTAACATGCAGCGGTTCCGGAAAAAAGTTATGCAAACCCCGATTCTAATCCTCTCCTCAGCCGTTGTTCTGTGCGCATCGCTCGCGCAGGCGCAAACCTATCCGGCGCGGCCGCTGCGTCTCGTCGTCGCTTCTGCGGCAGGCGCGACGACCGACATTGTCGGCCGCATCGTCGCGCAGAAGCTGTCCGAGGGGCTCGGTCACGGCGTGGGCGTCGACAACCGGCCCGGCGCCGGTGGCAATATCGCGGCCGAGATGGTGAGCAAATCGCCACCTGACGGCTACACACTGCTGCTGGGCTTTCCGGGGCTCGCCACCAATCCCAGCCTGTATCCGCAGCTTGCTTACGATCCGCAGAAGGATCTGGCGCCCATATCGCTGGTGAGTTCGGGACCGCTACTGCTCGTGGTGCACCCTTCATTGCCGGCAACGAACGTGAAGCAACTGATCGCGCTGGCGAAGACCCGGCCGGGCGATCTGACTTTCCCGTCGGTGGGCAGCGGCACGACATCTCATCTGTCCGGAGAACTGTTCAAAAGCCTGGCGCACGTGGAAATGCTGCACGTGCCTTACAAGTCATTCCCGCAGGCGCTGATTGATCTGTCGAGCGGCCGCATTTCGCTGATGATCAATGCCATTCCGGGATTGTTGCCGTATGTGAAAGCCGGCAAACTCCGCGGGCTCGCCATCACCAGCGCGCGCCGCACCGCGCTACTCCCCGAGCTGCCGACCGTGATTGAAGCGGGTCTGCCTGGTTATGAAGTGGTGACCTGGAACGGCATACTCGTCGCGGCCGCCACCCCGCAGGACATCGTACAGCGTCTGAATGTAGAGATTGGTAAAGCGCTCAAGGCGCAGGACGCGCGCGATCAGTTCATCAACATCGGGTTCGACCTTATCCCCGGCACACCCGCGCAGTTTGCCGCCTATATCCGCGAGGAAACCGCCAAGTGGTCGCGCGTCATCCGGCAGTCCGGCGCCAAGCTCGACTAGAAAACAGGATTGCGGCACACCGCTCTTTGGATTTTTGCTCAATCCCCGATTCTCCACCCGTTGGCTCCCCGCGGCACCGCCATCGGGCGCAACATGCACCATCGCATTGCAGCCAGCTAAAGACGCATATTCAGCCCCATATGAATCATGGTGTTACGCCGGCGCAGGGAACGGCATAGCGATTGTTAATATGTGTCTGACAATGGCGCGGCGCATCACCTGCAATACGGGGCGACAATGCTGGACAAGCCCAAACTGTTGGGCTAGATTGGTCGCCTCAATGCTGGATTCAGCTGATTGCATTGATAAAAATTCGCTACAAAAACCGATAATCTGGAGAAATGCATGAACCATATTTCGAAACTGGCACTGGCCCTCATCGCGTGCGCGCTGTGCGCGACGCCCGCGCTCGCGCAGGACGGCACACTGAAGAAAATCAAGGACACCGGCTACATTACGGTAGGCCATCGTGATGCCTCGATTCCGTTCTCGTACCTGGACGACAAGCAACAGCCGATCGGATTTGCGATGGACCTGTGCGGCAAGATCGTCGACGCGGTCAAGGCTGAACTCAAAATGCCCAAGCTCGAAGTCAAATACCAGCTGGTAACGTCGGCGAACCGCATTCCGCTGATCGCCAACGGCACGGTTGACCTCGAGTGCGGCTCGACGACCAACAACGTCGCGCGCCAGAAAGAAGTTGCCTTCGCCATCACGCATTTTCTGACCGCGAACCGCTACGTGACCAAGAAGTCGTCGGGCATCAAGTCCGCTGACGACCTCAAGGGCAAGACCGTCGTGTCAACTTCGGGCACCACGAACATCAAGGGGGTGACCGACCTCAATGTCGCCAAGAACATGGGCATGAACATCATCCCCGCGAACGGACACCCGGAAGCGTTCCAGATGGTCGAAACGGGCCGCGCGGTGGCTTTCGTAATGGACGATATTCTTCTGTATACGCTGGTGGCCTCGTCACGCACGCCTGAAGATTACGTGATTTCATCCGATGCGCTGTCCCTGCCCGAGCCGTACGGCATCATGATGCGCAAGGACGACCCCGCGTTCAAAAAAATAGCCGACGGCGCGATTGCCGCAGTCTACAAGAGCGGCGAAGTCAACAAGATCTACGCCAAGTGGTTCACCTCGCCGGTTCCGCCCAAAGGCATCAATTACAACGTCCCGATGTCGGCGCAATTCAAGAACCTGCTGGCAAGCCCCACGGATTCGGGCGATCCCGCCGTCTACAAGTAACGCTCTACGCACTGAACGGGGGACTGGAAAGTCCCCCGTTTTACGTTGAGCTCCTAGGGAGCGTCTGGCGTGAAGTACGATTGGCAGTGGAACATCTATCTCCAGCCCGCCGCTGACGGTTCGGGCTCATGGCTCCAGTATTTGTTCGGCGGCCTGGTCTGGACGATGGTCACCGCGCTCGCTGCGTGGGTGCTCGCCCTTTCGATCGGTTCAGTGGTCGGCACGCTGCGCACCACGCCCATGCCATGGGTCGTGCGGCTGGGTAACGCCTACGTAGAAGTTTTCCGCAATGTTCCGCTGCTCGTGCAGATGTTCCTGTGGTTCTTCGTTCTGCCCGAATTGCTGCCCAAGCAGCTCGGCGACTGGATCAAGCAAATGCCGCCGCCATGGGGATCGTATCTGCCCGCGGTGCTGTGCCTGGGAATTTACACTTCGGTGCGCGTTGCCGAACAGGTGAAAGCCGGCATCCAGTCGCTGCCGCACGGACAGGGCATGGCGGGCATGGCGATCGGGCTCACGCTGCCGCAAACCTACCGCTTCGTGCTGCTGCCGATGGCTTTTCGCATCGTGATGCCGCCGCTGACCTCCGAGTTCCTCAACATCATCAAGAACTCGTCGGTCGCGCTGACTATAGGCCTGCTGGAACTGACCGGGCGTGCGCGCGCCATGCAGGAATTCTCGTTCAAGGTGTTCGAGGCATTTTCCGCGGCGACGGTGATCTACCTGGTCACGAATCTCGTCATCGTGCTCCTCATGCGCAAGCTCGAGAACAAAATACGCGTACCGGGCTTCATCGCGAGCCCCACCCAGATCACGCCCGGGCATTGACCGCATGAACGCAGGTTACGATTTCGAAGTCATCCAGCGCACGCTGCCTTATCTGTTCAAGGAGGGCATGACTTTTACCGTCACGCTGACGCTGATTGCGATGACGGGCGGCATATTTTTCGGCACGATACTCGCCATGATGCGGATGGGGCGCTTCCGCCTCTTGTCAATCGTCGCCGGAACCTACGTCAACATGATGCGCGCCGTGCCGCTGGTGCTGGTGATTTTCTGGTTTTATTTCCTGATGCCATACGTCGGCGCGTGGATCATAGGCGCCGCGCGGCCCGTTGCGGTCGGAGCGTTCATGTCCTGCGTCATCACCTTCATGCTGTTCGAAGCGGCGTATTACTGCGAAATCATGCGCGCCGGCATCCAGTCGATACCCCGCGGCCAGGTGGCGGCCGGCCAGGCGCTGGGACTCAATTACTGGCAGACCATGGGCACCATCGTGCTGCCGCAGGCATTCCGCAACATGACGCCGGTATTGCTGACGCAGACCATCATCCTGTTCCAGGACACTTCGCTCGTCTACGTGATCTCGGTCACCGACTTTCTGGGCGCGGCCGCGAAAATCGCCAATCGTGACTATCGCCTGATCGAGATGTACACCTTTGCCGCGCTGGTGTATTTCGTTATCTGCTTTTCCATGTCCTACCTCGTGAAACTGCTGCAAGCCAGAATGGCCATCATCCGCTGAGGTTCCGCAATGTCCACTACACCCGCCATGATTGAAATCAAGAACATCAGCAAGTGGTACGGCAGCTTTCAGGTGCTGACCAACTGCACCACGCAGGTATCCAAAGGCGAGGTGGTCGTGGTATGCGGGCCTTCGGGTTCGGGTAAATCGACCCTGATCAAGACGGTCAACGGCCTTGAACCCTTTCAGAAAGGCGACATCATCGTCGACGGCGTATCGGTCGCGGCGAAAGATACCAACCTGTCGAAGCTGCGCTCCCGCATCGGCATGGTGTTCCAGAACTTCGAGCTGTTCCCTCACCTATCGATCACCGAAAACCTGACGCTGGGCCAGATCAAGGTACTGGGGCGGCCCAAGGAAGAGGCTGTTGAGCGCGGCCTCAAACTGCTGGACCGCGTCGGGCTCATTGAACAAAAGGACAAGTACCCCGGGCAGCTCTCGGGCGGCCAGCAGCAGCGCGTCGCCATCGCGCGCGCGCTGTCGATGGACCCGATCGCCATGCTGTTCGACGAACCGACCTCGGCACTCGACCCCGAAATGATCAACGAGGTGCTCGACGTGATGGTCGAACTCGCCAGGGAAGGCATGACCATGATGGTGGTCACCCACGAGATGGGCTTCGCGAACAAGGTCGCGCACCGCGTGATATTCATGGACAAGGGCGAAATCGTCGAAGACGCGGTAAAAGCCGACTTCTTCGGCAAGCCCCGTTCCGAGCGGGCCGTTCAGTTCCTGTCCAAGATTCTTCACCACTGAACGCGTCCGGCGCCGCGCGGGTAGCCGCACATCAGGAGATCGGAATGCCAAAGGGCGATACCGCGCAGACCATCGACGCCACCGGCTGGGTGGTGTGCCTCGGATACGCGCTCTAATCCACCCGCGCGCCCGTCGCCTTGATGACCTTCGCCCACCTGGTGAACTCGGCGCGTACGTGAGCGGCGAACTCCGCCGGAGTATTGACGACGAGCTCGGCGCCCTGCCCGGCGAAGCGCTCCGCGCTGTCGGGCGTCTTCAAACCCTTCGCGATCTCGGCGTGCAGGCGCGTGACTATGGCGGGCGGCGTTTGAGCCGGCAACATCACACCGTACCAGGCGATGACCTCGTAGCCGGGCAGCCCCGACTCGGCGATCGTCGGCAGTTCCGGCGCGAACGGCGTGCGCTTCGCGCTCGCGACACCCAGCGCGCGCAGCTTGCCGGCCTTCACCTGCGGCTGGGCGGAATACAAGCTTGTGAACAGCAGCGACACCTGCCCGCCCAGAAGATCGTTCATCGCCTGGCCACCTCCCTTATAGGGCACGTGCACCACATCGATGCTGGCGTTCGTCTTCAGGAGTTCCATTGCGAGGTGCGCCGTCGATCCGCTGCCGCCGGACGCGTAATTAAACTGGCCGGGGCGTGCCCGGGCCAGCGCGATCAGCTCGCGAACATTGCCCGCCGGCACGCCCGGGTGGGCGACCAATACGTTGGGCAGAAAGGCCACCAGGGTCACCGCGACGAAATCCCGCTGCGGATCGAACGGCAGACGGGTATACAGGCTCGCGTTGATGGCATGCGCGGCGCCGGCCATGAGCAGCGTGTGGCCGTCGGGCACGGCTTTTGCAACGACATCGGTCCCCAGGGTGCCGCCGGCACCCGCCCGATTGTCGACGACCACCGGTTGGCCCACGCTCTCGGCGAGTTTCTGGCCGATGATGCGCGCGAGCGCATCGGTCGCGGCCCCGGGCGGAAACGGCACCACGAAGCGGATCGGCCGTGAAGGATAGTGCTGCGCCAGGCCCGGCGATGACAGCATGAGAAGCGTGGCACACTGGAGCAGCGCAAAAGCGGAAAGACGTATCATGGACTCACTCGGCATAAAAAGTTTACTCTTTAACCTGCACCCTCATCTCCAGCCTTCCTCCTGAAGAGAGAAGGGACCAAAGGTGACTTCGATCATGATCGATCGCGTAAACTTACCATTTTTCCGGAGTCGCCATGTCGAACCTCGCCAGCTTACCGGACACTGATAACCGACATCGGGCTGGCCAAATCATGCCCGCTGGTTGTTACCTGCTGACGCTGACCGCGCTAGCACTCATGCCGGCAGCGGCCGCGTGGGGACAGGCCACTTCAACGAGTTCAGGGCAGGCTTACCCGCGCAAGACTGTAACGATCATGGTGCCGTTCTCGCCCGGCGCCGCCACGGACATCCTCGCCCGCGCCGCGGCGCAAAAACTGGGCGAAACCTTCGGCCAGCAATTCGTCGTCACCAACCGTGACGGTGCGACGGGCGCCATCGGCACGGAGATCGTCGCGCGCGCGGCGCCGGACGGTTATTCACTGCTATGGGGCAGTTCCGGGCCGCTGTCGATCAACCCGGTCTACGGCGCGAAATTGCCCTACGACCCGCTGCGCGACTTCACACCCGTCGCGCTGTTCAACCTGATTCCCTACATCCTGGTCGTGCACCCTTCAGTACCCTCCGCCACCACGAAGGAGTTGATCACACTAGCGCGGTCCCGGCCCGGCAAGCTCAACTTCGCCTCGTCCGGACAAGGCGGCGCGCCGCACCTCGCGGGCGAACTGTTCAAAACCCTGGCTAAAGTAGATATCGTGCATATCCCGTACAAAGGGACGTCGCTCTTCATGAGCGACCTCGCCTCCGGACAGGTCGATCTCGCCTTCACGGGTGCGGCAAGCTCGCTCGGTTTCATCCAGGCCGGCAAGCTGCGGCCGATCGCCGCGAGCAGCTTGAAGCGCTCTCCGCTGTTCCCCGACCTGCCGACGCTCGACGAGTCGGGTCTGCCCGGCTACGAGATCGTGGTGTGGTACGGTCTGCTGGCCCCGGCGCAGACGCCGCGCGAGATCGTGATACTGCTCAACGCGGCCATCAACAAGTCACTGGCGGATCCCGACATCCGCAAACGCATCACGCAGGAAGGCGCCTATCCGGCGGGCGGAACCCCGGAGGAGTTCGGCGCCTTCATGAAGGTTCAGCTGACCCGCTATGCGAAGATGATCAGGGACGCGGGGTTGAAGCATGAGTAGCCGCCGGCTCCAGGCAAAATCCCCCGGAAAACGCTTCTACAGAAACGCCAGTGCTTCATTCACGCGGCGGTCCGGCATGTAGTCATCGATGTTGTGCCGCCCACTCCCGCACACGATCACTTCCGAGTCCTTGATGCGCTTTTTCATCTCGCCGTAGAGATTATTGACCGTGGAATTGATTTTTCCGGATGACGGGGAACGGGACTCCCGTGCGAACGAACAGTCCGAACCACGGGTTGGCGTCAAACCCTGGCACCCCGGATTCCGCGATTGTCGGCACCTGGTGTAACGCATTGAAACGCCCGGCGGTGCTGACCGCAAGCACACGCGCGTTATCGGGGCGCGCTACTGGCATTGCGAACGGTGCGCCCGAATAGGCGAGCTGAATTCGCCCGCCTACCGTATCGGTCAGGGCGTCGGTCGGACCACCTTGCGTCGCGCGCAGCCCCTCTTCGTGGTATTTCAACGGCGCATCGCTTGTCGTACAATAACCTGCGCGCCGAAATTGCAGCGCGTGTTCATCTACCCTAGAGAGTCATGGCTAAACCACACCGCGTAATTCCCATCGTCAAGCAGGCCGCCGCCGCCAAACCCCGCGTCCACTACGATTGCCTGAAATGCCCCGGCTATTGCTGCAGCTATGACATCATCGAGGTCGGCAAGCGCGACGTCGCGCGCCTGGCAAAACACTTCGAAGTGAGCTACCAGCAGGCGGAAGACCGTTTCACCAAGTACGACCGCGACGAAAAAGTGCGCAGCCTGCGCCACCAGAAAGACAAGTTGTTCGGCAAGATCTGCACGTTCTTCGACACCAAGAAGCGGCAATGCACGATATACGAAGCACGGCCCAAGCTGTGCCGCGACTATCCCGCCGAACCGCGCTGCGGCTACTACGACTTCCTGAAGTTCGAGCGCGACCACCAGCAGGACGAAACCTGGGTGGCCCTCACCGACCGCTAGACGTTTTGCCTCAGGCGGCGCACACGTGGTTCATCAAGCGCCGGATAAACTGCTCGCATTTCTCCACCTGCTCGATTGCCACGTATTCGTTCGGCTTGTGCGCCTGCTCGATGGAACCGGGCCCGCACACCACCGTCGGAATGCCGGCGCGCTGGAACTGCGAGCCTTCCGTGCCGTATGAAACCTTTCCGATGTCACTGTTGCCCGACAACTCCTGCGCGAGCCCGACCACTTCCATTTCGGGCCCGTTATCCAGCGCAGGCAGTACCGAAAGCGGCACGATCTCGAATCCGGAATCGGCATGCACCGCGCGCATCTCCGGGACGAGGCTGGTGTCCAGGTAATTCCTGAATTCCGCGAACAGCGCGTCCGGGTCGTCGCCGGGCAGATGACGGAATTCAAAATCGAAAGTGCATTCGTGCGGCACGATGTTGAGCGCGGTGCCACCGCGCATCACCCCCGTGTGCACTGTGGTATGCGCGACGTCGAAGCCGCGATCGTATGGGCCATTGTCGCGATGCCGGCGCGCCATCGACTTGAGAAAAGCGACCGCCTCCGCTGCCGCCTCGACGGCGTTGACTCCCATCGGCGCATAGGCGGAATGGCAGGCGAATCCGCGCACGTTGCAGCGAAAACCTTTCTTTCCCTTGTGCGCGATGACCGGCCGCATCAGCGTCGGCTCGCCCACTATGCAGGATTGCGGCTTGATCCCCGCCTGCGCCAGATCGGCAATCAGCCGGCCGACGCCGATGCAACCGATCTCTTCGTCGTACGAAAAAGCGAAATGTATGGGCGTCTTCAATCCGCGCTGCGCGAACTCCGGCGCCAGCGCCAGCACGACGGCGACAAAGCTTTTCATGTCGGACGTGCCGCGCCCGTAGAGCTTGCCATCTTTTTCCACCACGCAAAACGGGTCGGTGTCCCACGCCTGCCCGTCTACCGGCACCACGTCGGTGTGGCCGGACAGCACTATGCCCGGCTTGCCGCGCGGGCCCAGCGTCGCAAACAGGTTGGCCTTGCTGCGCTCGTCGTTATAAGTGAGGCGCGCTTCGGCGCCCAGCGCGGCCAGCCGGTCGCGCACGAAATGTATGAGTTCGAGGTTGGAATCGCGGCTGACAGTGGGAAAACCGACGAGCTTGCGTATCATTTCGACGCTGACGGGCGCGCCGGCATGCGGGGTTGCCATGAATATCCAGTTCTGCGGGAAAGGTCACAGAATAGGTGCGGCATTCGCGGGTGTCAATTTAAGCGCGCCCAACGCGATTAAACACACGAACCGCGCTCACGGCGTGGTCACAAGCCGGCGAATATACGGTATGCTGAAAGCGCTGGTTTTCGCTGCCTTCTACAGGGGAAGTTCCATGCCGTTACGCTTGGTCACCGCAGCGATTGCGCTGCTGTTCAGCATCGCATCCGCGACCGCCGCCGATATCAGCATTGCCATCGGCGCGGACGTCACTTCAATCGATCCGCACTATCACAACCTCACGCCCAACAACAATATCGCCGAGCATATATTCGAGACGCTCGTCACCAAGGACGCGAAGTCGCTGCTGAAACCGGCACTCGCGGTTTCATGGAAAGCGATCGACGACCTGACGTGGGAATTCAGGCTGCGCAAAGGCGTCAAGTTTCACGACGGCTCCGATTTCACCGCGGCCGACGTCGTGTTCTCGATCGAACGCACCGCGCTGGTGCCGAACAGTCCGTCACCGTTCACGCTGTATACGAATCAGATCACCGAAAAAATCATCGTCGACCCGCTGACCATACGCCTGAAAACGGCCACACCCTATCCGCTGATGCCCAACGACATGGGTACTGTGTTCATCGTTTCGAGCAAAGTTGCGAAAGGTGCTGCCACCGCGGACTTCGATTCAGGCAAAGCGACCGTCGGCACCGGGCCTTTCAAATTCGTGCGCTACGCCAAGGGCGACCGCATCGAACTCGCGCGCTTCGACGGCTATTGGGGCACCAAAACCGCGTGGGACAAGGTGACTTTCCGCGTGATCCCGAGCGACCCGTCACGCGTGGCGAGCCTGCTTGCCGGCGACGTGCGCGCCATCGAAAGCGTGCCTACCGCCGATCTGGCGAAGCTCTCCAAGGACGCATCGATTGCGATTTCGCGCACGGTGTCGCACCGCCTGATCTTCATTCACCTCGACACCAGCCGCGACAAATCGCCGGGCGTGACCGACAAGGCGGGCAAGCCGCTCGAAAAAAATCCGCTCAAGGACGCCCGCGTGCGCAAGGCGATTTCGAAAGCCATCAACCGCCAGGCCATTGTAGAGCGCGTCATGGAAGGCGCGGCAGTGGCGACCGGGCAGTTGATGCCGGAAGGCATGTTCGGTTACGTGCCGGGTATGAAACCGGAACCGTTCGATCCTGACGGCGCGAAAAAACTGCTCGCCGAAGCCGGCTACCCGGATGGCTTCGGCCTCACGCTGCACGGCCCCAATGACCGTTACGTGAACGACGACCAGATCTGCCAGGCCGTGGCGCAAATGCTCTCGCGCATCGGCATCCAGACGCGGGTCGAGACACTGCCGTCGGCGGTGTATTTCTCGCGCGCGAACAAGCTCGAGTTCAGCTTCATGCTGGTCGGCTGGGCTGCAGATACCGCCGAGGCCTCATCTCCGCTGAAGGCACAGCTTGCGACTTTTGATGCCAAGAAAGGCATGGGCACCGCCAACCGTGGCCGCTATTCGAATCCTAAAATGGATGCATTGCTGGAACAGGCGCTGGCGACAGTCGATGACACCAAACGTGAAAAACTGCTGCAGCAGGCGACCGAGCTCAGCGTCGGCGACCTCGGCATCATTCCGCTGCACCACCAGGTGAACCTGTGGGGCACGCGCAAAGGCGTCATCTACACGCCGCGCACCGACGAGCGCACTCTCGCCCACGAATTCCGCCCGCAATAACAAGCAAGGATGAAGGCGGAAGGGTGAGAAAAAAAGAACTTCGCCTATTCATCCTTCATCCTTCATCCTTTTTCTAACCGGGAGCCCGATCATGATCCTTCGCCTGCTGATTGCCGCGTTGCTTGCGCTGACCGCTCTCGCCCCCGCGCACGCCGCCGACCTTGTGATCGGCCTCGGCGCCGACGTGACGTCGATCGACCCGCACAACAACAACGCGGCGCCGAACAACAGCATTGCCGAGCAGATATTCAACAAGCTGATCGAGAACGACGCGCGCCAGAACCCGAAGCCGGGGCTCGCCGAGTCGTGGCGCACGGTCGACGACCTGACGTGGGAATTCAAACTGCGCCGCGGCGTGAAATTTCACGACGGCTCGGATTTCACCGCCGCCGACGTAGCGTTCTCGATCGAGCGGCCCGGCATCATCAACACGCCCGGCGGTTTCACCATATTCACGCGCTCGATCACCGAAAAAATCATCGTCGATCCGTACACCATCCGGCTGAAGACTGGCGCGCCCTATCCGAACCTGCCGATCGACATGTCGGGGCTGATCATCGTGTCGAGCGTGGCGGCGAAGGGCGCGCTGGCCGCCGATTTCGATTCCGGCAAGGCCACCATAGGCACCGGCCCGTGGAAATTCGTGCGCTATACCAAAGGCGACCGCATCGAACTCGCGCGCAACGACAACTACTGGGGCCCGAAACCGCCGTGGGACAAGGTGACGTTCCGCCTGATCACCTCCGACCCTTCCCGCGTCGCGGCGCTGCTCGCGGGCGACGTGCAGATGATAGAAGCGATACCGCCCGCCGACTACGCCAAGCTCAAAACCAATAAAGACATCGCGATTTTCACCACCATATCCAACCGCATGATCCACCTGCACCTGGACTCCAACCGCGACAAGTCCCCGTTCATCACCGACAAGGCGGGTAAACCGCTGGAGAAAAATCCATTCAAGGACGCCCGCGTGCGCAAGGCGGTCTCCAAGGCGATCAACCGCAATGCGATAGTCGAGCGCGTGATGGATGGCCTGGCGATCCCGGCCGGCCAGCTGGTGCCGGAAGGATTTTTCGGCGTCAGCCCGAATCTGAAGCCCGAACCCTTCGATCCCGAAGGAGCGAAAAAACTGCTGACCGAAGCGGGCTACCCGGACGGCTTCGGCATCACCCTGCACGGCCCCAACAACCGCTACGTCAACGACGACCAGATCGTGCAGGCAGTCGCGCAAATGCTGACCCGCGTCGGCATCGCGACAAAAGTCGAAACACTGCCGTTCTCGGTTTACGTTTCACGCGCCAACAAGGTCGAGTTCAGCGCGGCGCTGCTCGGCTGGGGCGTCTCTACAGGCGAGGCCACCTATCCTTTGCGTTCGCTGATTGCGACCAATAATCCGGCCAAGGGCCTCGGCACCTGGAACTGGGGCCGCTATACGAACCCGGCTATGGACGCGCTGCTCGAACAGGGGCTCGCCACGGTCGACAATGCGAAGCGTGACAAGCTGCTGCAGCAGGCAACCGAGCTCGTGATCAACGATACCGGGCTCATCCCGCTGCATTTTCAGGTCAACACCTGGGCCGCACGCAAGGGACTTGTCTATACGCCGCGCACCGACGAGCGCACCTATGCGCACGACGTGCGCGCGGCGCCCTGATATACGCCGCCGCCGGGCAGCCGCGAATTGTCAAGACCGTGAAGCGCGCGGCCGGCATTGAAGTAGCGGAAATATGCAGGATGAAAGTTAACGCAAAAGCAGATAGTATTAGAGCGATAAGAATTAGAAATCACGACTCAATTCACTACCCCTTGCCGGCCGCCGTTCATAACTGAAAACCATGCTCGTCTTCATTATCCGCCGGATGCTGCAAAGCCTGCTCGCGCTGCTCGTGATGTCGGTGCTCATATTCGTCGGCGTGTTCGCGATCGGCAATCCGATCGATATCCTGATCAATCCGCAGGCCGACCAGGCCGAAATCGCGCGCGCGACCGCGGCGCTCGGGCTCGACAAACCGATGTGGGTGCAGTACTGGGAGTTCCTTCAACACGCGCTGGCCGGCGACCTCGGCCGCTCGTTCTCGCACAATATCCCGGCAGTCCAGCTGATTTTCGAACGCATGCCCGCCACCGTCGAACTCGCGCTGTGCGCCATGCTGATGGCAATCGTGCTCGGCATACCGCTGGGGCTGGTGGCGGGCATGAAACCCGACACGTGGTACAGCAAGGCCATCATGGCCGGCTCCATCTTCGGCTTCAGCCTGCCGACTTTCTGGGTCGGCCTCATGCTGATCATGGTGTTCTCCGTGTACCTGGGCTGGCTGCCGTCGACCGGGCGCGGCCACACCACGGTACTGTTCGGCGTGCCGGTCAGCTTTCTGAACTGGGACGGGATCATGCATCTGATGATGCCGGCGCTGAACCTCGCGCTCTTCAAGCTCTCGCTGCTGATCCGGCTGACGCGCGCTGGCACGCGCGAGGCGATGCTGCAGGATTACGTGAAATTCGCGCGCGCCAAGGGCCTGTCGATGCGGCGCATCGTCGGCGTGCACGTGCTGAAGAATATATTGATCCCGATCGTCACCGTGATCGGTCTTGAGTTCGGCTCGCTGATCGCTTTTGCGATCGTCACCGAAACCATCTTCGCGTGGCCGGGCATGGGCAAACTCCTGATCGACTCCATCAACGTGCTCGACCGCCCCGTCATCGTCGCCTACGTGCTGATCATCGTCTGCCTGTTCGTCGTCATCAATCTGCTGGTCGATCTCCTGTATTCGATGCTCGATCCGCGCGTACGCCTGGCAGAGGCCAAAGCATGAGCAGCGCAGGCGTCGAATCGCCGTTCAAGCGCGTCGCCGCGGATTTCGCGGAAAGCCGCCTGGCGCTGGTCGGGCTCGCAACCCTGATCCTGATCCTCATCGTGGCCATCGGCGCGCCGCTGGTGTCGCCGCAGAACCCGTACAACCTGGCGACGCTCGACATCATGGATTCGAAGCTGCCGCCGGGCGGCCAGAGCCTGGACGGCATGACGTTCTGGCTGGGCAGCGACGACCAGGGGCGCGACATGCTGTCGGCGATTTTCTACGGCCTGCGCATCAGCCTCGGCGTAGGCACGCTGGCCACGGTGTGCGCGCTCGCCATCGGTCTCGCGGTCGGGCTCGTCGCCGCCTGGTTCGGCGGCTGGGTCGAAGCAGTCATCATGCGGATCGTCGACCTGCAACTGTCGTTCCCGTCCATCCTGATCGCGCTGGTGCTGCTGGCGTCCCTCGGCCAGGGCGTCGACAAGATCGTGATTGCACTGATCACCGTGCAATGGGCGTACTACGCGCGCACCGTACGGGGTGCTGCGCTGGTCGAACGCAACAAGGAATACATCGAGGCTGCGACCTGCCTTGCGCTGTCGACGCCGCGCATCCTGTTCAAACACCTGCTGCCCAATGTGCTGCCGCCGCTCATCGTTATTGCCACCGTGCAGGTCGCACATGCCATCGCGCTCGAAGCGACGCTGTCGTTCCTGGGTCTCGGCATGCCGATCACCTCCCCGTCGCTGGGCCTGCTGATCGCCAACGGCTTTACCCACCTGATGTCGGGCAAGTACTGGATCAGCCTCTATCCCGGCATCGCGTTATTGATAACCATCGTCAGCATCAACCTCGTCGGCGACCAATTGCGCGACGTGCTCAATCCGAGGTTGCAGAAATGACGCCATCACGCGTCATCCCCGCACAAGCGGGGATCGAGTTCACGGGAACAAAAATCCTGGATTCCCGCCTGCGCGGGAATGACGGAAAATCATAATCACCATGGCCGTCCTCGTCGTCGAAAATCTCAAGACCCACTTCTTCACCAAGGCCGGTGTCGTGAAATCGGTCGACGACGTCAGCTTCAGCGTCGATGCCGGCAAGGTGCTGGGGCTGGTCGGCGAATCGGGTTCCGGCAAAACCGTGACCGGTTTTTCGATCATGGGGCTCGTCGATCCGCCCGGACGCATCGTGTCGGGACGCGTGCTGCTCGAAGGCCACAACCTGCTCGACCGCACCGATGACGCCATGCGCGGGCTGCGCGGCGACCGCATCGCGATGATTTTTCAGGACCCAATGATGACGCTGAATCCGGTGCTGCGCATCGACACCCAGATGGTAGAGACCGTGCTTGCGCACCAGTCCGTCAGCAAAGAGCAGGCGCGCGAACTCGCGCGCAACGCGCTGGGCCGCGTCGGCATTCCGTCGCCCGACGAGCGCATGAAAGCGTATCCGCACCAACTGTCTGGCGGCATGCGCCAGCGGGTGGCGATCGCGATCGCGCTACTCAACAATCCGCGCGTCATCATCGCCGACGAGCCGACCACGGCGCTCGACGTCACGATCCAGGCGCAGATCATTTTCGAAGTGCAGAAGCTCGCGCGCGAAACCGGTACCGCGATGGTGTGGGTCACGCACGACCTGTCGGTGATCGCGGGCCTCGCCGACGAAGTGTGCGTGATGTACGCGGGGCGCATTGTCGAGTCGGGCCCGACAGCCGATCTGCTCGATCATCCGATGCATCCCTATACCAAGGGACTCATAGCCTCGATCCCGAGCCGCAACCAGCGCGGCCAGCCGCTGTCGCAGATTCCGGGCATGACGCCATCGCTGCTCAGACTGAAACCCGGCTGCGCGTTCCGCGACCGCTGCCCGCGCGCCGACGCCGCCTGCGAGACGGCGCCCGCGATCACGCAGCCGACGCCCGCGCGCTCGCTGCGCTGCGTGCACCCGATCACCGAACCTGAAGTGGATACCACGGGGTGACGCCATCATGCATAGCCTGAAACGCCTGCTACTTTCCCGTGCATCGCGAGTCCGCCGCGCCTGGCACTCCGAGATCCCTGTCGGCTGATACCCCATGTCCACGCTGCTCGAACTCAAACACATCACCAAGAATTTTTCGCGTCCGCTCGACCTCGCCGCGAAAATCGCGCGCCTGGCTGGCGCCAATGTGCACGAAATCACCGTGCATGCGCTGGACGACGTGTGCCTCACCATCCACGAAGGCGAGGTCGTCGGACTCGCTGGCGAATCCGGCTGCGGAAAATCGACGCTCGGCCGCATCGCGGCCGGCATACTCGCGCCGACCAAGGGCGAGCGCGTGTGGCGCGGCACCGACATTACGCAGATGCCGGCGGATGAACGCCGCAATGCCGCGCTCAAGATCCAGATGGTGTTCCAGGACGCGTTCGCGTCGCTCAATCCGCGCATGCGAGTGGCCGAAATCATCGGCGAAGCGCCGCGCGTGCACGGCGTCGATGGCGCCGACGATATCGATTACTACGTCGACCAGCTGATGCGCAAGGTCGGACTCGACCCCGCGTTCCGGCGCCGCTTTCCGCACCAGTTCTCGGGCGGCCAGCGCGCGCGCATCGGCATCGCGCGCGCACTTGCGGTCAAGCCCGAGCTGCTGGTGTGCGACGAAGCGGTCGCCGCGCTCGACGTTTCGATCCAGGCGCAGGTGCTTAACCTCTTTATGCAGCTGCGGGCCGATTTCAATCTCACTTATCTTTTCATCAGCCACGATCTGGGCGTCATCGAACACCTGGCCGACCGCGTGGTAATCATGTATCTGGGGCGCATCGTCGAGACCGCGCCGGCGCTGGAACTGTTCAAACACGCCAACCATCCGTATACCCAGGCGCTGCTCGCGGAAGTGCCCAAACTCGAGAAGCGCGGCCACGACTTCGCGCCGATCACGGGCGAAATCCCGTCGCCGATCGATCCGCCGGCGGGCTGCCACTTCCATCCGCGCTGCCCGCATGCGATGGAGCGCTGCCGCAGCGAACGGCCGCAGTTCCGACAAATCGCACCGGGCCACTGGTCCGCCTGTTATCTTAACGACGCAAAGTAGCCCGCGTGAACGGCGAACGATGCGAAGTAACCAAATCGTGGGCGTAAAAAAGCCCGCTTGCGCGGGCTTTTTTACATACGGCGTTCGAAATTAATCGAGCGGGCGGATGTTCGTCGCCTGATCGCCCTTGGGGCCGGTCGTGACGTCGTAGGTTACTTTCTGGTTCTCGCGCAGGCTTTTGAAACCATTGCCCTGGATTGCCGAGAAATGCGCGAAGAGGTCTTTGCCGCCATCTTCCGGAGTGATAAAGCCAAAACCTTTGGCGTCGTTGAACCACTTAACAGTACCGTTACTCATTTGTGTTATTCCAATAAAAATTAAAGATAGGCTCGCGCCCGGGTGCGAGAACTTCAAGAGGAAAGTAACAACAACCTGAGGAGTACCGCTGAAATCGCGGCCACTACGGACTGGCACTCACTGCTTGGAGATCCTGCGACGCCCGTTATACGCGAGTAATATCAAGGGGTCAAACTATTTCGTTCGCCCTGTTTTGGAGCCGCCGCGCACCACTATTGATGCCATTCGCTATGCAATGGCAATGTGCGTAGTATCCGGGGCCAGCCCACTGCGTACAAAGACGGACATGACGACTTACGGCGGTATTACGTTTAACGGGAAATCGGGCGAAAAATACTACTTCAAGGCGTGGCCGCTGCAGACCCGTTTCAATCCCCTGGGCGCGGTCTATTTCGTCACCAAGCGCGTATTCAGCGACAAGAACTACCGCCGGGCCAGCCACGAAAGCATATTCATCGGCCAGACCCCCGATCTCACCGTCCCGCTCGCCACCCCGCTGCAGCTCGCGTGTTTCGAAAAACAGGGCGCCAACTGCATCTGCGTATTTGTCGATGCCAGCGAGGAAAGGCGGCTGGCAGTCGCGCAGGATCTGCTGGCAGCGCACAGTACGACCTGCAATGACACGCGCGAGCACCGCACGCGCGCCCAGGCCGAAGCCGAGTTTTAACCCGGTTTCCTGCGGTCCCAAAGAAAAAGGCTGGCGCCGATTCGGCGCCAGCCTTTTTTTATGCAACCCGGCTTGCGCCGGGAAAACCTGCTTAACCGCGTCCGCGGCTGCGATTACCGCCAAAGCCGCCGCCGCCGCCGCCATCGCGCGACGACGGACGTCCGCCGTTACCGCCGAAGGATTTGCCGCCCCAGTTCGAACCGCCGGTGCTTGGACGACGCGGCTTGGCCGCTTCGCCGAAACGTTTGCGCGGATCGCCGCTTTTACCTGGACCACCAAAGCGCTTGCGGTCATTGCCGCTGGGCGCGCCGCTGCGCGGCTTGACCTTGGGTTCCATGCCTTCGATCACGTGGCGTTCGATCTGGTTGCCGGTGTAACGCTCGATCTGCTTTAGCTGATGGCCTTCATCGGGTGCCGCGAACGAAATCGCGATACCAGAATTGCCTGCACGGCCGGTGCGGCCTATACGGTGCACGTAGTCTTCCGCCACTTTCGGCAAATCGTAATTGATGACGTGCGTAATGCTTGCCACGTCGATGCCGCGCGCGGCGACGTCGGTCGCCACCAGCACGCGCACGTTGCCGCTGCGCATGCGCGCCAGCGTGCGATTGCGTTGCGACTGATTCATGTTGCCGTGCAACGCTGCCGCCGTATGGCCGCCGTCGTTGAGCTTTGCGGCCAGGCGATCGGCGCCATGCTTCGTCGCCGTGAACACGATGGCCTGCGTCATTTCAGCGTCGCGCAACAGGTGGTCGAGGATGCGGTGCTTGTGGCTGCCGTCATCGACGTAATGCAGGCGCTGCTCGATGTTGTCGTGATTTTCCTTGGTCGCTTCGCACGCGATCAGCTTCGGCTGCTTCAACAAGCGCTTGGCCAGCGTCGCGATGTTGCCGTCGAGCGTGGCCGAGAACAGCAGCGTCTGGCGTCCCGGCGGCGTCGCGCCGGCAATGCGTTCCACCGGCTTGATGAAACCCATGTCAAGCATGCGGTCGGCTTCGTCGAGCACCAGCAGTTCAAGGCGCGAAAAATCAACCTTGCCCTGGTCGATGAAATCGATCAGGCGACCCGGGGTCGCCACCAAAATATCGAGCGACGATTCGAGCAATTTGCGCTGCTTCGGGTAGGGCATGCCGCCGAGTACCGTGCCGGTGCGCACGCGGCCCATGAACTTGCTGTATTTTTCGACGGCGCTCGTGACTTGCAGCGCGAGTTCGCGCGTCGGGGTCAGCACCAGCACGCGCGGACCGCGGCCGGGCTTGGCCGGTTGCGCCAGGCGTTGCAGTGCAGGCAGCACGAAGGCCGCCGTCTTGCCGGTGCCGGTCGGCGCCGAGCACATGAGGTCATGGCCGGCAACCGCTTCGGGGATGGATTTCGCCTGCACAGGGGTCGGTTCGGTATAACCGGACGCAGTCAACGCCTGCACAATAGCGGGATTCAGATTCAATGCTAAAAATGACATCGATAAAACTTTCTTAATAGGTACAGCAAAAAACAAACGCGCAGGCAAATGAACTACTGCCGGAGTACGCAAAAACGCACAACAAAACGGGCAGGCAAACGCCGCCAGCGCACGGGTATCGTCGCTAACCGTGGCTGAAGCAGCTATTTGAGAAAGGGAGCTGAATCGAAGGGTCAGGGACAGATGCAACTCGAATATTTTCGATCCGGAATTCAGGCCGGATTGCTTCGAGGTGCGCGCACTATACAGACAAAACCGGAAAATAGCCAATCAATCTGAGACCTTACCGGCACATGCGGGAAATTTTCCGCAATCCTGGACGCTGCCCCTGCCCCGCGTCTTGTGCAGTGCCGCATCAATGGAAATATTCAATGAGATATCATCCGCTTATGCTATACTCGCGCGCTTTTCAAATTACCCCCTAGGGTCGCACCATGCGCGCTATTCGTAACCTCGCCATTATCGCCCACGTTGACCACGGCAAAACCACGCTGGTCGACAAGCTGCTGCGTCAGTCCGGCACGTTCGCCGCCCACCAGCACATCGAAGAACGCGTGATGGACAGCAACGACCTCGAGAAAGAGCGCGGCATCACCATTCTCGCCAAGAACTGTTCGGTCACCTACGAAGGCACGCACATCAACATCGTCGACACCCCCGGCCATGCCGACTTCGGCGGCGAAGTCGAGCGCGTGCTGTCGATGGTAGACGGCGTGTTGCTGCTGGTCGATGCAGTCGAAGGCCCGATGCCGCAGACGCGCTTCGTCACGCGCAAGGCGCTGGCGCTGGGACTGAAACCCATCGTCGTCGTCAACAAGGTCGACCGCGACGGCGCGCGTCCGGACTGGGTCATCAATCACACATTCGATTTGTTCGACAAGCTCGGCGCCACCGAAGCCCAGCTCGATTTCCCCATCATTTACGCGTCGGCGCTCGAAGGCTGGGCGACCGAAGACCTCGCGCAGAAAAGCACCACCCTCAAACCGCTCTTTGAAGCCATCCTGAAGCACGTGCCTGCGCGCGACGACGATCCGAACGGCCCGCTGCAATTGCAGATCTGCTCGCTCGATTATTCGAGCTACGTCGGCCGCATCGGCATTGGCCGCGTGCTTCGTGGCCGCATCAAGTCAGGCCAGCTGGTGACCGTATTGCACGGCCCGGACGGCGGCCCGATCGCTCCCATTAACGCCAAGGTCAACCAGGTCCAGGTGTTCAAGGGTCTCGAGCGCGTGGTGGTCGAAGAAGCTGAAGCCGGCGACATCGTTCTCATCAACGGCATCGATGAAATCGGCATCGGCGTTACAGTCACCGATCCCGAGCACCCCGAAGCGCTGCAACTGCTCAAGGTTGACGAGCCGACGCTGACCATGAATTTCCAGGTCAATACCTCTCCGCTGGCCGGCCGCGAAGGCAAGTTCGTGACCAGCCGCCAGTTGCGTGAACGCCTGCAGCGCGAACTGATGAGCAACGTCGCGCTGAAAGTCCAGGAAACCGCCGACGCGGACGTGTTCGAAGTGTCGGGACGCGGCGAACTGCACCTCACCATCCTGCTGGAAAACATGCGGCGCGAAGGTTACGAACTCGCGGTGGGACGTCCGCGCGTCGTCATCAAGGAAATCGACGGCGAGAAACAGGAACCGTACGAAATGCTCACGGTCGACGTCGAAGAAACGAATCAAGGTGCTGCGATGGAAGCATTGGGCGCTCGCCGCGGCGACCTGCAGGACATGCAGTCCGACGGCAAAGGCCGTGTGCGGCTCGATTACCGGATTCCCGCGCGCGGGCTGATCGGCTTCCAGTCGGAGTTCATGACCATGACGCGCGGCACCGGCATCATGAGCCACGTGTTCGACGATTACGGCGCGATGAAACCGGACATGGCGGAGCGCCGCAACGGCGTGCTGATTTCCGCGGAAAACGGCGAAGCCGTCGCCTACGCGTTATGGAAACTGCAGGAGCGCGGGCGCATGTTCGTCAGCCCCGGCGACCCGCTCTATGAAGGCATCATCATCGGCATCCACAGCCGCGACAACGATCTCGTCGTCAACCCGATCAAGGGC
Organism: Bordetella parapertussis; assembly: GCA_945870465.1. The sequence goes on along the minus strand of CAMBSS010000003.1, from coordinate 5,962 downwards.
AAGCAGCTCACCAACGTGCGGGCTTCCGGCACCGACGAAGCGGTACGCTTGGTGCCGCCGATTCAGGTCACGCTCGAATCCGCGATCGAATTCATTGCCGACGACGAGCTGGTGGAAATCACTCCGAAATCGATCCGCATCCGCAAACGCTATTTGCAGGAACAGGACCGCAAGCGCGCCTCACGCGCAGCCGCCTAACTGTCGTCGTTCCCGCGCAGGCGGGAATCCAGAGATTCTTTAAAAAATTCGCCTGAATTCCCGCTTGCGCGGGAATGACGATTAGCGCCGCACGACGTCGGGTGGCGCTTCCGCCGGCCACACCGGTCCCGCAAGCGCCTTGATGGCGTCCCCAGCCTTGCCAAAAATCCTCACGTGGATTTTCGCTACCTGGCGGAACTCGAACTCGACGAAATCCATAAAGAAAGACCTGCCGCGCGAGACTGTGATTTCGGACCATGGAATGAAAAGGTCGCGGCAGTTCAAGCGGAACAGGATAAACATCCTGAGATGCAGGCCGTGCGGATCAATCCCGACATACATTGAATTGCGCGCGCCGCCGAACGGCCCGAGCGGTCCCATCTGGCTGCTGCGCACGCGCTCGAAGCGCCCGCCAAACGGTTGCTGCGCGCGGTAGCGCCGGGCGAGAAACGCCCAGCCGCTGATGTAGCTCAACGCAAACGTGACGACCAGCCATACGCCGGCCAGAAACAGAATGTACGCCAGCGGCAACCAGAACTCGGTATCCATTAATGCTTCTGCCTGAAGATTAAACCGGTGCTCTCGATAGAATGGAGCACAGGCTAAATTGCGCGACGATATTACCAGACGCGCTGACACAGGGTTGACTGATGCTGGGTACCATAGGCAAGTACCAATTAAAAAAACAGCTCGGCAAGGGCGCTTCGAGCACGGTACGCCTCTCCGTGTACCAGCAAAGCATTCCCGACAGCGAAAAATTCGGCCATCTGCGCGAGATGCCCATGCTGCAACCGTTCAGCGATCCGGACATCCGGGAACTCGTCCACACCGGGCGCTGGCAACGCCTGCCGGCCCACCCGGCCATCCTGCGCGAGGACGAAAACGGCGCGAAAGCCTCTTCCTGCTGACGCGCGGCGAAGTCAAGGTCACCAAGCAGGGACGCCTGCTCAACGTGCTGCGTACCGGAGAATGTTTCGGCGAAATGAGCTATATCAAAGGCAGCGGCACGCCGCGTCAGGCCACCGTCGAATCGATGACCGAAGTCGTAGTCGCTGAGTTCGCGCGAGATGCGATCGAAAAAAGCGTCAACGCAGCATGCCGTTTAAACATAGTGCTCGCTCTGCTCAACACGCTGGTCGACCGCCTTGCGATGGCGGATGCGCGGATTTCGCGCATCATCAATTGACCTGAATTCGGCAGATGAACCGATAGTTGGAAAAACCTTTTCGCCGCAAAGGCGCGAAGGCGCAAAGGTTCCACCAACACAATTCTATGCTTCGCGTTTCCTTGGCGCCTTTGCGCCTTTGCGGTCCGAACTGCTTCTTTATAGGAACACGCACTCCAACCCTAAGTCGGCGTGCGCGACGTCAACGGCGGCGCCAGGAATTCGAAGTCACAGCCGCGGTCGGCCTGCTGCACGGTATCCAGGAACAACTTGCGGTAACCGCGCTCGTCGCCGGGACGGGCTTTGGCCGGTTTCCACTTCTTGCGCCGCGCTTCAAGCTCATCGTCGGACACCAATAACTCGAGCTTGCGCTTGGCGACATCAAGCCGGATGCGGTCGCCATTTTTTACCAGCGCGAGCGGTCCGCCCACGGCCGACTCCGGCGTGATGTGCAGAACGATGGAACCGAACGCCGTGCCGCTCATGCGAGCATCCGAAATGCGCACCATGTCTTTGACGCCTTTTTGCGCGAGTTTTTTCGGGATCGGAATATAGCCCGCTTCCGGCATGCCCGGCGCGCCCTTCGGCCCCGCGTTGCGCAACACCAGGACGTCGTCCGCCGTCACGTCCAGGTCGGGCGAATCGATGCGCGCCGCGAGATCTTCCAGCGTGTCGAACACCACCGCGCGGCCTTCATGCTGCATCAGTTTCGCGGTCGCCGCCGATTGCTTGACGATAGCGCCGCCCGGCGCGAGATTGCCGCGCAATACTGCCATGCCGCCTTCCTTGAAAATCGGGTTCTTGAACGGCCGCACGACTTCCTGCTTCTGCGTGGCGGGCGCGGCGTCGATTTCCTCTCCGAGCGTACGCCCGGTAATCGTCAGTGCATCGAGATTCAGCAGCGGCTTGATTTCGCGCAATATCGTCGTCAGCCCGCCGACCCGGTAGAGGTCTTCCATATAGTATTGGCCGGTCGGTTTGAGATCAACGAGCACCGGCGTGTCGCGCCCGATACGGTCGAACGCTTCGAGATCGAGTTCAATGCCAAGCCGTCCCGCCATCGCCGCCAGATGCACGATGGCATTGGTCGAACCGCTGATCGCGAGCAGCACGCGCAGCCCGTTCTCGAATGCTTGCGGCGTCATGATCTTGGCAGGCGTGAGCCCTTCTTTCGCAATCGCCACCGCGCGCGCGCCCGTCGCTTCGGCGTTGCGTATGCGATCGGCCATCACCGCGGGAATTGCAGCGCCTCCAGGCAACATCATGCCCATCGCTTCAGTGCACAGCGCCATCGTGCTCGCGGTTCCCATCACCATGCACGTGCCGGCGGTCGGCGCGAGCTTCTCGTTGACCTCGTTGATTTCCTGCTGGTCGATCTCGCCCGCGCGAAAACGCCCCCAGAAGCGCCGGCAGTCGGTGCACGCGCCGAGCCGTTCGCCGCGATGATTGCCCGTCAGCATGGGTCCGGTCACCAGCATGATCGAAGGAATATTGGCGCTGGCAGCCCCCATCAACAACGCCGGCACCGTCTTGTCGCAGCCGCCAATGAGGACCGTGGCGTCGACCGGCTGCGCGCGCGTCATTTCCTCGGTGTCCATCGCCATCAGGTTGCGCAAATACATGCTGGTCGGATAGGCGAACGATTCGTGCAGCGTGATGACCGGAAACTCGACCGGCAGCCCGCCGGCGAGCATGACGCCGCGCTTAACCGCTTCGATCAAATCCGGCACCGTGCGATGGCAGGCGTTGAATCCGCTGAAGGTGTTGGTGATGCCTATGATGGGGCGGTCGAGTGCATCGTTCGTATAGCCCATCGCCTTGATGAAAGCGGTGCGCAAAAACAGCGAAAAATCCTCGTCGCCGTACGCCGTGAGCCCGCGCCGCATGCCCTTTTTCTTGCTCGCCATAAGTGTCAGTCAGGTGTGATGAAGTCCCCGCACAATAGCGAAAGCGGCAAATTGACGCAAGGTTGAGCGAACGCCTACAATCGAAGCCCTTCCCCACCCGCGATTGTTTATCCCATGGCTGACAAGAAAACTCTCGGCAAACTGCCGCGCGACGCGATACGGCTGCTCGAACTGCCGCGCCTGCCCGCGAACATCATCGACGGCTTCAAGGCGCTCGTCGATCTCACCGGCACGATTTCGGATGCGTTCGACGAACTCGGCATCGTCGGCGTCGTGCCCGCTTACCAACTGCCGCCGGTCATCTCCGGCAAGCGCATCGTCGGTCCGGCGGTCACCGTGCGCAACGTCGCGCACTCGGCGCAGATCCACAAGGCGGCGCTCGACAAGGCCAGCGGCCAGTGTGAAACCGAAGCGCACAACCTCGCCACACCCGGCGACGTGCTCGTCATTCAGGGCATCATGGGCTGCTCCAACATGGGCGGACAATCGGCGACGCTCGCGCGGCGCGAAGGCTTCGCCGGCGCGATTGTCGACGCCACGTTGCGCGACCCCGATCAGTACCGCGACATGGGCTGGCCCGTGTGGTGCCGCGGGTTTACGCCCATCACCGGCAAATGGCGCTCGCAAACGGTGGAAGTGAACGGTGCGGTGGAGATCCTCGGCATCACCGTACGGCCCGGCGATCTCGTCTGTGCCGACGAGGCCGGCGTCGCATTCGTGCCGTATGCAAAGGCCGAGGCTGTGCTTGAAGCCTCGCGCAAGATCGACGGCGGCGATACCAAACGCAAGGCCGATATCGACAGCGGCGTGCCGCTAGCTGAAATCCTGCAAAGGAAATACAAATGACACCGACCAATCTCATCGTCATTCTCTCCGACGAGCACAACAAGCGCGTCACCGGATGCTATGGGCACCCGATGATCAAGACGCCCAATCTCGACAAGCTGGCGGCACGCGGCACGCGTTTTACCTCCGCGTATACGAACTGCCCGATCTGCGTGCCGGCGCGCGCGTCCTTCGCCACCGGCCAGTACGTGCACAAGCACCGCTGCTGGGACAACGCGATTGCGTACGACGGCGAGCCGCCGACGTGGGGACACCGGCTCATGGCGCAGGGCCATCGCGTCACGTCCATCGGCAAACTGCATTACCAGGACTCCGAGCCGAAGCGCAACGGCTTCGACGAGGAAATCCTGCCCATGCATATCGTCAACGGCGTCGGCGATCTGCTGGGCCTCATACGCGACGAACTGCCGGTGCGCCAGGGCTCGAAAAAACTGGGACCTGAAGCCGGGCCGGGCGAATCCGAATACACCAAGTACGACCGCGACATCGCCGCGCATACGCAGCGGTGGCTTGAAAAGGAGGCGCCCAAGTACCGCGCCAAGCCGTGGGTGCTGTACGTCGGTTTCGTGTCGCCACACTTTCCACTCATCGCGCCCCAGCAGTTCTTCGACATGTATCCGGAAAAAGACGTGCCGTGGCCGCTCATGTACGAGCAGGCCGAGCGCCCGCGCCATCCGTTCACTGATGCCATGCGCAAATGCCAGTGCTTCGACGAGCCGTTCGATGCGCCCATGGTGAGGCGCGCCATCGCGGCCTACTTCGGACTGACTTCGTTCCTCGATGACAACGTCGGCAAGATTCTTTCTACGCTGGAAACGACCGGACTCGCCGCCAACACCCGCGTGCTCTACTCGTCGGACCACGGCGACAATCTAGGAACGCGCGGCATGTGGGGCAAGTCAACCATGTACGAAGAGTCGGCGGGTATACCGATGATCCTCGCGGGCCCGGACGTTCCGCAAGACAATGTGTGCGATGTGCCGGTGATGCTGGCGGACGCCTTTCAGACGCTGGTTGAAGGCGCCGGCGCCAAGCTGGACGCGAGCGATGCGAATCTCCCTGGCCACTCGCTGATCGACATCGCGCGCGGCCATGTGCCGAAGCGCACGATATTGTCCGAGTACCATGCCGCCGGCGCGATAACCGGCACCTCCATGATCCGTCACGGTAAATACAAATACATTTACTACGCCGGCATGCCGCCGATGTTGTTCGATCTGGCCGCCGATCCGAATGAACGCAATGATCTGGGACGCGACCCCGGTTCCGACGCAATCATCAGGGAATGCGAAGCAGCGCTGCGCAAAGTGGTCGATCCCGACGCGGCCGACAAACACGCCAAGGCCGACCAGACCGCGAAAATCGACGAAGTCGGCGGCAAGGACGCTATATTGAAGCGCGGCACTTTCCGCTATTCGCCGCCACCGGGCTCCAAGGCTGCGTATTACTAGAACTTAATTCAAAAACCCAAAGCAGCAACTAGCCGCAGATAAACGCAGATAAACGCCGATGAAAACTGATGAAATAAACGGACAATTCGCGCAAACCCGATATAGCGTTGCGGGATTGAGAAATTTCAAGCACTCTTAAGTCTATTCGTCGTTTTTTGGTTTTGCTCTTATCTGCGTTCATCTGCGTTCATCTGCGGCTTCAAACGATTTTTGAGAGCCACTTCTAAAAGGAGGCAGCAAGCGTGCTCCCCGCCAGAATTTCCATCGTCACCTACAACATCTGGCTGACGCAGCGCTGGGCAGTGCGCGCGCCGGCACTGCGCGGATTTCTGGAATCCTTTAGCCCCGACATTCTGTGCCTGCAGGAACTGCAGGCGCAGTCGCGCGATTTCATC
>CAMBSS010000002.1 GCA_945870465.1 Bordetella parapertussis | reverse complement strand
GTGCTCGGCGATGTCGAGCGCGCTGCTTGGCAAGCATTTCGACATCCACGGCGGCGGCCAGGACCTGCAGTTCCCGCACCACGAGAACGAGATCGCGCAATCCGAGGGCGCGCACGGCCATACCTTCGTCAACTACTGGCTGCACAACGGTTTCGTGCGCATCGACGACGAGAAAATGTCGAAGTCGCTCGGCAATTTTTTCACCGTGCGCGAAATACTCGCCAAGTACGATGCCGAAGTCGTGCGTTTCTTTATCCTGCGCGCGCACTATCGCAGCCCGCTCAATTATTCCGACCAGCATCTCGACGACGCGCGGCAGGCATTGACCCGGCTCTACACGGCGCTCAAGGCGCACGATGCAGACGCTGCTCCGATCGATTGGAACAACGAAGTCGCCGCGCGTTTTCGCGACGTCATGAACGATGACTTCAATACGCCGGAAGCGGTGGCCGTCCTGTTCGAACTGGCGGCAGAAGTGAACCGCAGCAATTCGAGCGATGCCGCGGTGCTGCTGAAGTCGCTCGCCGGCCTGCTCGGTCTGCTGCAGCGTGCGCCGACCGCATTCCTGCAGGGCGCGCCCGGCAATGACGATTGGACGCCGGCACGCATCGAGGCGCAGATTGGCGCTCGTGCTACGGCCAAGCAGGCGAAGAATTACGCCGAAGCCGACCGCATACGCAAGGAACTGCTGGCCGCGGGCATCGTCCTCGAAGACGGGCCCAAGGGCACTATCTGGCGCCGTAATTAACGGCGGCGCGCGGGGACACATATGTTGCCGGTCCTCCAAAGCGCGTTCGGGTTTGTTGCAATTCTGGGGCTGGCCTGGCTCGCCAGCGAAAACCGCCGCGTAGTGGCGTGGCGGACCGTGATTGCAGGCGTTGCGCTGCAAATCGTGTTTGGGGCTGCGTTACTGAAGCTCACCGTCTTCAAACAGTTTTTTCTCGCGCTGAACGATGCGCTGCTCGCGCTCGAAAAGGCAGCGCAGGCCGGCACGACATTCGTGTTCGGCTATCTCGGCGGCGCGGCGCTTCCGTATGCCGAGACCGGAGCCGGTTCCACTTTCATACTGGCTTTTCGCGCGCTGCCGCTGGTGCTGGTGATCAGCGCGTTATCGTCGCTTCTCTTCTACTGGCGCATCCTGCCGTGGATAGTGCGCGGGATTTCGCGCGTGCTCGAAGCGACCATGGGCGTGGGCGGCGCGGTAGGCCTGTCGACCGCGGCGAACATATTCGTCGGCATGGTCGAGGCGCCGCTTTTCATCCGGCCCTATCTCGCGCAAATGTCGCGTGGCGAACTCTTTATAGTCATGACGTGCGGCATGGCCGGCATTTCCGGCACCGTGATGGTGATTTACGCGAGCTTTCTTGCGCCGGTCATTCCCGATGCGCTCGGCCACATCCTGATCGCGTCCATCATCAGCGCGCCCGCCGCCATCGTGGTTTCGGTATTGATGGTGCCATCGGCCGGCGTCGCAACTTCCGGACGGCTGGTCCCGGCGCAGCAGGCGTCGAGCAGCATGGATGCGATCACCACGGGCACGCTCGACGGGCTCGGTCTGCTGCTGAATATCATCGCGCTGCTGATCGTATTGGTCGCCCTGGTGACGCTCGCCAACGTCATGCTCGAAGCGCTGCCCGCGTTCAATGGCAGGCCGATCACGCTGCAGCGCATGCTCGGCATACTTTTGTCGCCGCTGGCGTGGCTGGTCGGCGTGCCGTGGAGCGAAGCACCGGCGGCGGGTGCGCTGCTGGGCACCAAAACCGTCCTCAACGAATTCATCGCCTATCTCGATCTCGCGCACCTGCCTGAAGGCGCGCTGTCGCTCAGGAGTCGCATGCTCATGACTTACGCGCTGTGCGGCTTCGCCAACTTCGGCAGCCTCGGCATCCTGATCGGCGGACTGACCACGATGGCGCCGGAGCGTCGCGACGAAATCGTCGGGCTGGGCATGAAATCGATAGTCGCCGGCACGCTCGCCACTTGCATGACCGGCGCCATTGTCGGCATGTTGTGGGTGGATTAAACAAAAAATTTGCCCACAGAGGCCGCAGAGGGCGCAGAGAAATTCAAAAACCTGCAATTCAAAGCAAGACCTCGGTTTGCTTTGCCTCTGTGCTCTCTGTGGCTAATGTTTTTCGCTTTTTTTGCACCAGGTAACCCACATATCGCGAAAAGCACCTTCGAGGTTGCGCGCGCAGGCGCGGCCGTCGGCATTGGGCGAGCGCGCCATCATGCCGCGCAGGTTCGCGCGCAGTTCGGCGAGTTGCGGCAGGTCTAGCGCAAGCCGCGCCGCGATTTCAACATATTCATCACCGCTTTTGGCGACGATTTGCGGCAGGCCGACGTTGCTCAACATCGACACGTCGGCGCGCGAAGCGTGAGTAGTGCCTTCGAGCACGACCACCGGCAGTCCCATCCACAGCGAGAAGCACGTCGTGGTCGCGCCGTGATATGGGAAAGTGTCGAGCGCGATGTCGACGTGCTGGAACGATGCGAGATATTCATCGAATGCAAGCCGCGGCAGGATATCCAGTTGCTGCGCTGGAACGCCGCAATCGGCAAACAGTTTGCGCAGATGCCGTTCGGCGGCAACGCCGCTGACCGCCATTACCCGCAGCCGCGAGTTCGGTACGCGCTGCAGTATGCGCGCCCACAGCGCCGCTATCGTCGGCGTGATTTTGAACGCGCTATGGAAGGTGCCGAAAGTGATGTAACCGTTGGCAAGCGCAGGCAGGGGAGCGACCGCGGGCGTGCCGTCGGGCGGGCGCCACGCCATGTAGATGCCGGGCAGGCGCACCAACTGTTCGGAATTCAAATGCTCGGTCATGCCCGGTGGATCGCAGTAAGCATCGGTGATGCGGTAGTCCATGCTGGGCAAGCCGGTGGTGCTCGGAAAGCCCAGCCAGTTGACCTGGATGGGCGCCGGTTTGCGTGCGAACGCGAGCAAGCGGTTGTTGGCGGTTTGCCCGCTCAAGTCGACCAGGATGTCGATGCCGTCGTCGCGCACCAGTTGCGCGAGCTGTGCATGATCGAGGTCAACGGTGCCGCGCCAGTGCGCGCCATGCGTTTTCAGACGTTCCGAATAATCGTCGGGACGCGCGACGTCGGCGTAGAGAAATATTTCGAGCTGCGCGCGGCCATGATGCTCGATGACGGATTCGAGAAAAAACGTCACTGCATGCTTGTGTAGGTACGGCGAAACGAAGCCTACGCGCAGCCGCCGCGCGGGGTCGCAGTCGTTATGATGTGGAAGCACTGCGTCTTCGAGCGCGCGCGCATGGCGTGCAGCCCATACCTGGTGTTCGCGGAAAATTTCGGCCGCGTCCTGCGTGTCCGAGTAACTCAGCATGCGCAACAGCGCACTGTGCGCGATGGGGTCGCCGGGTTGCAGCGCAAGCGACTCACGTATGGTTGCAATCGCTTCCTCGACGCGCGCCTGCTCGAACATGACGGCGGCCAGCGTGTGTTTGAGAGCGGCATGGCGGGTATCGATGCGCAGGCCGGCATGGCAGCACTCTTCCGCCTCGTCGTAGCGCGACATGACTTTAAGCAGGGCGGCGAGTGTGCTCCAGCCATCAGCGAAGTCCGGTTGCATGGCAACGGCCGCGCGATAGCTCGCGATCGCGCCCGTGAAATCGCCGGTGGCGGCAAGCACGTCGCCGAAGCGGGCGTGGTCCCTGGCGGACGGCGCGAGCGCTATTGCGCGGCGCATATGACGTATGCCTTCCTGCGCCTGGCCCTGGGTGAGCAGCGCTGCCGCAAGCAGGCTCAGGACTTCCACGTGGTCGGGTTCGTCAGCGAGCGCGGCCTGACAGCGGGCAACTACATCCGGATGGGATCCCTGTTGCTGCAGGCGCAGCGTTTCCGCGATCCAGCGCGAATTGACTTTCGCTGCGTCAGGCGGCGCGGAAGCGCGCGCACCGAGCAGGCGCTTTAAGAGGCTGCCGAGCATGTGGATTTACTGGAACAGAAAAGCTTGGGAACTGCGGATAAGCGCAGATGCAATTGCGAATGAGTGATGGGTAGTGTGTAAATCGAAAATCGCGATTCCTGCGTGACTGGAATGCCGAGTAGTCACTATTAGTCATTGCCCCATTTCCTATTCTTCTGCCACTTGCTTTTGATCTTATCTGCGTTTATCGGCGGCTAAAAATTGTTTTTAAGGTTTAATCAAAATGGATTCGCGGTTGCCGAGGACGACGAAGGGCAGCGCCCTTTTGGCGCAGAATTCGTCCCACGCTTTTTTCGCGCCCGGACAGAAGATGGAGCCGTCGCAGATGATGACGCCGCCCGTATTCAGGCGCGGGTAGAAGTATTCGAGCGCGGCGAGCGTGGGCTCATACAGCGTGACGTCGAGGTGCACGAACGCCCAGTCGCGTTCCGGCAGCGTCGCAAACACCTGTGGTATCCAGCCGGGGCAGATGGCGACCTGCGGGAACTCGCCGAAAAAACCGCGCACCAGTTCCGGCGAGATGTCGGCTTTGGCGACCGGGAAAAACGCTTCACGGCGGGTCGTGCCATCTTCAACGCGTACCGGGATGAGGTCGTGCTCGCCAGAAGCGCTGGTGCCGACGAAGCTGTCGATCAGGTAGAGGCCGTCGCCTTTGAACGCCGGGTCGCGACTGCGCCACGCATGCGCGAGCAGGAGCGCCGTCGCCCCGCGGTAGGCGCCGCATTCCGCGCGTGCGCCCGGCAGTGCGAGTGTCGCGAAAAAATACTGCAGAAGGTCGCGCCGGCTTTGAAAGCGGTGAAAGACATTGAACGGCGTGAGCGGCGTGCCGCTGTGCGTCAGGCAGCGCTGGTAGAGATCGACGAAATTTTCACTGCCGATATTGACGTCGCGAAACAGGGTGCGCAGGTGCGCATCTATTGGGGCCGCGCCATGCAGGCGGTTTAACGCGTCCTCGGTCTCGAGCGGATATTCGAACGCGTTGCCGGCGCTCTCCGTCGGGTGCGGCTTGAAGGCGGCAAGAAGTTTTTTCAGCAACATGGCGTGGGCCGCGCGCGGCCTCAGTTCAACGGCAGGCCGGCGTGCTTTGCAAATGCGGACCGCGCCTGCAACCGCTTGTAATAGGCGCCTAGATTGGGCAGGTTTTCGCGCACGATGTCCATGTTGAACCAGCGATGTATGGAAACGCCGAGCGGAATGTCGCCCATCGTGAAATCGTTGCCGGTCACATATTGGCGATTGGCCATATGCGTATCAAGGATGGCCATGCTCACTGCCAGTCCTTTGCGCGAGCTTTCGACCAGCGGCATGTCGCGTTTCGCTGGTTCCGTGCGCACGAGGTTCCAGAAAATCGGCCGCAGATTCGGCCACACGGTGGTCGCGTTCCAGTCCATCCAGCGGTCGGCATCTGCGCAGGCCTTGGCATCCGACGGGCACATCGACCCCAGCCCGTGTTTGCGCGCGAGGTAACGCACGATGGCCTGCGATTCCCACAGGATCATGCCGTCCTCTTCTATCATTGGCACCAGCGCGTTGGGGTTTTTCGCTTTGTACTCGGGCGTGTTATTGACGCCAAACTGCATGCCGGCGTCGATGCGCTCGAACGGGATATTGAGTTCGCCGCAGCACCACAGCACTTTCTGCACGTTGATCGAATTGGTACGGCCCCAGATTTTCAGCATAGGATGAGTTTCCCCGGATCGGGTCGTGCATTGAAGGAGGCGCTTAGTCTAGCGTGCGCGCCAGAGTCGGGCAATGAAAGCGGAAGTCGGGCGGCGGAATCCGGCCGCTTAGTTAGAGCCGGTGATTTTTTCCACCCACACCAGTTCGCAAGCGCCGGCGCCGGTGTCTTCGCGGGTCAGCGAGCTTTTCCAGCGCCAGCCGTCGGGCGCGCGGGCTTCGATCAGGTAGCCGGAGAAGCTTACCTTCACGCCGGGCCGGATGGCGCGCAATGCGCGTTCGACGTCGGCGCTCGCCGGCACCATGTGCATGTTGGCGCTGTTGACTTCGATGTCGCGGCGCGGGATCGGAAACTGGTCAACGTGCCAGTGGTAGAAGCGGTTCGACTGCGAGATTTTCACCTGCTCGATGACCGTGGGATTGGCCATCGGGCCCCAGCCCAGCGCGAGATCGACCGGTGCTAATTCTGCTTCGCGATCCATGGAGTAGTGCTCCGTGCCGAGCACGCGCGCTTCGAAGGTGAATTTTTCGAGCGCGGTGATGTTATAGCCGTACGCGTTCCAGTCGTGGTTCAGGGACGCGGTAACGCCGACTGCCGGCGCCCGGATCTTGTGCGAATTCCAGTATTGGTAGCCGCCGCCGACCAGCAGCACGATGAGGAAGAAGCGGCCGAGAGTCATTGGTTTGTGAAGCGGTGAAAGTGTGAATGGGTGAATGGGTGAATGAGTGAACCCCCTCATCCTAGCCTTCTCCCCCGGTTACGGGGGAGAAGGGATTTTCACTCCTTCACTCCTCCACTTTTTCACTCCTGCGCCGTGACGTGAGCGTTGAATGCAGTGAAAAATTGCTCGGCCAGTTTTTTGGCGACACCATCCACCAGTCGCGAGCCGATTTGCGCAAGCTTGCCGCCGATGGTCGCTTTGGCAGCATAAGAGAGAGTGGTCTGCTCGCCGGCGGGGGTTAGGGTGACGCGTGCTTCGCCCTTGGCGAAGCCGGCGACGCCGCCCTGGCCTTCGAAAATCAGCGTGTAGGCGTTGGGCGCGTCGACGTCGGTCAGCGTGATCTTGCTTTTGAACTTCGCGCTGACGGGCCCCACTTTGGCCGACATGGTGAGATTGAATTCGGAATCCGAAATTCTTTCCATTGTCTCGCAGCCGGGAATGCAGGCCTGCAGCACCGCAGGATCGCAGATCGCGTCCCACGTCTGCTGCTGCGGTTTGGGTATGAGTTGTTCGCCGGTGATATCCATGAGTGCGATGTTACCTTGCGCGTGGCGGTAACGCGAGCAGCGCGGGACTTTTTGTGCGTTCAGGCTTTGGCGGAGGCGGTCAGCGCGCAATCGCGCGCGAGTTTTTTCAGTTCGTGTGAAGCGGCGATCTCGTGCTCGCGCACGAAAGCCTCGTGATTTTTCTCGACGTCGGCTAGGCGGTAAACATAATTGACCATGAGGCCGGCGGAGCGCTGCATGCCGGGTTTGGACGTATCGGCGAGCCAGTTCAGCTTTTCCATGCGCGCGCCATTGCCGAGGTGAAAGCGCGCGACCGCGTCGAGCGGCTCATTATTTCTTTTTGCGGCGGTCAGATAGTGTGCGCACAGACCCATCAGCAGCGGCCGCAGGCGAGCGGCGAGTTCGGCATCCGCGAACCAGTCGGCTGCTTTGAGCAGCGCCACGTCCGGCGCAATATCGGGGCGCTCGCGCGCAACGTCGGTGAGCCACGAGAGAAAGCCGGGAATCGGCGACAGCGTCGCGAAAGTGCCGAGCCGCGGGAATTCTTTGCCGAGTTCGTGCACGACCTGCTTGATCAGCAGGTTGCCGAAGGAGATGCCGCGCAAACCGTCCTGGCAGTTGGTGATGGAATAAAAGATCGCGCAGTCGGCGCGCGCCGGGTCTGCTTCCGGCGACTCCGGGTCGAGCAGCGGGGCCACGGTGGTGCTGATGCGTTCGGTGAGCGCTACCTCGATGAATATCAGCGGCTCTTCAGGCAGGGCCGGGTGAAAGTATGCAAAACAGCGGCGGTCGGCGGCGAGCCTGCGGTGCAGATCCGGCCAGCCCGCGATTTCATGCACGGCCTCGTACTCGATCAGCTTTTCGAGTATCAGCGCCGGCGTGCGCCAGTCGATGCGTTCGAGGCGTAAAAAGCCACGGTTGAACCAGGAACCGAACAGGTGTTCGAGGTCGGCATCGACGCCGACCCAGTCCGGATGCGCTTTCAGTTCGCGCAGCAGGCGCCGGCGCAAGTCGACCAGCGCCGCGGTGGCGCCGGGCGCGACGTTCAGCCGCCGGAACAATTCCTGGCGCGGCGGTTCGACGGCGTCCTGCAGCGCGACCAGGTTTTTCGGTGTGGCGTCTTCACCATAGGCTGCGGCAGCGGCGGCGATAGGTGCCGGGTCGGGTGAAAACTCAGTGGCGAGCAGATTGATATACGGCTGAAATGCGTTGGCTGGCAGCGCATCGTACGCGGCAAGCGCATCGCGCGCGAGCGCGGCGCCCGACACTTCGCCTCGTTCCGAGAGCAGCGCGTGGCACAGTACGATGGCCTCGCGCGCTTTACGATCGGCGGTACGCGCGCTGTCAACGGGGGCGGCAACGCTACGCAGCAGGCGTTTGAGGAACGAAGGGGTATTCATCGGGTCGAAGCAGTAGTGGCGGGCAATTATCTGCAGTGCGGCGTGTATTGCACAATTAACGGCAACGCGCGCAGGAAATGAATGATGGTGCCGATGCTAGCCGATGCATGTGACGTTCGCAACCGCGCCGCAGGTGCTTGACCCCCTGCGGAACGTGCACTAATCTAGCATGCGTTTGAACAAGTGGGCTACGCCCCCTTGTATATTCCCCACTTCGGTGGAAGCTTTAATTGTATAAAGACCTTAGCCAGAGCTTCCCCAAATTTGCTTCATCGCGCCCTTACGGTGCGTGCAAAAGGCCTGAAAGGTTCAAATTTTGGACAGCGTAGACACCGAAGTTCTGAAAACCGCCGCGGCATGGTTTGATGCCGGGCGCAAGGCGACGCTCGCGACCGTGATCCGCACCTGGGGTTCGGCGCCGCGGCCGGTCGGTGCCATGCTCGTCATCCGCGATGACGGGCATGTGATCGGTTCGGTATCCGGCGGCTGCGTCGAAGACGACCTGATCGAGCGCGTCAAAGCTCATCAAGCCGTGAGCGGCAAGCCGGAAGTCGTTACTTATGGCGTGACGGCGGACCAGGCGGCGCGCTTCGGGTTGCCATGCGGAGGCACGCTGCAACTCGTGCTGGAGCCGGTGAAGGCTGAATCGCAATTGAAGGAGCTGCTGACGACCATAGAGCGCCATGAGCTGGTGGCGCGCTTTCTCGACATGGAAACCGGCAATGTCAGGCTGGAATCGGGCCGCTGGTCGGACCTGCTGGAATTCGACAGCAAGATTTTGAAGAGCATACACGGGCCGCGTTGGCGTTTGCTCATCATAGGCGCCGGCCAGACTTCGCGCTTTCTCGCGCAAATGGCTCAGGCGCTCGACTACCAGGTCACGGTGTGCGATCCGCGCGAGGAATACGCGGATGAATGGAATGTGCCGGGCGCTGCACTGGAACGCGGCTATCCGGACGACGTCGTGCTGCAACTCAATCCCGATCCGCACCTCGCGGTGGTGGCGTTGACGCACGATCCCAAGCTCGACGATGCGGCGCTTACCGAAGCCCTGAAGTCGTCGGCGTTTTACGTCGGCGCGCTCGGCTCGCGGGCGAACAATGACAAGCGCCGCAAGCGGTTGGCCGATTTCGATTTGTCGGCCGCCGAAATCGCGCGCCTGCACGGGCCGGTCGGTTTGCGCATAGGGAGCAAGACGCCGGCGGAAATCGCAGTGGCCATCGTCGCCGAAATGACGGCCGTGCGCCGTGGCGTAAAACTGGAATCGATAGGCGCGCCGGCCGCGGCGCCCGCGCCCAACACCGATCCGCTCGCCTGCGGGTCGTCGTAACGCCTTATCCGGCGGTGGCAAGCATGTTCCGCCACATTCTTTTCACGCTGCTGTCTATAACCGCCCTGGTAGTGATGGCGCCCGTGCCGGCGGCGGATGTTGCCCCGCTTGCTAACGGCGTTTTCCTCGTCGCCAAACCCGAACTCTTCGATCCCAATTTCCGCGAGACCGTCGTGCTGATTACCCAGCCGGTGCCGGGCGGCGGTCCGCTCGGCGTCATTTTGAACCGGCCGTCGGAAGCGCGCCTCTCCGAAGCATGGCCCGACGCGGGCGCCGTGCCTGAACAATTCGATACGCTGTACGGCGGCGGGCCGGTGGGGCGCAACCGCCTGCTGTTTCTCATTCGCAGCAACGAGCGCATCGAAAAAGGCCTGCGCGTGCTTGATGATGTTTATCTCAGCGGCGATCCGGCGTTGTTGAAGAATATCGTGGCCGCGGAGATAAAGGTAAAGGCTGTGCGCGCATATGCCGGTTATGCGGGCTGGGCGCCGCGGCAATTGCAGGCCGAGATCGCGGCCGGCGGCTGGTATGTGATCCCCGCCGATGCCGATACGATATTCACCGCGGATGTCGCGACCATGTGGCCGGCACTGATCAAGCGCATCACGCTGCGCAGCACACGCTTCGTTCCGCCGGTGCGCGAAAGTGAATTAATCCCGGAAAGCGTTGCTGCCTCCGGGCTACTAGAACCCATCTCAAAAATACAAAAAAGACAATCATCCGCAGATAAACTCAGATACACGCAGATGAATGTCCAGGGCCGCCTTGTAGCCGGCGTTAAGTAATTTGATCTTTCTTATCTGCGTTCATCCGCGGTTTATCTGCGGCTCCAAGCTGTTTTTGAGACGCTTCTAATCGGCGAAGAACTCCTTGACCTTGTCCATCCACGACTTGGCGCGCGGATTGTGCCGGCCCGCGTCTTTGTCGTTGATCGCTTCGAGTTCGTTCAGGAGTTCGCGCTGGCGCGCAGTGAGATTGACCGGCGTCTCGACCACCACGTGGCACATGAGGTCGCCGTGGGTCGACGAGCGCACTCCCTTGATGCCCTTGCCGCGCAGGCGGAACACCTTGCCCGACTGCGTTTCCTCGGGAATCTTGATCTTGGCGTAACCGTCGAGCGTCGGGATTTTAATGTCGCCGCCGAGCGCAGCGGTAGTGAAGCTGATCGGCATTTCGCAATGCAGGTCGTTGTGATCGCGCTGGAACACCGCGTGGGCCTTGAGATGGATCACGACATAGAGGTCGCCCGCCGGTCCGCCGTTGACGCCGGCTTCGCCTTCGCCGGATAGACGAATCCGATCGCCCTCGTCGACGCCCGCCGGGATTTTGACCGACAGCGTCTTGTGCTGCTTCAGGCGTCCCGCGCCGCGGCAGGTCGCGCAGGGCGACTCCACGACCTTGCAGCTGCCGTGACATTTCGGGCAGGTCTGCTGAATGGAAAAGAATCCCTGCTGCATGCGCACCTGGCCGCGGCCGTCGCAGGTCGTGCATTTGACGGGCTGGGTGCCGGGCTTGGCGCCCGAGCCGTGGCAGGTCGCGCATTCTTCGAGGGTCGGAATGCGGATCTTAGTTTCGGTGCCGCGCGCGGCGTCCTCGAGCGCGATTTCGAGGTTGTAGCGCAGATCGGCGCCGCGATAGACGTTGGAGCGCCCGCCGCCGCCGCCGAATATGTCGCCGAAGATATCGCCGAAGGCGTCTGCGAAACCGCCCATGCCGGCGCCCGCCGCAGCCGACGGATCGACGCCGGCGTGGCCGTACTGATCATAGGCCGCGCGCTTGTTCGCGTCGGACAATATTTCGTAGGCTTCTTTGGCTTCCTTGAACTGTTCCTCGGCCTTGGGGTTATCCGGATTGCGGTCCGGATGAAATTTCATCGCGAGCTTGCGGTACGACTTCTTGAAATCGTCTTCCGACGCATCGCGATTGACGCCGAGTACTTCGTAATAGTCTTTTTTTGCCATGTTTTTTTCAGGATTCCGGATTCGGGAATCAGGATTCAGAACGCAAACATGGGACGGGACGCAAGCGCGCCCCGTCCCATTCTGGTCGATTCAAACCGCAATCGCCCGGTGCCGAATCCTGAATCCTGAATCCTTATTTCTTGTCCTTTACCTCTTCGTATTCCGCATCCACGACGTTGCCGTCGTCCTTTTTCGCGCCGGCATCGGCTTTCGGCTCGCCGCCGCCCGCGGCCGGCTCCTTCGCGTACATCTGTTCCGCGAGCTTGTGCGACGCAGTGGCCAGGGCCTGTGATTTGGCGTCGATCGCTTCCTTGTTGTCGCTCTTCAGCGCTTCTTCGGCTTCTTTCAACGCGGCTTCGATCTTTGCTTTTTCGTCGTCGGAAATCTTGTCGCCGTGTTCGGCCAGCGATTTCTTCACCGAATGCACCAGCGCATCGCACTGGTTGCGCGCGGTGATGAGCTCGATCGCCTTCTTGTCATCCTCGGCATGTGCTTCGGCGTCTTTCACCATGCGCTGGATCTCGCTTTCGTTCAAGCCTGAGTTCGCCTGGATCTTGATCTTGTTTTCCTTGCCCGTCGCCTTGTCCTTGGCCGACACGTGCAGGATGCCGTTGGCGTCGATGTCGAACCCGACTTCGATTTGCGGCATGCCGCGCGGCGCGGACGGCAGTTCGGTCAGGTTGAACTGGCCGAGGCTCTTGTTGCCCGACGCCATTTCGCGCTCGCCCTGCAGCACGTGTATGGTCACCGCCGATTGATTGTCTTCGGCGGTGGAGAACACCTGCGATGCCTTGGTCGGTATCGTCGTGTTTTTCTGGATGAGCTTCGTCATCACGCCACCGAGGGTTTCGATGCCGAGCGACAGCGGCGTCACGTCAAGCAGCAGCACGTCCTTGACGTCGCCTTTGAGCACGCCGCCCTGGATTGCAGCGCCGACTGCCACGGCTTCATCGGGATTGACGTCCTTGCGCGGTTCCTTGCCGAAGAATTCTTTGACCTTGTCCTGCACTTTCGGCATGCGCGTTTGACCGCCGACGAGAATGACGTCGGAGATGTCGGACAGTTTGACGCCCGCGTCTTTCACGGCAAGCTCGCACGGCTTGATGGTTTTCTCGATCAGTTCCTCGACGAGGCTTTCGAACTTGGCGCGCGTGATCTTGATCGCCAGGTGTTTCGGTCCCGACGCGTCGGCCGTCACGTACGGCAGATTGACTTCGGTCTGCTGGCTCGAGGAGAGCTCGATCTTGGCTTTTTCCGCGGCGTCTTTCAGGCGCTGCAGTGCCAGCATGTCCTTCCGCAGGTCGATGCCCTGTTCTTTCTTGAATTCATCGCACAGGTAATCCATCAGGCGCTGGTCGAAATCCTCGCCGCCCAAAAAGGTGTCGCCGTTGGTCGACAGCACTTCGAACTGGTGCTCGCCGTCGACCGCCGCGATTTCGATGATCGAAATGTCGAACGTGCCGCCGCCGAGGTCATAGACCGCGATTTTGCGATCGCCTTCCTTCTTGTCCATGCCGAATGCGAGCGCGGCCGCGGTCGGTTCGTTGATGATGCGCTTGACGTCGAGGCCCGCGATGCGGCCGGCGTCCTTGGTCGCCTGGCGCTGCGAATCGTTGAAGTAGGCGGGCACCGTGATCACCGCTTCGGTGACCGCTTCGCCGAGATAGTCCTCGGCGGTCTTTTTCATTTTGATCAGCACCTGCGCCGAGACTTCGGGCGGCGCGATCTTTTTACCGCGCACTTCGACCCACGCATCGGCGTTCTCGGCCTTGACGATCTTGTAGGGCATCAGGTCGATGTCCTTCTGCACTTCTTTTTCCTCGAAGCGGCGGCCGATCAGGCGCTTCACCGCATAGAGCGTGTTTTTCGGATTGGTCACGGCCTGCCGCTTGGCGGACGCGCCGACCAGTACTTCACCGTCTTCCGCATAGGCGACGATGGACGGCGTAGTGCGCGCGCCTTCCGAGTTCTCGATGACCTTCGGCTGGCCGTTTTCCATCACGGACACGCACGAGTTGGTCGTTCCCAGATCGATACCGATTATTTTTGACATATAAGCACCTTATTTCCGTAAATTTGTTTCCGCCGGCTGGCTGCGCCTGCGGGCCTGCAATTCCATGCTACCAAGATGGGGATAACTCCCGTGCTTTCAACCTGCCGGTGCTTTGGCGACGGCCACCATCGCGGGCCGGATCACGCGGTCGTTCAGCAGATAGCCTTTCTGGAACACCTGCACGACAGTATTGGGTTCGGCGTCGGCATCGACCGTGCTGATCGCCTGGTGGCGGTGCGGATCGAATTTTTGCCCGAGCGGGTTGATGTCGGTGACGCGGAATTTTTCGAACACCGAATTCAGCTGTTTCAAAGTCAGTTCGACGCCGCTCTTGAGGTTGTCGACCGTCACGTTGTTGATGACCAGCGCCGCTTCCAGGCTGTCCTTGACTGCCAGGAGCTCGGTCGAAAAATTCTCGATCGCGTACTTGTGCGCATTGGCGATGTCCGTCTGCGCGCGCTTGCGGATGTTGTCGGCGTCGGCTTTCGCCCGTAGCCATGCGTCATGATGCTCCTGCGCGGCCAGTTCGGCCTGCTTCAGCAGCGTTTCAAGCGACGGCATGACCTCTGGCGCGTTTGGCGCATGCGCGCCGGTCTCATTTGCCGTGGCGGGCTGCGGCTCGTCGCCTTCGGCCGTCATCGGTACCTGGTGGTCCTGCATTGCTACCCCTCGAATGGCTCAATCTTCAACTTATGGGGGCGAGTTGCCGGATTTCAAGCCCGCGTCCAGGCGCAAGCCAACTTTTTGATCGATAAAGGGTAATTGGGGCCCGGCGCGGCAAAAGCAAGCCGGGGCCGGCGCTGTTTCAGCGCGGTTTGGCGGGGCCCAGCACCAGCGCGCTGAGCGCCCAGCTGATGATGCCGTAGACGAGCGCGCCGCCGACCGCCGGCCAGAAACCGGCGACCAGAAAGCCTTTGACGAACGAGGCGACAAACCAGAACAGCAGCCCGTTGATGACGAACGTGAAGAGTCCGAGCATCAGGATATTGATCGGCAGCGTGAGCAGGATAAGCAGCGGCCGGATCAGCGCGTTGACCAGGCCCAGTACCAGCGCGGTAATCAGCGCGGTGTAAACGCTGTCGACCCTTATGGAGTCAAAAATATAAGGCAGCGCAAGTAGCGCCAGCGCGTTGATGATCCAAGTGATAATAAGTCGCATATTGGTGAAGGGAGGGCGGCAGGTCAGCTTTTTGCGCCAAGAGCGATGGCGCGTTCGCGCGCACGGGCGAGTTGTTCGGCCGCCGGTTCGCCGCCGACCCAGCCGCCGAGATTGGCTGCCGTGATGTCGGCCAGAGCGTGTATCCAGTCGTCGCGCTCGTTAAGGCATGGAATCGAATGATAGTCCTTGCCGCCGGCGGTGAGAAAAATGGTTTTGCCTTCAATGGAGATTTCTTCCAGCGTTTCGAGGCAATCGGATACGAAGCCCGGACAGACGACGTCGACGCGCGGGGTTTTTTGTTTGCCCAGTTCCTGCAGCACTTCGGCGGTATACGGCTTCAGCCACTCGGCGCGGCCGAAGCGCGACTGAAACGTAACCTTGTACTGCTCCGGCGCCAGCTTGAGCGCCGCAGCAAGCAGTTGCGCAGTCGCCTGGCATTCGCAATGGTAAGGATCTCCCTTGTCGAGCGTGTAGCGCGGCACGCCGTGAAAGCTCATCACCAGCTTGTCGGGGCGGCCGCTTTTCATCCAGTAGTCGTTGATGCTTTGCGCTAGCGCACCGATGTAACCCGGATGGTCGTGGAAGTTGCGCACGCTGCGCACTGCCGGCTGGTTGCGTATACGCGCCAACGCCGTGCCGACCGCATCGAGCGCGGTAGCCGTGGTGCTCGCCGCGTACTGCGGGTACAGCGGCAGAACCAGGATGCGGTTGCAGCCTTGCTGCTTCATGTTGTCGAGCGCGGCCGGCACCGACGGCGTGCCGTAGCGCATCGCGTATTCGACGACCAGCGGTGTTTTTATCCGCTCGCCAAGGTAGCCGCGCAGCATCCGCGCCTGGCGTTCGGTGTGCGCGCGCAGGGGCGAGCCGTCAGGGCCCCAGACCTGCGCGTAGCGCTCAGCCGAGCGCTTGGGCCGGAACGGCAGGATGATCAAATTCAGTATCAACCACCACAGCGGCCGCGGAATTTCGACCACGCGCGGATCGGACAGGAATTCACGCAGGTAACGGCGCACCGCCGGCGCGGTCGGCGCATCGGGCGTGCCGAGGTTGATCAGCAGGATGCCGCACTTCGACGCGCTGCCGTGAGTGTAGGCGGGTTCGGGGAGGTAACGCGGCATGGCGCGCTAGCGCTGAGAGGTGAGAGGCGAGAGACAAGAGGCGATCGCGAGAACGTGCGCAGGTTTTTCTCCGCTCGCCTCTCGCCTCTCGTCTTTCGCTTCCCGGGCGCTAGCCATGCGACAGCGCACTGCTCAGCAGCTTTGCGGTGATATCGACGATCGGAATCACGCGTTCGTAGGCCATACGCGTCGGGCCGATCACGCCGAGCGTGCCGACGACCTGGCCGTCGACCGAGTAGGGCGCGGTGACGATGCTGCATTCGTCGAGCGGTACGAGGCCGGATTCGCCGCCGATGAAGATCTGCACGCCGTGCGCGCGGCTCGAGACGTCGAGCAATTGCAGCAGGCTGGTTTTTTGCTCGAACAGATCGAACAGCTTGCGCAGGCTTGCCATGTTGCCGGAGAGGTCATGCACCTGCAGCAGGTTACGTTCGCCTGAGATGACGACATCATCGGAGGCATCCTGCATGGCCTGACTGCCGACTTCCAGCGCCGCCGCCATCAGTTGCGACATGTTCTCGCGCAGTTGCTTCAGTTCGTCGCGGATGCGACGGTGGATTTCCTCGAACGAGCAGCCGGCGTAGTTCTGGTTGAGCATGTTAGCCGCTTCGACCAGTTCCGACGGCGTATAACTGCGGTCAAGCGTAAAGATGCGGTTCTGCACGTCGCCTTCGGGCGACACGATGATAATCAGTATGCGTTTGTCCGACAGGCTGACAAATTCGATCTGGCGGAACATGGCGGCGCGGCGCGGTGTCATGACAACGCCGGCAAAGCGCGTGAGGTCGGACAGCAGTTGCGAGGTCGACGATACGATGCGCTGCCGGTTTTCGGTGTGCAGCTGGCCTTCGAGCTGGTGGATCTCGACGTTATCGAGCGGCTTGATGGTGAGCAGGGTGTCGACGAAAAAACGATAGCCGCGAGGCGTCGGAATGCGGCCGGCGGACGTGTGCGGGCTGGCGATAAAGCCCATCTCTTCGAGGTCCGCCATCACGTTACGGATGCTGGCGGGCGACAGGTCGAGGCCCGAGACGCGCGACAGCGCGCGTGAACCCACCGGCTGGCCATCGGCTATATAGCGTTCGACCAGCGCTTTGAGCAGCGTTTGCGCGCGCTCGTTCAGGTTGGGCGTGTCATGGGCCATCGATTTATTCTACACAAATAGGCCGGCGCGGGGTGAGTAACTCAGAAGCGCGCGCCGGGGACGCCGGCAAGAACGCGCGGAAGCGCGCCTGACATTCACATATAATGAGTCCATGAATCCGTCATTCAAGACCGTCGGCCTGATCGGCAAGTACAAAAGCCCGGAAATCGCAGCACCCCTGCTGCAACTCGGCGAATACCTTGCGCAGCGCGGCGTCCGGGTGCTGATCGACCGCCTGACCGCATCGCACATCGGCGACAGCAAATACCCGGTGCTGGTGCTGGAGGACATCGGCCGCGAGGCCGATCTCGCGATCGTGCTGGGCGGCGACGGCACCATGCTCAACATCGCGCGCACGCTGGCGCCGTTCGACGTCGCGCTGGTCGGCATCAATCAGGGGCGGCTCGGTTTTCTCACCGATATCTCGCTCGGCACCATGATAGAGACCATAGGCAATATTCTCGACGGTGATTACGTGACCGAAGAGCGCATGCTGCTGGCGGCCGAAGTTTTCGACGGCAAAGAGCCCGTATTCGACGTGCTCGCGTTCAACGAAGCGGTGGTGTCGAAAGGCATCAAGGGCAGCATGATAGAGCTCGAGACGCGCATCGACGGAAAGTTTCTTTATGCGCTGCGCGCCGATGGCCTGATCGTTGCCACGCCGACGGGATCGACGGCGTACGCGCTGTCGTCGGGAGGGCCCATCATTCATCCTTCACTCTCCGCGATGGCGCTGGTGCCGATCTGCCCGCACACGTTCTCCAGCCGGCCGATCGTGATCAGCAGCGACAGCGAGGTCGAAATCGTCATCAGGAGCGCGGCCGATGCGCGTGCCCACTTCGACAGCCATTCGCGCTTCGATCTGCGCGAGGGCTATCGCGTCGTGGTGCGCCGCTGCGCCCACACCATACGCCTGCTGCATCCCGTGGGGCACGATTACTACAACATGCTGCGTGCGAAGCTGCATTGGACGGAATTTTATTAAACGTGAGGCTTGAGGCGATAGGCGAGGGGAGGGCAAACGCGCTTGTCACCGTGCGCGTGTCGCGCGCTGCCTTACTCCGCACTCCTCTCGCCTCACGCTCCTCGGCCTCCCGATGCTGCGCGCGCTGAACATCACAGATTTCGTCATCGTCGATCGCGCCGAGCTCGAGTTCGGCACGGGCTTTACCGCGCTGACGGGCGAAACCGGCGCCGGAAAATCCATCCTGATCGACGCGCTGGCGCTGGTTATGGGCGAGCGCGGCGACGCCTCGGTGATTCGTCAGGGCGCGGAGAAAGCCGAGATCAGCGCCGAATTCGATATCGCCAAGCTAAAGCCGCTGCAGCGCTGGCTCGCCGAACACGAACTTGCCGGCGAGGACGACGCGTACCTGGTGCGGCGCGTCATCGACAGCGGCGGCCGCTCACGCGCTTTTATCAACGGCCGCAGCGTGACCGCCGCGCAATTGCGCGAAGCGGGCGAGCACCTGGTCGATGTGCATGGTCAGCACGAACATCAATCGCTCATGCGCGGCGCAGCGCAGCGCGGGTTGCTCGATGCTTATGCCGGGCTGGAAGATGCCGCAGCCACGGTCGCCACGGCGTGGCGGCGGTGGCAGGACATACGCGGACAGCTTGCCAAGCTCGAAACCAACGCCGCTACGTTCGCGGCCGAGCGTGAAGAACTCGAATGGCAGGTGCGTGAACTCGATGTGCTCAAATTCGGCGCCGCAGAATGGCAGGAAATCAATGCCGAGCATGCGCGGCTGGCGCACGCGCAAAGCCTGATCGAGGGCGCGCAGTTTGCGATGGATGCTTTATCCGACGCGGACAACTCGAGCGTCACCCAGTTAAGCGCGGTGTCGGCGAAGCTCGATCATTTGCTCGCCTACGACGCGCGCCTGAAAGACATTATCGAGGTCGTTGCGTCGGCGCAGGCGCAGGCGCAGGAAGCGGTGTATATGCTGCGCGATTACCAGCAGCGGCTCGATCTCGATCCGAAGCGCTTCAAGGAAATCGAACAGCGGCTGGATGCGGTGCACGCCAGCGCGCGCAAATACCGCGCGACTCCCGACACTTTGCCGGACACCTTGGCGCGGGCACGCGAACGCCTCGAGCAGTTGGGCGGCAACCTCGACGTCGAGTCAGTACGCAAGCGCGAGAGTGAGGCGCACGACGCTTATCTCGATGTGGCGAAAAAGCTCAGCGCAGGGCGCAAGAAAGCGGCGAAGAAGCTGGCGGAGAAAGTCACTGCGGCGATGCAAACGCTGGCAATGGCTGGCGGCAGTTTCGAGATTGCATTGACGGCACTGGATGAAGGCAATTCGAACGGGCTCGAACAGGTCGAATTTCTGGTTTCCGCGCACAAGGGCATAGCGCCGCGTGCGCTGGCGAAAGTCGCGTCCGGCGGCGAACTGTCGCGCATCAGTCTGGCCATCCAGACGGTGGCGAGTGAAATCGCGCAGGTGCCGACGCTCATTTTCGACGAAGTCGACGCGGGGATAGGCGGGCGCGTCGCCGAGATTGTCGGCCAGATGCTGCAGAAGTTGGGCACCAGGCACCAGGTGATGTGCGTGACCCATTTGCCGCAGGTGGCGGCGTCGGCAGACCAGCAATGGCAGGTGACCAAGACAACGGCAAACGGGAAGGTGGCGAGCAGTGTCAACGTGCTGGCCAGCGCCGGCCGCGTCGAGGAGATTGCGCGCATGCTGGGCGGGGTTAAAATAACCGAGACGACGCGCAAGCATGCGGCGGAAATGCTCGGTATCAAGATCTGAACTTTAGGAGGGGCAAGCGATGAGCAAAGTAAAACTGGTGGTACCGGAAGCGCCGGTGCCCGCGACCGCGGAGGCCGGGGTGCAGCGCAAGTTCGCGCAGGGCGGGCTGCGGCTGGGCATACTCGACAACAGCAAGGGCAATGCCGACCACCTGCTGAAGTTTATCGTGGACGGTATCAAGGCACAGGTGGCGGTCGCTTCGGTCGTCATCCTGCGCAAGGGCAGTGTGAGTCTGCCGGCGCCCAAGGAAATACTCGACCAACTCGCCGCGGAGGCTGACTTCGTCGTCAGCGCAATGGGCGATTGAGGGTCCTGCACGTCGTGGAGTGTCCACGACATGTCAGAGTTGCGCAAACGCGGGCTCGCCACCACCGTGATCGTTTCCGATCCGTTCATCAAGCTCGGCACCACGCAGGCCAAGGTGCTCGGCACGCCGGACCTGCCGCTGGTCAAGATTCCGCATCCGCTGGGCGGGCTGTCGCTCGAGCACGTTGAAGGGCGCTCCCTGGTCGCGGTGCCGCAGATAGTCAAACTCATCAAGGAGCACGTGAAATGAGCGATCTCGCCGAATTGCTCAAGGCCAAGGACGCGAGCATCGATGTCGACGACGATTTCGACGCGATCAACAAGCTGTACCTGGAGCGCGGCTGGGGCGACGGACTGCCGATCATCCCGCCGACTGCGGAGCGCGTCGAAAAAATGCTGGAATATTGCGACCGGCCATGGAACGAGCCGATCGCCAAGATAGCGCCGCGCTACGGCGAAGCGACGCCGCTGCGGCTCGCCGCGAACGCAGTGATGGCCGGCTGCGCGCCGAACTACTTTCCTTTGTTCATGCTCGCGATCGAAGCGATGTGCGAAGAGCCGTTCAATCTGTACGGCGTGCAGGCGACCACGCATTTATGCGCGCCGCTGGTCATCGTCAACGGGCCGGTGGTGGCGGAGCTGGGCATCAACTCCGGCCATAACGCGTTCGGGCCGGGCACGCGCAGCAACGCGGCCATCGGCCGCGCGATCCGGCTGGCGCTGGTCAACATCGGCGGCGCAATTCCGACCCTGGGCGACATGTCGACTTTCGGTGCGCCCTCGAAATTCAGCTATTTTGTCGCCGAGAACGAAGCCAACAGCCCGTGGGAGCCGCTGAGCGTAGAGCGCGGTTTTGCGAAAGAGGCGAGCACGGTGACGGTCGTCGGCGCGGAATGCCCGCATAACATCAACGACCACGAAAGCCTGACCGGCCTGGGGCTGCTCACCACCATTGCCGGCACCATGGCCATCACCGGTTCGAACGATACTTATTATTTGGCCCAGCCGGTGATCGTGATGGGCCCCGAGCATGCGAAGGCAATCGCGAACGATGGTTATAGCAAGGCCGACGCCAAGCGTTTCCTGCAGGAGCACGCGACCCTGCCGCTCGGCAAGTTCTCGAAGGAGAACATCGAGCGGCGTTTTCGCGTGACGTTCAAGGACAAATATGCGAACGCGGGGTTGGACGCGCCGGTGTTCGCAATACAGAAAGCCGACGACATCATCATCGTGGTGATCGGCGGCGCCGGCAAGCATTCAGCGTACATTCCGACCTTCGGCGCGACCAGGGCAGTCACCCGCGCCTTGAAGCGCAAGGACGGTCAGCTGGCGAAGTCGGTGGAGGAGTTCCGCAAAAGCTGATCAGCTTTTGGCCTTGTGCGGGCAGTTCGGCTTGGTGCAATCGACGTATAAATGCAGCGAATGCTCGTGGATGGTGTAGCCGCGGTCCTTGGCCACCGCGATCTGGCGCTTTTCAATCGCTTCGTCGTAAAACTCCTCGACGCGCCCGCATTGCATGCACACCAGGTGGTCGTGGTGGCTACCGCGGTTCAGCTCAAAGACCGCCTTGCCGCTTTCAAAGTGATGGCGCACCAGCAGGCCGGCCTGCTCGAACTGGGTCAGCACGCGGTAGACGGTGGCAAGCCCCGTGTCGGTGCCTTCTTTCAGCAGGATTTTGTAGACTTCCTCGGCGGTCAGGTGCCGCACGTCGCTTTTCTCGAACAATTCGAGGATGCGCAGCCGCGGCAGCGTGGCTTTGAGGCCGATGGTCTTTAAGTCGGTAGGGGAACTCACGCGGTGGCCTGACGTCAGATGACTACGTTATCATACCGGCTTTTTAATGAATACCGCGCGCGTTTCCGGCGCGTCACGGTCGTCAGGCCGGGATCGGGCAGATGCGAATACTAATCTTATTGTTGGCGGCGCTGGCGTTGGCGGCATGCAAGCAGAATCCCGAATTGCCGGCGATGATTTCGCCGTACAAGATCGACATTCAGCAGGGCAACGTGGTGACGCAGGAAATGGTCGACAAGCTGAAGGTCGGCCAGACCCGTTCGCAAGTCCGCTTCGTGCTCGGCTCGCCGCTGGTGGTCGACATGTTTCGCGACGACCGCTGGGATTACATCTACCTGCTGCAGCGGCAGGGCAAGCCCGACGAGCGGCGCCGCCTGACGGTGCTTTTCGACGGCGACAAATTGCTGCGCATCGAAGGCGATGTCGTGGCTACCGACAAGGCGCTGGAACCGCCGCCCGCGCCCAAGCCGGCACCCAAACCAGTCGCGGTGACTCCGCCGCCGCCCAAGCCAGAAGCGGCAAAGCCAATTGAAAAGCCGCCGGTCGCAGTCAAGCCGGTGGAAAAACCGCCTGTTGCGGCAACGCCCGTGGCGAAGCCGCAAGCGGCCGCGCCGGCCGCCGCAGTGAAGCCGGAACCGGCGAAATCCGAAGCGGCGTCGACGCCCGCGCCCAGTGCAAAGCCTGATGCAGCAAAAGCCGAAGTGAAACCGGATCCGGCGAAGCCCGACGCCGCAAAAGCGGATGCGGCAAAAACCGATCCGGCGACGGCCGACGATAAAAAAGATCCGCCCAAGCGCGGATTGTTTGGCAGGATGCTCGACAAGATCGGTTTTTGACTGGAGTCGACATGG
Source organism: Bordetella parapertussis (assembly GCA_945870465.1). Next base: position 42,858 of record CAMBSS010000002.1, on the reverse strand, counting down.
CGAATATGAAAATCGCAGTGGCCGGAAGCGCGGGACGCATGGGCCGCGCGCTGCTCGAAGCGGTACTCGGTAGTGCCGACCTTCAACTCGGTGCTGCGCTCGAAGTCGCGGACAGCGCGAGCCTCGGCAAAGATGCCGGCGAACTCGTCGGCGCGCCATGCCGCGTATTGATCAGCGCCGATGTTGAAAAGAGCCTTGCCGGATGCGGTGCGCTGATCGATTTCACGCGGCCCGAAGGCACGCTCGCGCATCTCGCGGCATGCCGCAAGCTCGGCGTCAAATTGGTGATAGGCACCACCGGTTTTTCCGATGCCGGGAAAAAATCCATCGCGGACGCGGCGCGCGATATCGCCATCGTCATGGCGCCGAACATGAGTATCGGCACCAACCTCGTATTCAAGCTGGCCGACGTGGCGGCGCGCGTGCTGAATGAAGGCTACGACGTCGAGATCATCGAGGCGCATCATCGCCACAAGATCGATGCGCCGTCGGGCACCGCGTTGCATATCGGCGGCATCGTCGCCAACGCGCTGGGGCGCAAGCTCGACGAATGCGCGGTGTATGGACGCGAAGGCGTGACTGGCGAAAGAAAAGCATCGACCATCGGTTTTGCCACTGTGCGCGGTGGCGACATCGTCGGCGAGCACACGGTGATGTTTGCCGGCCCCGGCGAGCGTGTCGAAATCGTGGTGCGCTCCAACAGTCGCGCGACTTATGCACAGGGCGCCCTACGTGCCGCCAGATTTCTTGCGGGAAAGAAAAATGGCCTATTCGACATGCAGGACGTCTTAGGATTGCGTTAGAGCGGCACGTTCGTTCCACCGGCGACATGCAGGACGTCTTGGGGTTACGTTAGGCGGTGCGTTTGTTCAAACGGCGGCGTGCTTTGATTCGCAACCCGGTTTGTTGCCGGCAAGAAGGGCGGGTTGTTCGATATGCAGGACGTTCCGGGTTTGCGTTAACGCAGGCGTTCGTAAAACCGGGCGGAGTGCGTTTTTAACGTTGAATCAGGGCGTTGATATGGCGTTTACGCGTTGAAGGCGACCTGCCTTTAGCGTATAATTGCAACATTGAAGCGGGACGGGTCTGATGACCTGTCCCGCTTTTCATATCTACTCCCGGGAGTTCGACTTGTCGCATCGTGAACCAGCCATCCTTGTCCTTAAAGATGGCACGGTTTTTCGCGGCACATCGATCGGCGCGGCCGGCCTGTCGGCGGGTGAAGTCGTGTTCAACACGGCGATGACCGGTTACCAGGAAATCCTCACCGATCCCTCGTACTGCCGCCAGATCGTCACCCTTACGTATCCGCATATCGGCAACACCGGCACCAATCCCGAAGACGTCGAGTCGGACAAGGTTTACGCGGCTGGCCTCGTGATTCGCGACCTGCCGCTGGTTGCCAGCAACTGGCGCAGCACGCAGGACCTCCCGTCATATCTGCGCGAGCAAAGCGTGGTCGCGATCGCCGACATCGACACGCGCAAGTTGACGCGCATTCTGCGCGAAAAGGGCGCGCAGGAAGGCTGCGTGATGGCGGGCAAGATTGATGAGAAGGCCGCGCTCAAAGCGGCACGCACATTTCCCGGCTTGGCGGGCATGGATCTCGCCAAAGTCGTGAGCTGCACCAAACCCTATGCGTGGACGGAATCGACGTGGAAGCTCGGCCACGGTTACGGGCAGCAGACTGCGCCGAAGTTTCATGTGGTCGCCTACGACTACGGCATCAAACGCAATATTCTGCGCATGCTGGCGGCGCGCGGCTGCAAGCTCACGGTGCTGCCCGCGCAAAGTTCGGCACAGGATGCGCTCGCGTTGAAGCCCGACGGCATATTTTTGTCGAACGGCCCCGGCGATCCCGAACCTTGCGATTACGCGATACGCGCGATCGGCGAACTGGTTGCGAAGGGCGTCCCGGTATTCGGCATTTGTCTCGGCCACCAGCTGCTTGGTCTCGCCAGCGGTGCGAAGACGCTGAAAATGAAATTCGGCCATCACGGCGCCAACCACCCGGTGCAGGATCTCGACAGCGGGCGCGTGATGATCACGAGCCAGAACCACGGTTTTGCGGTCGATGCGGCGACACTGCCGTCCAACGTGCGTGTCACGCATAAATCTTTGTTCGACGGCACGCTGCAGGGTTTTGCGCGCACCGACCGGCCGGCGTTCTGTTTCCAGGGACACCCGGAGGCGAGCCCGGGACCGCACGATGTGGGATATTTATTTGATCGTTTCGTGAAATTGATGGAACAACCAAGTGCTTAGCCGCAAAGACGCGAAGGCGCAAAGATGACACGAAGATTTTTCCTTCAGGTTTCCTTTGCGTCTTTGCGCCTCTGCGGCTGATTTAACATGCCTAAAAGAACAGACATCAAAAGCATCCTGATCATCGGCGCCGGCCCGATCGTCATCGGCCAGGCGTGCGAGTTCGATTATTCCGGCGCGCAGGCCTGCAAGGCTCTGCGCGAAGAGGGTTATCGCGTGGTGCTCGTCAATTCGAATCCGGCGACGATCATGACCGACCCCAACATGGCGGACGCGACTTACATCGAGCCGGTCACCTGGCAGATGGTCGAGAAAGTCATCGCGATCGAACGACCCGACGCATTGCTGCCGACGATGGGTGGGCAGACAGCGTTGAATTGCGCGCTCGATCTTGCAAAGCACGGTGTGCTCGATAAGTACAACGTCGAAATGATAGGCGCGAAAAAAGAAGCGATCGACAAGGCCGAGGACCGCGAAAAGTTCAAGGTCGCGATGGCCAAGATCGGACTGGCAAGCGCGCGTTCGGCGATTGCGCACAGCCTCGAAGAAGCGTTGCAGGTGCAGGCAATGGTGGGCTTTCCGACCGTTATCCGGCCGTCATTCACGCTGGGCGGCGCGGGCGGCGGCATCGCCTACAACAAGGAAGAGTTCGTCGCCATCGTCGACCGCGGGCTCGATGCGAGCCCGACCAAGGAAGTGCTGATCGAAGAATCCGTGCTCGGCTGGAAAGAGTACGAGATGGAGGTGGTGCGCGACAGCAAGGACAACTGCATTATCATCTGCTCGATCGAAAACCTCGACCCGATGGGCGTGCATACCGGTGATTCGATCACGGTGGCGCCGGCGCAGACGCTGACCGACAAGGAATACCAGATCATGCGCGACGCGTCGATCGCGTGCCTGCGCGAAATCGGCGTCGATACCGGCGGCTCCAATGTGCAGTTCGCGGTCAATCCCGACGACGGCCGCCTCTTAATCATCGAAATGAATCCGCGCGTGTCGCGCTCAAGCGCGCTGGCGTCGAAAGCGACGGGCTTTCCGATCGCCAAGATCGCGGCCAAGCTGGCGGTCGGCTACACGCTCGACGAATTGCGCAACGACATCACCGGGGGTGCTACGCCCGCGTCGTTCGAGCCGACCATCGATTACGTCGTCACCAAGGTGCCGCGTTTCGCATTCGAGAAATTCCCGCAAGCGAACGACCGCCTGACGACGCAGATGAAGTCGGTGGGCGAAGTGATGGCGATAGGCCGCACTTTCCAGGAATCATTCCAGAAAGCCCTGCGCGGGCTCGAAGTCGGCGCCGACGGCCTCAATCAGAAAACGACCGACCGCGAGACCATCGAAAAAGAACTCGGCGAGCCGGGGCCTGAGCGCATCTGGTATGTTGGCGACGCGTTCGAGAACGGGTTTACGCTCGAAGAAGTTTATCAGCTCACCAAAATAGACCGCTGGTTCCTGGTGCAGATCAAGGAAATCGTCGATCTCGAAATGGAACTCGACGACCGGAAAATCGGCGACCTCGGCGCCGAAGAATTGCGCGGGTTGAAGCGCAAAGGTTTCTCCGATCGCCGCCTGGCCTATCTCATGAAGTCGACCGAAGCCGAGATGCGGAATCATCGTCACGCGCTCGGCATACGCCCGGTCTACAAGCGTGTCGACACCTGCGCGGCGGAATTCGCCACCAACACCGCGTATATGTATTCGACCTACGAGGAAGAGTGCGAGGCGCAACCGACCGACCGCAAGAAGGTGATCGTGCTGGGCGGCGGGCCGAATCGCATCGGGCAGGGCATCGAATTCGACTATTGCTGCGTGCATGCAGCACTCGCGCTGCGCGAAGACGGTTTCGAGACCATCATGGTCAATTGCAACCCGGAGACGGTATCGACCGACTACGATACGTCCGACCGGCTGTATTTCGAGCCGCTGACGCTCGAAGATGTGCTTGAAATCGTGCATGTCGAAAAGCCGTACGGCGTAATCGTGCAGTACGGAGGGCAAACGCCGCTGAAACTCGCGCGCGATCTCGAAGCCAATGGCGTGCCCATCATAGGCACCTCGCCAGACTCTATCGACATTGCGGAAGACCGCGAGCGTTTCCAGAAACTGATTCACAAGCTGAAATTGAAGCAACCGCCGAACCGCACTGCGCGCAGTGCGCAGAAAGCTTTGGCGCTCGCGGCAGAGATCGGCTATCCGCTGGTGGTGCGCCCGTCGTATGTGCTGGGCGGGCGGGCGATGGAGATTGTCCACGAGCAGAGCGACCTCGAGCGCTATATGCGCGAAGCGGTAAAAGTTTCGAACGATTCGCCGGTGCTGCTCGACCGCTTTCTGAACGACGCGATCGAGGTCGACGTCGATGCGATCTGCGACGGCAAGGCGGTGCTGATCGGCGGCATCATGGAGCACATCGAGCAGGCCGGCGTGCACTCCGGCGATTCGGCGTGCTCGCTGCCGCCCTTCAGCCTGACGCCGGAACTCCAGGACGAATTGCGCAAGCAAACCGTCGCCATGGCGCACGCGTTGAAAGTCGTCGGGCTGATGAACGTGCAGTTCGCGATCCAGAACGGCGTCATCTACGTGCTCGAAGTCAATCCGCGCGCGTCGCGCACCGTGCCTTTCGTGTCGAAAGCGACCGGCTTGGCGCTGGCCAAGATCGCCGCGCGCTGCATGATCGGTACCTCACTGGCGGCACAAAACAGCACGCAGGAAGTGGTGCCGCCGTATTATTCGGTCAAGGAAGCGGTATTCCCCTTCATCAAGTTCCCGGGTGCGGACACCATACTTGGTCCGGAAATGAAATCGACCGGTGAAGTGATGGGGGTTGGCGCGAGCTTCGGCGAAGCTTTCGTGAAATCTCAACTGGCGGCCGGCGACCGCCTGCCGGAATCCGGCAAGGTTTTCGTCAGCGTGCGCGACGCCGACAAGCCGGCGGCGGTGGTGATTGCGCGTGATCTCGTGGCGCTGGGTTTCCAGCTTGTCGCGACACACGGCACCGCTGCGGCGCTGGCGGCGGACGGACTGGCGGTGATGCCGCTCAACAAGGTCGCGGAGGGGCGCCCGCACGTGGTCGACATGATCAAGAACGGCGATATAGTGCTGATCGTGAATACCGTCGAGGAGTCGCGGACCGCGGTGCGCGACGCCTACGGGATTCGCCGCGCGGCGCTGCAGGCGCGGATCACCCTTTACACGACTCTTGCCGGCGCGCGCGCCGCCTGCACGGGTATGCAACAATCGCGTGAAATGACGGCCTACGACTTGCAGGGCTTGCACCGCCGTATTCTGGCAACCGCGGCGGCGGCCGCTTAAAAACAAGGCAGGTAGTTATGAGCAAAACTCCATTGACGGTGGTTGGCGCCGATAAACTGCGCGCCGAATTGCACGAGCTGAAAACAGTCCAGCGGCCCTCCATCATCGCGGCCATTGCGGAAGCGCGCGCTCACGGCGATCTCTCGGAAAACGCCGAATATGCGGCGGCCAAGGAGCGCCAGAGTTTCATCGAGGGGCGCATCGCTGAAGTCGAGAGCAAGTTGTCCAACGCGCAGATCATCGATCCCGCGCTGATCGACGCTGACGGCGGCTGCGTGTTCGGCGCCACCATTGGACTCGAAGACATGAGCAGCAGCGAAACCGTCACTTATCAGATCGTCGGCGACGACGAAGCCGACATCAAGAAGGGCAAGATCTCGATCAGTTCGCCCATCGCGCGCGCGCTGATCGGCAAGCACCCGGGCGACGTGGCCGAAGTGAAAGCGCCCGGCGGCGTGCGCGAATACGAGATTCTGGACGTAAAGTATATTTAAAGCGGGCGGAACAAGGGGCGGGCGGCCTTGTCTATTCCCCAGTGCAAAGGAAGCCGCGATTCAATGACAATACCTGATTCCCGCGCTGTCACGCGATGACTGCCCTTACCGAAGCGATATATGCAATCGCGCTGACGTTGTGGATTGGCGGCTTGTGGGCGATCGGCTATATCGTGGCGCCGACACTGTTCTACTCGGTGCCTGACCGTGCGCTTGCCGGCGCATTGGCCGGCAAGCTTTTTACGCTGATCGCTTATGTCGGGATCGGCTGCGCGATTTATCTCGTGCTGTTCCGGCTGGTGCGTTTCGGCGGCGCGTGCGCGAAGCACGGCATATTCTGGATCGTTCTCGCCATGCTGGCGCTCACCCTCGCGGGCGAATTCGGCGTGCAGCCGATATTGGCCAGCCTGAAAGACCAGGCGTTGCCCAAAGGCGTGATGGAAAGCGTGTTTCGCGACCGTTTCGCGGCGTGGCACGGTGTGGCCAGCGTGCTGTACCTGATACAAACAGTGCTGGGCGTGCTGCTGGTCTGGCTGCACGCACGCAAACCGCGCTGACGCCGGGTTGCTAGTGCTGGAAACTGCGCTTGGTGCGGCGGGCCGGCTTCGGCCGCGGTTTGATTTTTTTCTTGGCCGGGGTGGCGGCCTGTTCCGGGCGCGGGCGGAAAATGACCAGTATCTTGCCGATATGCTGAACGGGCGCTGCATGCAGCGTGGTGCAGATCTCTTCGAGAAACCGGGCGCGTGTTGCGTGCTCGTCGGCCATCGCGCGGATTTTGATCAGCTCGTGACTGGCGAGGTTCTGGTGGATTTCATTCATTACGGGGGTGGTAAGGCCGGCGTCGCCGACCATCACGACCGGGTTGAGACCGTGGGCGCGCGCGCGCAGTTCACGGCGTTGTACTGAGGTGAGTTCGAGAATCATGGCGGCATCCTAACCGATGAAACGTACCAAGACCAGCAAACAGTGGATGATGGAGCATATCCACGACGTCTACGTGCAACGCGCGAAGGCGGAAGGCTATCGCTCGCGCGCCGCCTACAAGCTGATCGAAGTCGCCGAACGCGACAAGCTGCTCAAACCGGGCATGGTGGTGGTCGATCTCGGCGCCACCCCCGGGGGCTGGTCGCAGGTCGCCGCGGCCAAAGTCGGCGAGCGTGGGCGCGTCATCGCGCTCGACCTGTTGCCGATGGATGCGCTGCGCAATGTTACCTTCCTGCTGGGGGACTTCCGCGAGGATGCCGTGGTCAAAGCGCTGGAGCAGGAGCTGGCCGGTCGTCCGATAGACCTTGTATTAAGCGATATGTCGCCCAACATCAGTGGTATCGCTCTGAGCGACCAGGCGCGGGCGATGTATCTGGCTGAACTTGCTCTCGAATTTGCCGTAAAACATTTGAAACCGGGCGGCGGTCTGCTGGTCAAAATTTTTCAGGGTTCCGGGTTCCAGGAGTTTCTGCGCGTGATGCGCAGCCGGTTTAAGCAGGTCGTCACGCGCAAGCCTGAGGCGTCGCGCGGCCGCAGCAACGAGATGTACCTGTTGGGAAAGGACTGCAAAGGCGCGGATTGACGGGTTTACGCTTGCGGCGGCATGCAGGCGGGGTTGGCGCCCGTACTAACAATAGTAGTAGAAACAGTTTAGAATTGAACCAGATACGTGTCCCGCAGCACCAAAAGCGATGAGGAATAACGTTGAATAATCTGATAAAAAATGTGGCGATCTGGCTGGTCATCGCACTCGTGTTGATGACGGTGTTCAACCAGTTCAGCAGCCGGCAGGCCGCGCAAAGCGTGATCCCCTATTCCCAGTTCATGGACGAAGTGAAGCAGGGACGCGTGACCTCCGCGCAGGTCGAAGGGCGCACCGTGCGCTGGATCTCGCAGGACAACCGCAAGTACGTGACCTACAGCCCCGGCACGTTGGGCGACCTGTGGATGGTCAGTGATCTGCTGAAGGCGGGCGTCAAAGTCGATGCCAAGCCGGAGGAAGAGCAGTCGTTCCTGATGAATATTTTCATCTCGTGGTTTCCGATGCTGCTCCTGATCGGCATCTGGATATTCTTCATGCGCCAGATGCAGGGCGGCGGGCGCGGCGGCGCGTTCTCGTTCGGCAAGAGCCGCGCGCGCATGATGGATGAGAACAACAACAGCGTCACGTTTGGCGACGTTGCCGGTTGCGAGGAAGCGAAGGAAGAAGTCGCGGAACTCGTGGAATTCCTGCGCGACCCTGGCAAATTCCAGAAACTCGGCGGGCGCATTCCGAAAGGCGTGCTGCTGGTGGGTTCGCCCGGCACCGGTAAAACATTGCTGGCGCGCGCGATTGCGGGTGAGGCGAAAGTGCCGTTTTTCAGCATTTCGGGTTCCGACTTCGTCGAGATGTTCGTCGGCGTGGGTGCCGCGCGCGTGCGCGACATGTTCGAGCAGGCGAAGAAGCATGCGCCGTGCATCGTGTTCATCGATGAGATCGACGCGGTCGGCCGCCAGCGCGGCGCGGGGCTGGGCGGCGGCAACGACGAGCGCGAGCAGACGTTAAACGCGCTGCTGGTGGAAATGGACGGCTTCGAAGGCACCGCCGGCGTCATCGTGATTGCCGCGACCAACCGGCCCGACGTGCTCGATCCCGCGTTGATGCGTCCGGGCCGCTTCGACCGCCAGGTCGTGGTGCCGCTGCCGGACATTCGCGGCCGCGAGCAGATACTCCTCGTGCACATGCGCAAAGTGCCGGTCGCGCCGGACGTCAAGGCCGACATCATCGGCCGCGGCACGCCGGGCATGTCGGGCGCCGACCTCGCCAACCTGGTGAACGAAGCCGCGCTGTTTGCCGCGCGCAAGAACAAGCGCCTCGTCGACATGGACGACTTCGAGCAGGCCAAGGACAAGATCTACATGGGCGCCGAGCGCCGATCGATGGTCATGCCGGAAGACGAGCGGATTACGACCGCTTACCACGAAGCCGGGCACGCAGTGGTCGCCTATACGCTGCCCAAAGCCGACCCGGTGCACAAAGTCACCATCATCCCGCGCGGCCGCGCGCTGGGCCTGACCTGGATGCTGCCGGAGGAGGACCGCCACGGCAAGGACCGCGAACATCTGTTGCAGGACATCTCGGTTTCCCTCGGCGGGCGCATTGCGGAAGAAGTGTTTCTTGGTCAGATGACGACCGGGGCAAGCAGCGACTTTCAGAACGCCACCACGCTGGCGCGCCGCATGGTCACCGAGTGGGGCATGTCGGATGCGCTGGGCCCGATGGTGTACGGCGAGAACGAGGGTGAAGTGTTCCTCGGCCGCTCGGTCACTACCCACAAGAATATGTCGGAAGCGACGATGCAGAAGGTCGACGCCGAACTGCGCCGCATCATCGATCAGCAGTACCAGGTCGCGCGCAAAATCATCGAAGAAAACCGCGACAAGGTCGAGAAAATGGCGAAGACCCTGCTCGAGTGGGAAACCATGGATTCCGAGCAGTTGAAAGACATCATGGAAGGCCGCGAGCCGCGCCCGCCCAAGCCGGCCACCACGGCGACCAGCGTGCCGCCCAAAGACACGCCGCCGCCGAGCCCCGCGCCCACTACCGCCGCGCCGGCGCCGGGAACCTGAGCGCGCCGAAAGCGCGCGATGAGGGGAGAGGAGTGAGGGGCGAGGCGTAGCATCTCCCCGCTCCTTGCGGTTCCGCCTCACCCCTCTCGCCTCACGCCTCTCGATGTATCTCCAGTGCGGTAAATTCCGGCTGTCACTTACGCGTCCTCTCATCATGGGCGTCGTCAATGTCACGCCCGATTCGTTTTCGGATGGCGGTGACTACGCAACAACCCGGGCCGCACTTGCCCGCGCGCGCCAGCTGACCGAGGAGGGTGCCGACATTATCGATATCGGCGGCGAATCCACGCGCCCGGGCTCGGGTGGCGTTGCGCTCGACGAAGAACGCCGGCGTGTGCTGCCAGTGCTCGAGCAACTGGCGGGCGGCACGGTGCCGGTGTCCGTCGATACGCAGAAGCCCGAATTCATGCGCGAGGTCATCGCCGCCGGCGCGGCCATGATCAACGACATCAACGGATTGCAGGCGCCGGACGCGCTGGCGGCAGTGGCCGCGGGCAATGTCGCGGTGTGCCTGATGCACAAGCAGGGTAGGCCCGCCGATATGCAGGTCAATCCGCATTACGACGACGTGGTGGCCGAGGTGCTGACGTTTCTCGCGGGCCGGGTGCAGGCTGCGCGCAATGCCGGAATAGCTCCCGAGCACATCGTCATCGATCCGGGTTTTGGTTTCGGCAAGACGCTGGAGCATAATCTCGAACTGTTGCGCGGAATCGGCCGCTTTTGCGATACGGGTGTTGCGGTGCTGGCAGGCATCTCGCGCAAAGGCATGCTCGGCAGCATCACGGGCCGCGAGGTGAACGAACGTGGTTACGCGAGCGTCGCGGCGGCCTTGATCGCGGTGGAGAAGGGGGCGCGTATCGTGCGCGTGCACGATGTGGCGGCGACGCGCGATGCTTTGGCGGTGTGGGCTGCGGTAAACAAGTTTACCTAGCGGTTACTGGAAAAATGAAAAGAAAATATTTCGGCACCGACGGCATACGCGGTACGGTAGGCGAAGCGCCGATCACGCCTGATTTCGTGCTGAAGCTCGGCTACGCGGCGGGCAAGGTGCTGGCGCGCGTGGGCAAGGGCGCCGAGCGCCGCACCGTGCTGATCGGCAAGGACACGCGCATCTCCGGCTATATGCTGGAATCGGCGCTTGAAGCAGGCTTGTGCGCGGCCGGCGTCGACGTGCTACTGGTGGGGCCGATGCCGACGCCGGCGGTGGCTTACCTGACGCGCGCGCTGCGGCTGTCGGCGGGCATCGTGATCAGCGCCTCGCACAATCCGTATGCCGATAACGGCATCAAGTTTTTTTCGGGCGCTGGCGCCAAGCTCGCCGACAAGGTCGAGAGCGCGATCGAAACCGAGCTTGCCCGGCCTTTGAAATGCAGCACATCCGCACAGCTGGGCAAGGTGCGGCGTATCGACGATGCTGCCGGCCGCTATGTCGAATTCTGCAAGAGCACTTTCCCGGCGCACCTCGACTTGCGCGGACTGCGCCTGGTCATCGACAGCGCGCACGGCGCGACGTACCACATTGCCGCGCACGTGTTTCACGAGCTGGGAGCCGATGTTGTCGCCATCGGCAATCACCCCGACGGTTTCAATATCAACGCGGGGTTCGGCGCGACCAGTCCGCGCGCTTTGCAGGACGCCGTCAAGCGCGAACGCGCCGATCTCGGCATCGCGCTCGACGGCGACGGTGACCGGCTGGTCATGGTCGATGCCAAGGGCGAAGTCTACGACGGCGACCAATTGCTCTACGTGATCGCCAGTTATCGCATGCGCCAGCGCCGCCAGTTACGCGGCGGGGTTGTCGGCACGCTGATGACCAATCTCGGCATGGAGCATGCGCTGGCGCGGCTCAAGATTCCGTTCGCGCGCGCCAAGGTCGGCGATCGCTACGTGCTCGAAATGATGCAGAAACACGGCTGGGTGCTCGGCGGCGAAAATTCGGGACATATCATCTGTCTCGACCAGCACACCACCGGGGACGGACTGGTATCTGCGCTGCAGGTGCTGGGCGCACTGCGCGGCGACAAGACTACGCTGGCCAAAGCCGCGGCGCCGGTCAAGCTGTATCCCCAATTGCTCATCAACGTGCGGATCCGGCGTGATTTCGATTTCAGCGCCAACCGCGGTGTGCGGCAGGCAGTCGCGCAGGCCGAAGCCGCGCTCGGCGCCGATGGCCGCGTGCTGCTGCGCGCATCCGGCACCGAGCCGGTGATACGCGTCATGGTGGAAGGCAAGAGGCGCCCGCAGGTCAAGACGTGGGCGGACGCCATCGCTGCCGCCGTGCGCAAAGCAGCGGGCTGAAGCGAATTTTGATGTTCCTTGGGGCGCCATGCGCCGCAGTTCCCGCAGCTCCCGCAATTCCCGCAGATCCGGCGTGGCGCCCGACATACTTCCTGGGGTTGCCCGCGAAGCCTTAAAATCCTTCTTGAATCAACGCGCTTGGGCATTGCACAAAACCGGATTTACGTTGACCCTGAGGGGCTAGCCCGGTAAAATTCCCACGCTTTAAGCGGGTGAATAGTCGATGCGCGGCAGGCTGGTGGCTGGCAACTGGAAATCCAACGGCGATCTGGCCGCAAACCAGCTGCTGCTCGGTCATTTGCGCGCTGCGGCAGCAGGTTTGAAGGGCGTCGACTGTGTCGTCTGCGCACCTTATCCGTATTTGTTTCAAATCCAGAAATTGCTTGCAGGAAGCACGCTGACCTGGGGTGGGCAGGACGTCAGCCAGTTCGGTGCTGGCGCCTATACGGGTGCGGTGACGGCGGCGATGTTGCGCGAGTTTGGCTGCCGCTATGCGATCGTCGGCCATTCGGAACGCCGCAGCATTTTCGGCGAGAACAACGCGATGGTCGCGGCGAAGTTCGGCGCGGCATTGCAGGCGGGGCTGACGCCGATACTGTGTGTTGGCGAGACTTTGCAGGAACGCGAGTCGGGCGCCATGGAACAAGTCGTCGGCGCGCAGATAGATGCGGTGGTTGCGGCGGCAGGCGTCGCGGCGCTGGGCAAAGCGGTGGTCGCTTACGAGCCGGTGTGGGCCATAGGCACCGGCAAGACCGCAACGCCCGAGCAGGCGCAGGCGGTGCATGCATTTATCCGCAGCCGCATCGCGGCGCAAGATGCGGTGGTGGCGGCGGAGCTGAAGATTTTGTACGGCGGCAGTGTCAAGGCCGCAAATGCAGCACAGTTGTTTGCGATGCCCGATATCGATGGCGGACTGATCGGGGGCGCCGCGCTGGTGGCGGAAGAATTCATGGCGATCTGCAAAGCTGCGCAGCGTCATTAAAGGTTGAGTGAGAGGCTTATGGAAACTTTGTTATTGGTGATACACGTGACGGCGGCGCTTGCTATCATCGCCCTGGTGCTGCTGCAGCATGGCAAGGGTGCAGACATGGGTGCTGCGTTCGGCGGCGGGGCTTCGGGCAGCGTGTTCGGCGCCACCGGCTCGGCCAACTTTCTGAGCCGCGCGACGGCGATGCTGGCGACGGTGTTTTTCCTGACCAGCATGGGTTTGACCTGGTATTACTCGCACAAGAGCGATTCGAAGGGTGTGATGGCATCGCCTCCGGCGTCGTCGGCGCCGACGACAGTGCCCGGTGCGCCGATTCCCGTGCCCACGCCGGACAAGCCGGCCGCTGATGCGGATTCGAAAACGAAGGACATACCAAAATAAGCGAAAGACGAGAGACGAGAGACGAGAGACGAGAGGCGAGGGCGCGGAATGTTTAATGCGTGTATCCTCCTTCGTCAGGCGTCTCTCCTGAGTTAATGCCGACGTGGTGGAATTGGTAGACACGCCGTCTTGAGGGGGCGGTGGCGAAAGTCGTGAGAGTTCGAGTCTCTCCGTCGGCACCAGTTGTAAGGCAGGATTCATGATTCAGCAATCAGGATTCGGGAATCCAAAGTAGTGCGGAATTGTGTTGGTGGGCTTGCGAGGTTTGATTTTGGCCGACTGTATCGATGAAATACGTTAACTGAGGTTTTACTGAATCCCGGATCCCGAATCCTGGATCCCGAATCCTGAATCCTGCCAATGTTAGAAAACTACTTTCCTATTCTGCTGTTCATCATCGTCGGCGCGGTCTCCGGTCTCGCGCCCATCGTGCTCGGTAGCGGGGTCAGCCGGCTGCTGGGCGTGCATCGCCCGAACAGCGAGAAGCTTTCGCCGTACGAATGCGGATTCGAGGCTTTCGAGGATGCGCGCATGAAGTTCGACGTGCGCTATTACCTGGTGGCCATCCTTTTCATCCTGTTCGATCTCGAAATCGCATTTCTGTTTCCGTGGGCCATCGTGTTGCGGGAGATCGGCATGTTCGGTTTCCTGGCGATGGTCATGTTTCTCGCCATTCTGGTCGTGGGTTTTATCTACGAATGGAAGAAGGGCGCTCTGGAGTGGGACTAGTCTTGATGAGGGCCACCTATGGCTGACGGCGGCGTATTGGACAAGGGTTTCGTCGTGACCAGCGTGGATACGCTGATCAACTGGACGCGCACCGGCTCGATGTGGCCGATGACGTTTGGGCTGGCGTGCTGCGCAGTCGAAATGATGCACGCAGGCGCGTCGCGTTACGACCTCGACCGTTTCGGCATCGTGTTCCGCCCGAGCCCGCGCCAGTCGGACGTGATGATCGTCGCCGGCACCCTGTGCAACAAAATGGCGCCGGCGCTGCGCAAGGTCTACGAGCAGATGGCCGAGCCGCGCTGGGTGATTTCGATGGGCTCGTGCGCCAACGGCGGCGGCTATTACCATTATTCGTATTCCGTGGTGCGCGGCTGCGACCGCATCGTGCCGGTCGACATCTACGTCCCCGGCTGCCCGCCCACCGCCGAAGCGCTGCTCTACGGCATTATCCAGCTGCAGAACAAAATCAAGCGCACCAACACGATTGCACGCGGATGAGCACGTCAAATGCGCACGTTTAAACGCGAGCACGCCGAATGACTACGCACAATCAAGCCCTGGTCGAGAGCGTGCAGGCAGCGCTGGGTGATAAAACCGTCTCCGTCGCGGAAGCGCTCGGTGAGGTGACGCTGGTCGTCAAGGCCGGCGATCTGGTCAGTGTCATGACCACGCTGCGCGATGGTGGCGATCTCGGTTTCGAACAACTGATCGATTTGTGCGGCGTCGATTACAGCACGTACGCGACTTACGAGGGCCAGCGTTTTGCGGTCGTCTACCATCTGCTGAGTCTCAGGCATAACCGGCGGTTGCGCGTGCGCGTTTTCTGCGCGGCAGATGATTTTCCGGTGGTCGATTCGGTCATCGGCGTATGGCCGGCGGCGAACTGGTTCGAGCGCGAAGCGTTCGATTTGTTCGGCATTGTGTTCGACGGGCACCCGGATCTGCGCCGCATACTGACCGACTACGGTTTTATCGGGCATCCGTTCCGCAAGGATTTCCCGATTTCGGGCAACGTTGAAATGCGTTACGACCCCGACCAGCAGCGCGTGATCTACCAGCCGGTCACCATAGAGCCGCGCGAGATCGTGCCGCGCATCGTGCGCGCAGAAAACTACGCCGACAGCGAAGGGTTTCGCAAGGGCTGAGTCATGGCGGAGATCAGAAACTATACGATGAACTTCGGGCCCCAGCATCCGGCGGCCCACGGCGTATTGCGCCTGGTGCTGGAACTCGACGGCGAAGTTATCGAGCGCGCAGATCCGCATATCGGGCTGCTGCACCGCGCGACTGAAAAACTCGCCGAGCACCGCACGTTCATCCAGTCGGTGCCGTACATGGACCGCCTCGATTACGTGTCCATGATGTGCAACGAGCACGCTTATGTGATGGCGATCGAGAGGCTGATCGGCATCGACGTACCGCTGCGCGCGCAGTATATCCGCGTCATGTTCGACGAGATCACGCGCGTGCTGAATCATTGCATGTGGCTCGGCGCGCATGCGCTCGATGTCGGCGCAATGACGGTCTTCCTGTATTGCTTCCGCGAGCGCGAAGACCTGATGGACTGCTACGAGGCAGTGTCGGGCGCGCGCATGCATGCCGCGTACTACCGGCCGGGCGGCGTCTACCGCGATTTGCCGGACACCATGCCGCAATACGAGGCTTCCCGCATCCACAACGCGGCGGCGGTGCGAGACATGAATACGAACCGGCAAGGCTCATTGCTGGATTTCATCGAGGACTTCACCAATCGTTTTCCGACCTACGTCGACGAGTACGAAACGCTGCTCACCGACAACCGCATCTGGAAGCAGCGTACTGTCGGCATCGGCGTGGTAACGCCGGAGCGCGCCAAGGCGCTGGGCTTTTCCGGCCCCATGCTGCGCGGCTCGGGCATCGAGTGGGATTTGCGCAAGAAGCAGCCGTACGAGGTGTACGACCGCATGCAGTTCGACATACCGGTCGGCGTCAATGGCGATTGCTACGACCGCTACCTCGTGCGCATCGAGGAAATGCGCCAGTCCAACGGCATCATCAAGCAATGCATTGAATGGCTGCGCAAGAATCCCGGCCCGGTGATGAGCGAGAGCCACAAGGTGGCGCCGCCGTCGCGTGTTGCGATGAAGCAGAACATGGAAGAGCTGATCCACCACTTCAAGCTGTTCACCGAAGGAATGCATGTGCCACCCGGCGAAGCTTACGCGGCGGTCGAGCATCCGAAAGGCGAGTTCGGCATTTATCTCATATCCGACGGCGCCAACAAGCCGTATCGCGTGAAGATCCGCGCGCCGGGCTATCCGCACCTGGCGGCGCTCGACGAAATGGTGCGCGGGCACATGATTGCCGACGTGGTCGCCATCATCGGCACGCAGGACATCGTGTTCGGGGAGATAGATCGATGAACGCGCCGCTCATGCTAAGCCCGGCTGCGCTCGCCAAAATCGACCACGCGGTCGCCAAGTATCCGGCCGACCAGAAACAGTCGGCGGTGATGGCCGCGCTGACCATCGCGCAGGATGAAAAAGGCTGGCTGTCCACCGACACCATGGATGTCGTCGCCCACTATCTCGACATGCCGCCGATCGCGGTCTACGAAGTCGCGAGCTTCTATACGATGTACGACCTGAAGCCGATCGGCCGCTGCAAAATCGCCATCTGTACCAATCTGCCGTGCGCGTTGCAAGGGGCGACACTGGCTGCAGAGCATCTCAAGCAGAAGCTTGGTATCGGTTTCGGCGAAACCACTGCCGACGGCGCGTTCACGCTGAAAGAGGCTGAGTGCCTGGGCGCCTGCGGCGAGGCGCCGGTGATGCTCGTCAACAACAAGAATATGGCGTGTGCGATGACCGCCGACAAGCTCGATAAACTGCTCGAGGAACTGAAATAATGGGCCTGCCTGTCGCGCCGTTTGCCGCCGATCTCTTCGGTCCCGATGCTGTCATCATGAAAGGCATCACAGGCGCCAACTGGCGCCTGCAGGATTACCTGGCGCGCGGCGGTTACTCGGCTTTGAAGAAAATACTCGCCGAAAAAATCACGCCCGAGCAGATCGTCGCCGAGTTGAAAAAGAGCGCTTTGCGCGGACGCGGCGGCGCGGGCTTCCCGACCGGGCTCAAGTGGAGCTTCATGCCGCGCCAGTTTCCGGGCGCCAAATACCTGGTGTGCAATTCGGACGAAGGCGAGCCCGGCACGTTCAAAGACCGCGACATAATGCGCTACAACCCGCACATCCTGATCGAGGGCATGGCGATAGGCGCGTACGCGATGGGCATCCCCGTCGGCTATAACTACATCCACGGCGAAATCTGGGACGTCTACGAGCGCATGGAAGAAGCGTTGGCCGAAGCGCGCGCCGCCGGCTATATCGGCAAGAACATCCGGGGCTCCGACTTCAGCTTCGAGCTCCACAACCATCACGGCTGGGGCGCGTACATCTGCGGCGAGGAAACCGCGTTGCTCGAATCGCTCGAAGGCAAGAAAGGCCAGCCGCGCTTCAAGCCGCCGTTTCCAGCGAGCTTCGGGCTCTATGGCAAGCCGACCACGATCAACAACACCGAGACGTTCGCCGCGGTGCCGTGGATCATCAATAACGGCGGCGATGCGTTCCTCGGTCTCGGCAAGCCGAACAACGGCGGCACCAAGATTTTTTCGGTGTCGGGAGACGTCGCGCGTCCCGGCAATTACGAAGTGAAGCTTGGCACGCCGTTCGCGAAACTGCTCGAAATGGCGGGCGGCATGCGCGGCGGCAAGAAACTGAAAGCCGTGATTCCCGGCGGGTCGTCGATGCCGGTGCTGCCGGCCGACATCATGATGGCGACCGACATGGACTACGACTCCATCGCCAAGGCCGGTTCCATGCTGGGCTCTGGCGCAGTGATCGTGATGGACGAGACGCGCTGCATGGTTAAGAGCCTGCTGCGGCTGGCGTACTTCTATTACGAAGAGTCGTGCGGGCAGTGCACGCCCTGCCGCGAAGGCACGGGCTGGCTCTATCGCGTGATAGACCGCATCGAGCACGGCAAGGGCAAGCCCGAAGACCTCGATTTGCTGAACAACCTCGCCGACAACATCCAGGGGCGCACGATCTGCGCGCTCGGCGACGCGGCGGCGATGCCGGTGCGCGCGTTCATTAAAAATTATCGCGACGAATTCCAGCATCACATAGACCACAAGCAATGCCTGGTTCCCCATTACATCTGATGAGCATGCGACATGCTTGAAATAGAAATCGACGGCAAGAAATTCGAAGTGCCGGATGGCAGCACGGTGATGGACGCCACCAACCAGGCGGGCGTCTACGTGCCGCATTTCTGCTATCACAAGAAATTGTCGATTGCGGCCAACTGCCGCATGTGCCTGGTGCAGGTCGAGAAGGCGCCCAAGCCGCTGCCGGCGTGCGCTACCCCCGTGACCAACGGTATGAAGGTGTTCACGCATTCCGACCAGGCCGTCAATGCGCAAAAAGGCGTGATGGAATTCCTGCTCATCAACCATCCGCTCGACTGCCCGATCTGCGACCAGGGCGGCGAATGTCAGTTGCAGGACCTGGCGGTTGGCTACGGCGGCAGCGGTTCGCGTTACGACGAACCCAAGCGTGTGGTGAACAACAAGAACCTCGGTCCGCTGATTTCGACCGACATGACGCGCTGCATACACTGCACGCGCTGCGTGCGCTTCGGCCAGGAAGTCGCCGGCGTCATGGAGCTCGGCATGATAGGCCGCGGCGAACATGCTGAAATCATCGCGTTTGTCGGCAAGACGGTCGATTCCGAACTGTCGGGCAATGTGATCGATCTGTGCCCGGTCGGTGCGCTCACGTCCAAGCCGTTCCGTTACAGCGCGCGGACATGGGAACTGACGCGCCACTCTTCGGTGAGCCCGCATTGCGGCCTCGGCTCCAACCTGACGGTGCAGGTCAAGCAGAACCGCGTGATGCGCGTATTGCCGCGCGAGAACGAAGCGATCAACGAATGCTGGTTGTCGGATAAGGACCGTTTTTCGTACGAGGGCCTGAATTCCGCTGACCGTCTCGTTAAACCGATGATCAAGACCGACGGCGCCTGGAAGGAAGTCGACTGGCAGGTCGCGCTCGATTTCGTCGCCAACGGCCTCAAAAAAGTCCGCGACCAGCATGGCGCGTCACAAATCGGCGCGCTGGCCACGCCGCACCAGACGCTCGAAGAACTCTACCTGCTGCAAAAGCTTATGCGCGGCATTGGCAGCGCCAATGTTGATTTTCGCACCCGCCAGGCGGATTTCGGCGCCGCGGCGACCGTTGTGCCATGGCTTGGTATGCCGATTTCTGAAATCGCGCAACTCGACCGCGTACTGGTTATCGGCAGCACTCTGCGCAAAGACCATCCGCTTATTGCGAACCGCTTGCGGCAAGCCGCGAAGAAGCAATTGCAGCTGAACCTGATTCACGCGGCCGATGACGATCTGCTAATGCGCGTCGCCAACAAGGCGATTGCCGCGCCGTCACGGTTCTCGCACACGCTGGCGCAGGTCGTCAAGGCTGTTGCGCTGGCGAAAGGCGCGGCTGCGCCCGCCGACGTCGCCGCTGTTGAAGTCGGCGCCGCCGCTCAACACATCGCCGACAGCCTCGTGTCAGGCAAGAACGCCGCGGTATTCCTCGGTAATTTCGCCCAGCACCATCCGGCGGCAGGGCAGCTGCACGCGCTCGCGCAAACGCTCGCCGATCTGCTCGGCGCGAAATTCGGTTTCCTCGGCGAGGCGGCGAACAGCGTCGGCGGCCATCTCGCGGGCGCCGCGGCCGGTGGACTCGATGCGCGCCAGCTCATGGCGCAGCCGCGCAAAGCGTATGTATTACTCGGCGTCGAGCCCGAACTCGATTATTTTGATCCGCAGCAGGCGATGGCCGCGCTGAAACAGGCGGAATTCGTGGTGGCGATGTCGCCGTACCAGCACCGTGCGCTCGACTACGCGCACGCGCTGCTGCCGATCGGACCGTTCACTGAAACCTCCGGCACGTTCGTCAGCACGGAGGGCAGGGCGCAGAGTTTCCGCGGCGTCGTGCAACCGCTGGCAGAAACGCGGCCGGCGTGGAAAGTGCTGCGCGTGCTCGGCAATCTGCTGGGCGTAACTGGGTTCGACTATGACAGCAGCGAAGCAGTCTTGAAGGACGCGTTGCCCGGAGACGTGGCGGCGCGCCTGAACAATCGGCTGCCCAACGCGGCAATCGGCAAAATCGAAGCGCAGGGTGCGGGCATCGAACGCATAGCCGAGGTGCCGATATATCAGGCGGATTCCATCGTGCGCCGCGCGGCTTCGTTGCAAAAAACCCATGATGCCGCAGCGCCAGTCGCAACCATGAATGGCGAACTGTTCGCGCAGCTTGGTTTGCGCGATGACGACCAGGTGAGAATTGTGCAAGGCGGCGGCAGCGCCGTGCTGGCGGTGGCGCGCGACGACAAATTGCCGGCAAACTGCATCCGTGTGCCGGCGTCGCATGCGCTGACGGCAGCGCTCGGCGGCATGTTCGGCGCCATCACCGCGGAGCGCGTCGCCGCGCCGCAGAAGGTGGCGGTGTGACCGCGCTTCTGCAACCGCTGGTTAATCTCGGCACCTGGGCATGGGGCCTGCTCGGCGCGCTGGTGGTCGGGTTGTGCGGCCAGGATTTCGCGCCCTATGTTTTGTACGCGATCTGGATATTGATCCTCATCGTCTGCATCGTGGCGCCGCTGATGCTGTGCATGGCCTACCTCACGCTGTTAGAGCGAAAAGTCATCGGCTGGATGCAGGTGCGCCACGGCCCCAACCGCGTCGGCTATGGCTGGCTGCAGCCGATTGCCGACGGCCTCAAGCTGCTGGTCAAGGAAATCATCGTTCCCGCAGGCGCGAGCAAATTCCTGTTTGTGCTGGCGCCCATCATGGCCATGATGCCGGCGCTGGCGGCGTGGGCGGTGGTGCCGTTCGGGCCCGAGATGGTGCTCTCCAACATTGACGCCGGCCTGCTCTACATCATGGCCATCACCTCGATGGGAGTTTACGGCGTGATAGTGGCCGGCTGGGCATCCAATTCCAAATATGCTTTTCTGGGCGGGCTGCGCTCGGCGGCGCAGATCGTTTCGTACGAGATCGCCATCGGTTTTGCGCTGGTCGGCGTGCTGATGGCGTCACAGAGCCTGAACCTGGTCGAGATCGTCAACAGTCAGACCGGCAAATACGGCGCACTCAACTGGTTTTTCATCCCGCTGTTTCCGTTTTTCCTGGTCTACCTGATTGCCGGCGTCGCCGAGATCAACCGCGCGCCGTTCGACGTGGCCGAAGGCGAGTCGGAAATCGTCGGCGGCTTCCACGTCGAATACTCCGGGATGATGTTCTCGGTCTTTTTCCTTGCTGAATACATCAACATGATCCTGGTTGCGACCCTCTGCAGCATCATGTTCCTCGGCGGCTGGCTGTCGCCATTTCCCGACTCATGGCCGTTCTTGGGCGTGGGCGGCTTTCACTGGCTGTTCGCGAAAGTGTTCTTCGTGCTCATCCTGTTCATCTGGTTCCGCGCGACTTTCCCGCGCTACCGTTACGACCAGATCATGCGGCTCGGCTGGAAGGTGTTTATCCCGGTGACCATCGTGTGGATCATCGTGCTCGGCGCATGGATGCAGACGCCGCTGTGGGTCTGGTGGAAATGAGGTTACGATGATTTCCCGCATAAGCGATTTTTTCCGCACCTTCCTGCTCTTCGAGTTGGTGAAGGGCATGATGCTGACCGGTCGGCATTTGTTCGCGCGCAAAATCACGGTGCAGTTCCCCGAAGAGAAAACGCCGCAGTCGGGGCGCTTCCGCGGCCTGCACGCGCTGCGCCGCTATCCGAACGGCGAGGAGCGCTGCATTGCCTGCAAATTGTGCGAAGCGGTGTGCCCGGCGCTGGCGATCACCATCGAATCAGAGCAGCGCGACGACGGCACGCGGCGCACCACGCGCTACGACATCGACCTGACCAAATGCATATTCTGCGGCTTCTGCGAAGAGTCCTGCCCGGTCGATTCGATCGTCGAGACGCGCATCCTCGAGTACCACGGTGAGCAGCGCGGCGACCTGATTTATACCAAGCCCATGTTGCTTGCCATTGGCGACATGTACGAAGAGCAGATCGCCAAGGACCGTGCCGCCGACGCGGTATACCGTTGATATGAGTTTTCAGACTTTTATATTTTATGTTTTCGCGGCTGTCCTTATCGCGGCCGCCGTTGGCGTTGTCACTTCGCGCAACCCGGTGCACTCGGCGTTGCTGCTGGTGCTCGCATTTTTCACGGCGGCCGGTCTGTGGATACAGTTGCAGGCGGAGTTCCTCGCCATCGCGCTGGTGCTGGTGTACGTTGGTGCGGTCATGGTGCTGTTTCTGTTCGTCGTGATGATGCTCGACATCAATCTGGCGAAGCTGCGCGAGGGCTTTTGGAGCTACCTGCCGCTGGGCAGCCTGGTGGCGGCGGCGCTGGTCCTGGAAATGGGGCTTTTTTTGTGGAGGCACTATGCCGCGCTGGAACTCGAAGAGCCGGCGCCCACCGCTGCCGGTTTCAGCAACACCAAGGAACTGGGCCGGCTGATTTACACCGTATATGTCTACCCGTTTGAAATCGCGGCGGTGATTTTGCTGGTGGCGATAGTCGCGGCGATTGCGCTGACGCTGCGCACCCGCAAGGCCACCAAGTATCTCGACCCGGCGCGGCAGATCGAGATCCAGCGCAAGGACCGCGTGCGCATCGTGAAAATGCAATCCGAAAAGCGAGAAGGGAGAGGGGAGAGGGGAGAGGGGTAACAGCGGGCGAGCATGCTCGCCTCTCATCTCTCATCTCTCGCCTCTCGATAAAAGGGGAAACGATTGGTTTCACTGCAGCATTACCTGGTATTGGGCGCGATCCTGTTCGCGATCAGCGTGGTCGGGATCTTCCTGAACCGCAAGAACATCATCATCCTGCTGATGGCGATCGAGCTTATGCTGCTCGCGGTCAACATGAATTTCATCGCGTTTTCGCATTACCTGGAGGACACCGCGGGCCAGATATTCGTGTTCTTCATTCTCACGGTGGCCGCCGCGGAATCCGCGATCGGCCTGGCGATCCTGGTCGTGCTGTTCCGCAATCTGCAGACCATAGACGTCGAAGACCTCGACAGCTTGAAAGGCTGATGCCGTGACGATCGAGACCCTCTGCCTGGTCGTGCCGCTCGCCCCGTTGCTGGGCGCGCTCGTGTCCGGCCTCTTGTGCATGAAAATCAGCAATCGGGCCGCGCACACGGTAACCATCCTGGGCATGGTCATATCGACGATCGCGGCCGGCATGGTATTCAACGACGTAATGCACGATCATCCCAGCACGGAAATTCCTCTCTATACCTGGCTGGTGAGCGGCACGACCAAGTACGGGATAGGCTTTCTGATCGACCAGCTGTCTGCCACCATGATGGTGGTGGTGACGTTCGTGTCCCTGATGGTGCACGTGTACACCATCGGCTACATGGCGGGCGATCCCGGCTACAACCGTTTTTTCAGTTACATCTCGCTGTTCACGTTCTCGATGTTGATGCTCGTGATGTCGAACAATTTCCTGCAGTTGTTCTTCGGCTGGGAGGCGGTGGGCCTCGTTTCCTATCTGCTGATCGGCTTCTGGTTCGAGCGGCCGACGGCGATCTACGCGAACCTCAAGGCCTTTCTCGTGAACCGCGTCGGCGACTTCGGCTTCCTGCTCGGCATCGCGCTGGTGCTCATGTACTTTGGCACGCTGGACTACGCACCCGTGTTCGCCGCCGCGAAGGCCGGCACCCTGGCCGCCAACACGATAGAAATTTTCCCCGGCTACGCATGGTCGCTGCTCACGGTGATCTGCATCCTGCTGTTCGTCGGCGCGATGGGTAAGTCCGCGCAGTTTCCCTTGCATGTGTGGCTGCCCGACTCGATGGAAGGTCCGACGCCGATCTCCGCGTTGATCCACGCTGCAACGATGGTGACTGCCGGCATTTTCATGGTCGCGCGCATGTCGCCGCTGTTCGAACAGTCGCAGGCCGCTCTGTCGTTTGTGCTGGTCGTCGGCGCGATCACCACGTTTTTCATGGCGCTCATTGCGACGGTTCAGTACGACATCAAGCGGGTGGTCGCATATTCAACGCTTTCGCAGCTCGGCTATATGACGATGGCACTGGGTGCCTCCGCCTACTCGGTCGCAATCTTCCACCTGATGACGCATGCGTTCTTTAAAGCGGTGCTGTTTCTCGGCGCCGGGTCCGTGATCATCGCCATGCATCACGAGCAGGACATGCGCAAGATGGGCGGGCTGCGCAAATACCTGCCAATCACCTACCTGACGATGTTCATTGGCGCGCTGGCCAATGCCGGTTTCCCGCCGTTTGCCGGTTTCTTTTCCAAGGACTCGATCATCGAGGCCGTACATGAGGCCTATGCGGCCGGGATGCCGGGCGCCACGTTCGCGTATCTCGCCGCGCTGGGTGCGGTGTTCGTCGGCGGTTTTTATTCTTTCCGGCTGATATTTTTCACGTTTCACGGCAAGGAGCGCTTCGACACACACGTGCCTGACGCCCACGGGAACGACAGCCATGCGCATGTTGATCATGTCCACGGCGGCGTGCCGCACGAGTCGCCGCTGGTTGTGACACTACCGCTGATCCTGCTGGCGATTCCATCGGTGTGCGCCGGCTGGGTGATCGGCACTTTTGTGTATGGCGGTTATTTCGGCGACTCGATATTTTTCGCCGAAGGGCATGAAGGCATCAAAAAAATGGCGGAAGAGTTTCATGGCGTGTTGCCGATGGTCCTGCACAGTTTTACGACCCTGCCGTTCCTGCTTGCACTGGCGGGGGCTGGCGTTGCATGGTTTATCTACATCGCGCGCCCGGATCTGCCGCCGGTGCTGCGCGCGAAGTGGGGCGTGCTGGTGACCGTGCTCGAAGAGAAATACTACTTCGACCGCTTTAACGACTGGTTCTTCGCCGGCGGCGCCCGTCTGCTCGGCAATGGCTTGTGGAAAATCGGCGATGTTGCGTTGATTGACGGGCTCTTCGTCAACGGCACGGCGCGGCTCGTGGGCTGGAGTTCCACGGTGATCCGGCAAGTCCAGTCCGGTTACATCTACCACTACGCATTCGCGATGATCATCGGCATTCTTCTCCTAATGTCCGTGTGGTTCGCGTGGTTGCTGGTCTCGGGAGTTTCACTGTAATGAATATCCGGCGGCGATAAGAACAACCATGGAATCGCATATTCTGAGCCTGGTCATCTGGGTGCCAATTTTTGCCGGTCTGGCGGTGCTTGCCATTGGCGACCGCCAGCCGCAAGCCGCGCGTGTGCTGGCATTGATCGGCGCGCTCGCCGGTTTGCTGGTGGCGCTGCCGCTATGGACGCGGTTCGACCGCGGTGTGGCCGATTTCCAGTTCATGGAACTGACGCCCTGGATCGATAGCTTCCACGTCAATTACCACCTCGGCATCGATGGCATGTCGCTGCTGCTGATACTGCTCAATTGCATTACCACCGTGCTGGTGGTTATTGCGGGCTGGGAAGTGATCAAGGAGCGCGTGTCGCAGTACATGGCGGCTTTCCTTATCCTGTCCGGGTTCATGAACGGTGTGTTCTGCGCGCTCGATGCGTTGCTGTTCTACGTTTTTTTCGAGGCGACGCTGATCCCGATGTTCATCATTATCGGGGTGTGGGGCGGCCCCAACCGCGTGTACGCCGCCGTCAAATTTTTCCTCTACACGCTGATGGGCTCGCTGCTGTCGCTGGTCGCCCTGATTTACCTCTTCAGTGTCTCCGGCGGCAGTTTTTCGCTGCTCGACTTTTACGACGTGCAGCTGCCGATCGGCGCGCAAAAACTGATTTTCATGGCGTTCATGGTGGCGTTTGCCGTCAAGGTGCCGATGTGGCCGGTGCATACCTGGTTGCCCGATGCGCACGTCGAAGCGCCGACTGGCGGCTCGGTGGTGCTGGCGGCGATCATGCTGAAGCTCGGCGGTTACGGTTTCCTGCGGCTGTCGCTCCCTATCGTGCCGGATGCCAGCCACGAGCTGGCCGGCTTCGTCATCGCCCTTTCATTGATCGCGGTGGTCTATATCGGGCTGGTGGCGCTGGTGCAGGCCGACATGAAAAAACTGATCGCCTATTCGTCGATCTCGCACATGGGTTTTGTCACGCTCGGCATTTTCATCTTTAGTGCGCAGGGCCTCGAAGGCGCGATCCTGCAGATGGTTTCGCACGGTTTCATCTCGGCTGCGATGTTCCTGTGCGTGGGCGTCATGTACGACCGCATGCATTCGCGGCAGATTGCTGATTACGGCGGCGTCGCCAACAAAATGCCGGTGTTTGCCGCGCTCTTCATGTTGTTCGCGATGGCCAATTCGGGGCTGCCGGGCACCAGCGGGTTTGTCGGCGAATGGCTGGTCATCCTGGCAACCATGAAGGTGAGTTTCTGGTACGCCGCGCTCGCGGCCACCACGCTGATTTTCGGCGCGGCCTACACCTTGTGGATGTACAAACGCGTGATATTCGGTGCGGTCACCAATCCGCACGTCGAAGAACTCACCGATTTAAGCCGGCGCGAGATGCTCGTGCTGGGCGTGCTCGCCGTTGCGGTGCTGGCGATGGGCCTGTGGCCCGCGCCGCTGGGCGAAGTGTTGCACGAGTCGGTGGGCGAAATACTGCGGCTCGCCGCTCCCGGCCGCAAACTGTTGATCGGACTGTAGAGCCATGGAATTCATCACGCCGTTCATGCCTGCCTGCGCCGAGGCCTTCCTGCTCGCCATGGTGTGTATCATCCTGCTGCTCGACCTGTTCGTGCCGGACGAGCGGCGCTGGATTACGTATGCGCTGACGCTGGCGACGCTGCTGGGCTGCTTCATGCTTACGGCCCTGGTCATCTGGATCACCCTGAATTCCGAAGTGGGCATCGTATACACGTTCAGCGGGATGTTTGTTTCCGACATGATGGCCAACATCCTGAAGCTCGTCATCTACGTCACGGTGGCGGTCGTGCTGGTGTACTCGCAGGCCTATATCCGCGCGCGCGGCATGTTCCGCGGAGAGTTCTTCGTGCTGGCGCTGTTTGCCATGCTGGGGATGATGGTGATGGTGTCGGCCAACCATTTGTTGACCTTGTATCTCGGGCTGGAACTGCTGAGCCTTTCGCTTTACGCGATGATCGCGCTGCAGCGCGATTCGGCAGTGGCGACCGAGGCCGCCATGAAATACTTCGTGCTGGGCGCGCTTGCTTCCGGCATGCTGCTCTACGGGATGTCGATGATGTACGGCGCGACCGGCACCCTCGAATTGACGCGCATGGCGGCGGTGATTGCCAGTGACAGCGCGGACAGCACGATACTGTTGTTCGCGCTTGTGTTCATCGTGGCGGGACTGGGTTTCAAGCTTTCCGCCGTGCCGTTTCACATGTGGGTGCCTGACGTTTACCAGGGTGCTCCCACCGCGGTAACGCTGTTCATCGGCTCGGCGCCCAAGCTCGCGGCATTCGCATTTGTCATGCGCCTGCTGGTGAGCGGCATGGGCGGCGTCGGCGCCGAATACCTGATCGCGCAGTGGCAGTGGATGCTCATCATCATGGCGGTGCTGTCGCTGGCCATCGGCAATATCGCGGCGATCGCGCAAACCAACCTGAAGCGCATGCTGGCGTATTCGACCATTTCGCACATGGGATTTTTGCTGCTCGGCGTGCTTGCCGGCGGCAACGACGGCTACGCATCGGCGATGTTTTACGTGATCGTTTACGTGCTGATGACGCTCGGCACTTTCGGCATGATTCTGCTCTTGTCGCGCGCCGGCTTCGAAGCCGACCAGCTCGACGATTTCAGGGGGCTCAACGCGCGCAGCCCGTGGTATGCCTTCATGATGCTGCTCCTGATGTTCTCGATGGCGGGCGTGCCGCCGGCGGTCGGTTTTTACGCGAAGCTGTCGGTGCTGTGGGCGGTAGTAGACGCGGGCTTTGTGTGGCTGGCGGTGATCGCAGTGGTGTTCTCGCTGATCGGCGCTTTCTACTACCTGCGCATCGTCAAGCTCATGTATTTCGACGAGCCGGTGGATCGCTCACCGCTGGCGCCGTCCACCAGCATGCGCTGGGTGCTCAGCGCGAACGGCATGGCGATGCTGGTTCTCGGCATACTGCCCGGCGGCCTGATGGCACTGTGCGAGTATTCCATCGCTTTGTCGCTGCGGTAGGCCGCCGCGCGTGGCCGACGCACCACGCCCCGATTACACCGAGCACCGGCTGACCAGCGAGCTGGTCTACGACGGCAAGCTGCTCAAGGTGCGCGAAGACAGTGTGCGCTTGCCGGACGGCAAGACCGCGCGCCGCGAATGGATACAGCATCCCGGGGCGGTCTTCATCATTCCGCTGCTCGACGCGCATACCGTGATCATGGAGCGGCAGTTCCGTTATCCGGTAGGCCGCCATTTTTACGAACTTCCGGCGGGCAAGGTTGAGCCCGGCGAAGATCCGCTGGCGACCGCGCAACGCGAGCTGATCGAAGAATGCGGCTACTCCGCAAAGTCATGGCAGCACCTGGCAACCCTGCATCCCTGCATAGGTTACTCCGACGAAAAGTTTGACCTCTACGTCGCGCGCGAACTCACCCACGTCGGGCGCCGGCTTGATGAGGGCGAGTTTCTCGACGTCGTGCCGATGGCCCTGGCGGAAGTGCGGAACTACATCCGCGACGGGCGCATAACCGACGTCAAGGTCATCACCGGCCTTGCCATGCTCGATTACCTGGGCGGCTGACGGGCCGGCTCAGGCCGCGTTGATGCTTTCAGAAAATCTGTACGGCGGACACGTAGAGCGCGCCGCCGCGGAACGCCACGCCGACAGGCAGGTTGAGTCCGGAAGCGACGACCAGCGTTTCGGCCGCCTTGCCGTCGCGGATGCGCACGGCATAGACCTTGCCGGGACGCATGCTGCCGACAAAAAGAGTGCCGCTGTCGCCCAGCGCCAGCGCGCGCGTTCGGCACGTTGTCGGCGAACAGCGCGATCTCGAAGCCCGGCGGTAGCTTGATTTTGTCGAGTGGCAGCTTTTGTGCTGCTGCCGCGACACTGAATGCAAGCAGCGCGCAGCATTGCAGGCGCTGCCAGCGCAAATCGGTTCAAGCGAACCCTGTTCGCGGCGCTTGGAATGTTTCCATTATAATCTGCGCAGCTTCGTGCCCGAGCATTGCTGCTGCCGCAGGCGCGCGAATCACAGGTCACCAGCCACGGGAGAGCAGATGAGCGAAATATCCGGGACGATGAGCGGAGCCGCCGCGTTGCAGCGCGTAAAGGTCTGGGACCTGCCGGTAAGGATTTTTCACTGGACGCTGGTGCTGTTGATCGCCTTTTCGTGGTGGAGCGGCAAGGAGGGCGGCAACGTCATGCAGTACCATATGTGGTCGGGCTACGCGATCCTGACCCTGGTGCTGTTCCGCGTTGTGTGGGGTTTCTGCGGCAGCAGCAGCGCGCGCTTCACCGACTTCGTGCGCGGACCGCGTGCCGCAATCGCCTACCTGCGCACCTTGACCGAACGGCGTGCTGGCGCGCATCTCGGCCACAATCCGCTCGGTGGCTGGAATGTCGTGTTGCTGCTGGTCTGCATACTGATACAGGCGGGCACCGGACTCTTCGCGAACGACGACATCGTCACCGAAGGCCCGCTCTACAAGCTGGTGACCAAGGAGCGCAGCGATTTTCTGACTGCCATCCACTATTACAACTTCTACGTGATATTGGCGCTGGCGGCCGCGCATATCGGGGCGGTGCTGTTCTACCTGATTTACAAGGCCGACAACTTGGTGAAGCCGATGTTCACCGGCTACAAGATGCGCGCAGCCGGCGATGCCGCGCCACGCCTGGCGAGCACCTGGCTCGCGGCCGTGCTGGTGGCGATTGCGGCTTGCGCGGTCTTTTTCATCGTGCGCAAATAAAAAGGCCGCACCGGAAACCGGTGCGGCCTCGTCTGGCTGAATTTTCCGGCGGTTATTTGGCGCGGAAGCTGTCGTGGCAGTTGCCGCACGACTTGGCTAGTGAGCCAAACTGCACCTTGATCGCGTCGAAATTGCCGCCCTTCGCGACTTCATTCATCTTGGCGGCTTCGGACTGAAAGCGCTCGAGAGCGGCTTTGAACTTGGTGGGGTCGCTCCAGATTTCCTGCTTGGCGCGGGTCTCGCCCTTGTCGCTGCCGGGGGTAAAGCCTTCGGGCACGACGTGGCTCATGGTGTCTATGACCGCGGCGTTTCGCGCGAACACGTCTTTGTTGTAGGGCATCTCCCCTTTCACCATCAGCCCCAGAGGACGCATTTCCCAGCTGATGACCTGGTAGGCGCCCTTGCGGAACTTGATGACGTCCTCGGGTTTCACGTCCTGCGCTGAAGCCAGGTTGCTCATGACCATTGCAATTACCGCGGTGCAGACTGCCAGTTTCATGCGTTTCTCCTCGTAACTAAGCCCGCATCCGGTTTGCAGCTGTTTATTTGTCGGCGGCGGGCGGGAAGCCGCCGGACAAGTATTGAACAGTTGGCAGGGGCGATTATTCCATACCCGGGGTGTTTTTTGCGCGTGCGCGTTTGAGGGTGCCCTGGCGCTGCTTGGATTCGACCCGCCGTCGCCTGGCGCCCGCGCTGGGCTTCGTTTTGCGGCGCGGTTTTGGGGCATGCAGCGCAGAGCGGATCAGGTCCGCCAACCGCTCCCGCGCGTCGGCCCGGTTCTGCGCTTGGGTGCGGAAGCTCTGGGCCGTGATGATCAGTTCGCCGACGGCATTAATACGCTTGCCGGCAAGCTTGATGAGGCGCGCGCGCACGTCCCACGGCAGGCCCGGCGAGGCGTAAACGTTAAAACGTAATTGGACGGCGGTGGACACCTTGTTGACGTTCTGGCCGCCCGGCCCGGACGCGCGCACGAACTGCTCGTCGAGTTCGGCGTCGTCGATGATGACGTGCGGAGCGATTTTAAGAGTGCCTAACATGATGAAACTCGTGTGCGTTGCTGCCAGAATTGGTGAGGGCAAGGCGCCCGGTGAAGGCAATAGTCATTCTATTGCCAAGACGAGCAACGCGGCCATCGCCGATTCTGGCTGCAACCCTTCGGGCTGGCACGAGTTTTGGCCTGTAGCCCCCGGCTCTCGGCGAAAGGCTTTTGTTGTTGGGGCGGAGACGGGGGCCGAATGGCGCATATATAATCCTGGGTTTACGGCATCGTTCCCGCAAACGGGCCTGCGGCTAACGAGTCTCGGCGCCATGTTGTCGAAAGCCCTTTGCTTAGAATGACTAAGCCGCAGGACTTTCTTCTAGCCCTGAGCCAAAATCGTGACCGCGCATCGCGTGTTTCATCATGTTAGGCACTCTAAGCATGGGCGCAGACCTATTCCGGCGTGATGCCGGCTGCCTTGACGACTTTGCCCCATTTAACCATTTCCGTGCGCAGAAAATCCGCCAGTTCGTCGGGCGAGCTGCCGGCGGCGTCAGCACCTGCGGCAACGAGGATATCCCTGACTTTTGGCGCGCGCATGCTCTCGACCAGCGCGGCGTTGATCTTGAGCACCGTTTCGCGCGGCGTGGTGCCGGGCGCGAGCAGCGCGTTCCAGGACGTCGCCTCGTAACCGGCAACGCCGGCTTCATTGACGGTCGGGATTTCCGGCAACGCCGGCGAGCGTGCCGCACCGGTGATGCCCAGCGCGCGCAGGCGGCCGGATTTTACCGGGGCGACCGCGGCTGCAATCGGCACGAAGGTCATCGCCACGTGTCCGCCCATCGCGTCGGCAACGGCGGGCGCCGCGCCTTTGTAGGGGATGTGCGCGATGCCGGCGCCGGTCAGCGTGTTGAACAAAACGAGCGCCAGGTGGTTCGAGCTGCCCACGCCGGCCGACGCGGAGTTGAGCAGGCCGGGACGCGCTTTGGCGAGCGCTACCAGTTCGCGCACCGTGCGCGCGGGCAGCGTGGGATGGACCACCAGCACGTTGCTCATGGTCACCACCAGGCTCACTGGCGCCAGATCACGCAGCAGATCGTAGCCGAGTTTGGAGTAGAGGGCGGGGCTGCTTGCGAGCGCGGTCGTTCCCATGAGCAGGGTATAGCCGTCAGCCGCTGCACGGGCAACCGCTTCGGCGCCGATGTTGCCGCCGGCGCCGGGACGGTTGGCGACGACGACCGGCTGTTTCCACGCATCGCTCATTTGCTGCGCGATGGCGCGCGCGACGAGGTCTACCGAGCCGCCGGCGGGAAATGGCGCGATCATGGTCACGGGTTTTTCGGGGAAAGTTTGCGCGAGCGCGGCAGTCGCGGTTATTGCGAGCAAACCAACAGTGGTCGGCAGATTCCGCATGCGACAAGCGCTTTCCGTGAATGGCGGGGAGTTGCGGTCGGCGCACGCAGTGCGCTTCGGGAACGGATTGTAACGGCGGTGCGGTGCTCCAACAAGCGCCGCGCGGCTGCGTGCTAGAATTTCGCGTGCGGTCAGAGTGCCGTCGCCAACGGAGGGTTGAATCATGGGCCGGTCGCCGTTTGTTTTGGTCGGTTTGCTGTTTGCGTTGAGCGCCGGCGCGCACCACGGCTGGAGCGAATACGACAGCGCGAAAGTGTTGAACGTGACCGGGGTGATAAAGGAGGCGGGCTACGAGCATCCGCACGGTCACGTCAGGCTCGAGGCCGCCGGCAAGACGTGGCTGGTCGTGCTGGCGCCGCCGTCGCGCATGGAAAACCGCGGCCTCGCGACTGCCGATCTCAAGCCCGGCACTACCGTCACGGTGGTGGGTTATCCCAATCGCGGCAAGCCTGAAGAGATGCGTGCGGAGCGCATTACTGTTAACGCCAAGACGATAGAACTGCGCTGATGACGGCGGCCCCGGGCGATGCGATACTGCGCGCGGTCGAGCAGAGTAAGCTGGCCGTCGCCATGCGCGGCGAACTGTGGCTGTATCCCGCGGTCGAAGTGCTGCATATCTGCGGGTTCGTGATTCTGGTGGGCGCGGCGATCATGTTCGATTTGCGCTTGTTAGGTTTTTCACGCGGCTTGCCGGTGCGCGATCTCGCGCGGCACCTGCTGCCGTGGTCGTGCGCGGCGCTGCTCGTCATCGTGCCGACCGGTCTCATGATGTTTTCCGCGCATGCCGGCGATTTTGTCGACAACCGCGCTTTTGTGCTGAAGCTGACGCTGCTGATGTTTGCCGCGACCAATGCGGCGGCGTTTCATGCCGGGGTATTTCGCTCGGCGGCAAGCTGGGATCGCGACGTCGCCGCGCCATTGGGTGCGCGGCTGCATGCGGCAGGTTCGCTGGCTTTGTGGATTGCGATCATTTCGTGCGGGCGGTTGATCGCTTATATCTGAATTTGCCCCGAAGAAAGCGTATCGATGAAATTTAACCTGATGCCCCGCCTGGGCTACCTGGCCGGTTT
This sequence comes from Bordetella parapertussis, assembly GCA_945870465.1. Next base: position 9,401 of record CAMBSS010000002.1, on the reverse strand, counting down.
CCTGATGTCTGGCGGGTTGATCGCGTATGCGCTCTACCTGCAGTACTACGAGTACCAGAACCCGTGCCCGCTGTGCATCCTGCAGCGCGTCGTCTATATCGTGTTGATGGTGGTATTCCTGATTGGCGCGCTGCATGGGCCGCGCCGGACGGGCGTATATGTCTACAGCGCGCTGCTCACGGTTGTCAGCCTGGTGGGCGCCGGCATTGCTACGCGCCATGTCTGGCTGCAGCATCTGCCCAAGGACAAGGTGCCCGAGTGCGGTCCGGGCTTGAACTATATGCTCGACCGCTTTCCGCTGGTGGAAGCGTTCGCCAAGATATTCCGCGGTTCGGGCGAGTGCGCCGAAGTCGGCTGGAAACTGCTGGGGCTATCGGTCGCCGAGTGGTCGCTGGTGTGGTTTATCCTGCTCGGCGCCTGGGCGGTTTATATCGCGGTGGCCGCGCGCCGGCAATAATACAAGGACGTTGTGCGTCTACGTCCGGATGTGCGGCGTTCGTTCCCTTCGCCGGGATATTCGGCGTTTGTTGCTACCTACGCCGAGATGTCAGGCGTCAGTTGGCGCTCAAGTTGCGTGATCTGGTCTTTGACCTGCAGCTTTTTTCTCTTGAGGCGCTGCAGCTGCAGCTGGTCCTGGCCGGGTTTGACGCCCAGTTTGGCAATGACGTCGTCGAGATCGCGGTGCTCGAGTTGAAGTTCGTAAATGCGTTGTTTGAGTAGCTCGAGATCAGTCTGCATGGGCAGGCCCTTCCATCCAGATGGTGAGAAAAGTAGAGACCTAAACCGCGGGCGGGCAAATAGTTTTGCGGCCGGTGCGCAGGAATGGCAGTATGGACAACATAAGCCAATGTTTTTCCATAAATTCTACTTTAGCTGACCGACGCAGCGCGTTTTTCAGGCGGGAACCATGGGAATCAGCATCAACGTAAACGGCGCGACGCATAGCGTCGACGCCGACGGCGAGACGCCGCTGCTTTATATCCTGCGCAACGACCTGAAGCTGAAGGGCGCGCGCTTCGGCTGCGGAATCGGTTCCTGCGGCGCGTGCACCGTCGTCATCGACGGCAAGGCCGTGCAGTCATGCGATATTTCGCTCGCTGCCGTGGCGGGCAAAGGCATAACGACCCTGGAAGGGATCGGCAGCCTGGAGAAAATGCATGCACTGCAAAGCGCGTTTGTCGCCGAGCAGGCCGCGCAATGCGGTTATTGCACCAGCGGCATCATCATGACCGCCTACGCGCTGCTGGAGCGCAACGCGCATCCGAGCGGCGCGGAAATATGCGCAGCGCTCGACGGCAACATCTGCCGTTGCGGCACGCACGCGCGCATACTGCGCGCCATCAAGAAAGCGGCGGAGGCGGCGCCATGAATGCGCCGCGTAAATTGCCGGGCAACCTCGAAACCAATCGCGAGCTCGAGCGCTGGCTGCGCATCAACGCTGATGGCACGGTAACTGTCTATACCGGCAAGGTCGAAATCGGCCAGGGTATTCTGACCGCGATCGAGCAGGTGGTTGCCGACGAGCTTGATGTCTCGCCGCAACGCGTGCGCCTGCAGACTGCGAGTACCGCGCATGGGCCCGACGAAGGCATTACCTCGGGCAGCCGTTCCATCGAGGAGAGCGCGGTCGCATTGCGTTACGCCTGCGCCGAAGTGCGCGAACTGCTGTTGCAGCGGGCCGCGGCGAAGCTCGGTGTGTCGCTGGAGAAAACTACGGTCGTCGACGGCGAGGTGAGCGGCGGCGGGCGCACCGTCACCTACTGGGAATTGGCCGACGCACAGATGCTTAAGCGCGAAGCCTCCGCGCAAAGCGCGCCCAAGGCGGCCAGCGAGCATAAATACATCGGCATCCCGGTACAAAGGCGTGACCTGCCGGCGAAAATTACCGGCATTCCTGCCTACATCCAGGACATGGATATGCCCGGCATGCTTTACGGGCGCATCGTTCGCCCGCCGGCGTATGCGGCGCGGCTCAAGTCGCTGGACGACACGGAAATCAAGGCGATGCCCGGTGTAACCGCAGTGGTGCGTGACGGCAGTTTCCTCGGCGTGGTCGCAGTGCGCGAGGAACAAGCGGTGCGCGCTGCGCGCCGGCTCGCCCGCAGCGCGCAATGGCACAACGACCAGACGCTGCCCGCCGAAATGACGCCGGGAGCCTATCTGCTCGCACAACCCGCGCGCGCCGATGTTATCAGCGAGAAATCTGACCCGATCATTAAGCAGCAGGGCGGGCAAATGTTGGCGGCCACTTACACACGGCCCTATATTGCACACGCGTCCATGGGGCCGTCGTGCGCAGTCGCGCGGTTCGACGGCGGCCATTACGAGGTATGGACGCACAGCCAGGGTATACATCCGCTGCGCCGCGACATGGCAAAGGCTTTGGGGATTGCAGTCGATGCGTTGACGGTGAGGCATGCCGATAGCGCAGGATGTTACGGGCATAACGGCGCTGACGACGTCGCGCTGGACGCGGCGCTGCTGGCACGCGCGGTGCCGGGACGCGCGGTGCAGGTACAATGGATGCGCGAGGACGAATTTGCGTGGGAGCCGTATGGCCCGGCGATGGTCGTGAAAACCGGCGCCGCGCTGGACACTGCCGGTAATATCGTCGATTGGCAACTGGACTTGTGGAGCTATCCGCACAGCACGCGTCCGGAGGGCAAGGGCGGCGTGAATCTGCTCGCCGCATGGCACCTCGCCGAACCCCAGCCCGCAGCGACACCGGCGAACCCGCCGCTGCCGGCGGGCGGCAGCCACCGCAATGCGATCCCGCTTTATGATTTTCCGAACCAGCGCGTGACCAATCATCTGGTGATGCAGTCGCCGCTGCGCGTGTCGGCTTTGCGCGCGCTGGGGGCGCATGCGAACGTGTTCGCGATCGAATCGTTCATGGACGAACTGGCACTCGCCGCGGGCGCTGATCCGGTCGAGTTCCGCTTGCGCCACCTCAAGGATCCGCGCGCACGCGCGGTGATCGAAATGGTTGCGCAAAAATCGGACTGGAAATCCGGCGCGTCCGGCGACGGCACGCGCGGCCGCGGCATCGGGTTCGCGCGCTACAAGAACCTCGGGTGTTACGTGGCGGTCGTTGCGGAAGTCGACGTCGAGGCTGAGCCACGCGTGACACGAGCTTGGGCCGCGGTGGACGTCGGGTTGGCGATCAATCCCGACGGCGTCATCAACCAGCTCGAAGGCGGCATCATTCAGTCGGCGAGCATGACGCTGAAGGAACAGGTCACCTTCGATCGCGAGCGTATAACCTCGCGCACCTGGGACGATTACCCGGTCATGAAGTTCAGCGAAGCGCCACAGGTCGAAGTGACGCTGATCAACCGGCCCGATTTGCCGCCGGTGGGCGCGGGCGAAGGCGCCACCGGCCCTACCGCCGCGGCGATTGCCAATGCGATTGCCGCGGCACTTGGCGCGCGCGTGCGCGACATGCCGTTGACGCGCGAACGCATCATTGCCGCGCTGGCGCAGTAGCTAAGCTTTGCGGCAAGAAAAACGCCGCGGTTCGCGCGGCGTTTTTCGGAGAAAATTACGGCAACGTCGGGGGAGGAGGGGATCCCGGCATTGCCGCCGCTGCCGTGAGGCAGCGCCTTAAATCAGTGTGGCGAGTCCATAAACGCGGCTGAGCAGCGCTTCGAGATCCGCGTCCGCGACGTCGGCCGGCAACTCCGGGCTGGGCGCCGCTTGGGCTGGTTCGCGCAGCATTGGTATGACCGCGGAATCCCGGCCGGGATGCATCATTTCGCCCCCGTCGGTGCCGTTCCTGAGCCACTCCGCCGGCGCCGCTTTTACCGCCCTGTACTGATCCATGTAGATCACCATGTTCGTCTCCGTAAGCTGCCTGCTTGCTCTGTTGCCTATTCATCAGCAAGTTACAGGCCAACCAACGGTGGACCACTTCCACGATGGCGATAAATTTTATTAACCTATTGTTTTTAAAATATAAATAATCCTGTTCCGGGTGCTGGTAACCGCCCTGCTGGCGGTTCGAAAAGAGCCGTAGCGCCGACGACTTGATGACAGGCCGCCGACCGCCGCTACAGTCGGCCTTGGTATCGGATTTGAGCGGGAACCCCAGGCAGGGCCGCTGCACGCAGCGCGCGGCGTTTTCGTAGCGCGCAAGGCACTACCTGTCTACATATTCGGATAGTTCGGCCCGCCACCGCCTTCGGGCGTGACCCACACGATGTTCTGCGTCGGATCCTTGATGTCGCAGGTCTTGCAGTGCACGCAGTTCTGCGCGTTGATTTGCAGGCGCGGCTGGGAGCCGTCGTCGTTGCGCACGATTTCATACACGCCCGCCGGGCAATAACGCTGCTCAGGCGCATCGTATAGCTCGAGATTGACGTTGACCGGCACTGACGCGTCTTTCAGCGTCAAGTGGCACGGCTGGTCTTCGCTGTGATTGGTGTTCGAAATAAATACCGAAGACAGCCGATCGAATGTAAGCACGCCATCGGGCTTGGCATAGGCGATAGGCGCGACGCCGGTTTTTTTCACGAGCGTTTCATTGTCGGCATGGTCGTGGTGCAGCGTCCACGGCGCGCGGCCGCCGAACACGACCTGGTCGATACCGACCATCATGGTGCCGGTGTACAGCCCTTTGCTCATCCACGGTTTGAAATTGCGCGCGCGATGCAGTTCGTCGTACAGCCAGCTTTGTTTGAATGCTTCGGGATAGCTCGCAAGTTCGTCGGATGTGCGGCCGGCGATGACCGCTTCAAACGCCGATTCCGCGGCGAGCATGCCGGACTTGATCGCGCAGTGACTGCCCTTGATGCGTGACGCATTGAGAAAGCCTGCGTCGTCGCCGACGAGGCAGCCGCCGGGAAATACGAGCTTGGGCAGCGCCTGCAGGCCGCCGGCAGTGATTGCTCGCGCGCCGTAGGCAACACGCTTGCCGCCTTCGAGAAACGCGCGGATCGTCGGGTGCGTTTTGTAGCGCTGAAATTCTTCGTAGGGGCTCAGGTAAGGATTGGTGTAACCGAGGCCGACCACGTAGCCGATGGCGACCAGGTTGTTTTCCATGTGATACAGGAACGAGCCGCCGTACGTATCCGAACCGAGCGGCCAGCCGGCGGTGTGTATGACGAGCCCTAACTGATGCTTTTCGGGTTTGATCTCCCACAGTTCTTTCAGGCCGATGCCGTAGACCTGCGGGTCGACGCCGTCGCGCAATTTAAAACGTTCCTGCAACTGCTTGCCGAGATGGCCGCGGCAGCCTTCAGCAAAGAACGTGTACTTGGCATGCAGTTCCATGCCGCGCTGAAAGGCCGCGGTGGGTTTGCCGTCCTTGCCGACGCCCATGTCGCTGGTGGCTACACCCTTGACGCTGCCGTCGTCGTTGTAAAGCACTTCAGCCGCGGCGAAACCCGGAAAAATTTCCACGCCCAGGCTTTCGGCCTGCTGGCCGAGCCAGCGGCACACGTTGCCCAGGCTGATCACGTAATTGCCGTGGTTCTGAAAACATCCCGGCAGCAGGAAATTCGGCACTTTGAACGACGATTTCTCGGTGAGGAAAAAAAAGCGGTCTTCGCTCACCGGCGCGTTGAGCGGGGCTTCCAGTTCTTTCCAATTGGGAAACAGTTCAACCATCGCACGCGGGTCCATCACGGCGCCCGAGAGTATGTGCGCGCCGACTTCGGAGCCTTTTTCGATCACGCAGACGCCGATTTCCTGGCCGCGTTCCACGGCGAGTTGTTTTAAACGGATGGCTGCCGCGAGGCCGGCAGGGCCGGCGCCGACAACGACTACGTCATAGTGCATCGATTCGCGTTCGCTCACCGTGTGTTCCTTGTGTGTCGTCAAATCAGAAGGCGATTTTATACCGCCGGGCCATGTCGTGGAAAATCAGGCGTGTTGCAGAATATGCCGCGCGCAGGTGATGCCGCTTCTTACTGCGGATTCGATGGTCGCCGGGTAATCGCTGGCCGTGTAATCGCCGGCGAGATAAAAATTACCAAGCGGAGTGATTTGCGGCGGCCGCCTCACGCCCGGCGTGCACGCGAAGGTCGCGCGTTTTTCCGCGATCACGCGCGTCCACAGCGGGTCGGGCAGGGCGCCGACCTGCTCCTGCAGTTCGCGGTGCACGCGCAAACCGAGTTCTTCCTGGGTCAGGTCCTGGTGTTCGCCGGCGGCACTGATCACGGCGCCGACGAGGCCGCGCTGCCCGCACAGGGTCTCGCGGTCGAACACCCAATGCACGAGGCCGCGCGTCAATCCGAGCATGGGCGATGGCAGTTTTACCGGCGCCGGATACTGCAGCCACACCGAATGGATGGGTTGGTAAAGCAGGCGCTCTATGGTGGTTGCGATTTCGGACAGTGCGGTGATGCCGATCAGAAAAGCATTCACCTGGTGTGGCGAGATGGCGCAGATGGCGTGGCTGAAATTCGCGCGCTGGTTGTTCGCCGTGATTTCGAAGCCGGCGGCGAGCGGATCAATCGCTGTTACGCGTTGCGAGCGCAGCACTTTGCCGCCGCGCTGTTCGACGAAAGTTGCCGCGGGATCGGGAAACAAGGTGGACAAATCCACACGCGCGAGCACGAGATCGCTGGCCGCGCGGCCGGCATTGAGGCTGTCGCGCAGCACGTTCAGAAAAACCTGCGCGGAAGCGCCGGCAGGCGGCGTATTGAGCGCCGCGACGCACAAGGGGCGCCACAGAACGCGGCGGAGTTTCTCGCTTTGGCTATGCTGCTTGAGCAGCAGCTCGACGCTGATGTCTTGGGCGAGCGTAAAACGGGTCGCGCGCAGCGCAGCCAGAAAACGGGCTGCAGAGACTTTCTCCGCGATGCTGAGGCCGTCTGCGCGCAGCAGGCCGATCAGCAAATGCAATGGCGCCGGCAGGCGCGCCGCGCGCAGATGAAATTCATCCTGCACGTGCCACGCCAGCGGCAAGCGCAGCAATGCCTGCGCGTGCGCCGGGTTTACGAGCTCTATCAGGCGCAGCGTTTCGACATACGCGCCGATCAGGATGTGCAGCCCGTTATCGAGCGCAACGTCGCGGTAATCGACCCGTCGCGCGCGTCCGCCGAGCTGGCCGGCGGCTTCGAACACGGTCACTGGCACGCGCTGCTCCGCGAGCGTGGCCGCAGCTGCCATGCCGGCGTAACCGCCGCCGATTACCGCGACATGGATCATCTTGGCGGCGCGTGTGCCGGCGTCGGCATGCTGGAACGCAAAACGGCGCAAATCAGTTGCGGATCGATGCTGCCTCCAATTCGCCTAATCGAGTTTCAATCCGGTGTCGCGTATGAATTTGGTCCATTTCGCGACTTCGCCGCGCATGAACGCGCTGACCTCGGCGGGCGTAGAACTGGAGGATTCGAGTCCCTGCGCCGCGAGCTTCTCCCGGATGTCGGGCAGCTTCAGCATGCGGTTCGTCTCGGCGTTGAGTTTGTCGATGATGTTCTTCGGCGTGTGCGCAGGCGCCAGCAATGCATACCACTGGATGACTTCGAATCCAAGCAGGCCTGCCTCGGCTACGGTGGGGAGTTCCGGCGCCGCGCTTGCGCGGGCCTTGCTCGTAACGGCCAGTGCCCGCAAGCGGCCGGAACGCGCATGCGCAAGCGCAGCCGGCATGCTGGGGAACATGATCAGCACCTGGCCGCCGAGCAGGTCGGTGACGCCAGGTGCTGCGCCTTTGTAGGGGATATGCGTCATTTCGACGCCGGCCATGTATTTGAACATCTCGGCCGCAAGATGCGGGGCGCTGCCGTTGCCGGCGGACGCGTAATTCACCTGGCCGGGCCGGGATTTGAGGAACTGGATCAATTCGCTTACGGATTTTGCGGCGACGCTGGGGTGCACGACCAGTATGTTGGGTGCCGTGCCGAGCATGGATATCGGCGCAAAATCGTTGATCACGTCGTAGGGCAATTTTTTGATGGCGGGATTGATGCCATGCGAGGCAGTGTAGGCCACGATCAGCGTGTAGCCGTCCGGCGCAGCCCTCGCGGCAAGTTCGCTGCCTATGGTTCCGCCCGCGCCCGCGCGGTTGTCGACTATGAACGGTTGCTCGAAGCGATCACTGAACTGCTGGGCGATCAGGCGCGCAAGCAGGTCGGAACCGCCGCCGGGAGTCACCGGCACGATGATGCGTATCGGCTTGTCTGGATACTGGGCGGCCGCAGCATACGACGCCGCAAGCAGGGTCACGACGGCAAGAACGGCGGCGCGTTTGCGTGCCGTTTTTTTAGAACGCATAGCGCCGCAGTCCACCGTCCACCGGCATGACGGCTCCCGTGATGTAACCGGCAACCGGTGAAGCGAGAAACACGGCGAGGCACGCGAGTTCTTCCGGTTCGCCGTAGCGGCCCATCGGAATTTCCTCTTTCGATTGTTTGGCGCGAAATTCCGGCGTGTATTTGCGGCGGATCTGCTCGCTCATGATGCGGCCGGGCGGAATGCAATTGACTGTGATGCCGTGCTGGCCGACTTCTCGCGACAATCCCTTGGCCCAGCCGTGCATCGCGGCCTTCGCGGGTGTTGCGGCGAGCAAACCATCGGGTTCTGATTTCCCCGTGATATTGATGATGCGTCCCCATTTGTGTTTGATCATGTCCGCGAGCGCGGCGTGCGTGAGCTGGCGCACACGGATGAAATTGAGCGTCATCACCTCGCTCCACTCCGATTCCGGCGCATCGACCGGGATCGGCGGCCGGCTGCCGCCGGCGCAGTTGATCAGGATGTCGATCTGCCCCAGCCCTTTGAGCGCTTCCTGCACGAGTTTTTGCGGCGAGCCCTCTTCCATCACGTCGACGACCGCGATATGCGGCGGCGTGCCGCCTGCAGCGACGATTTCCTTGGCGAGGGCTTCCAGCAGTTCGCGGCGGCGCGCGGCAATGCAGATCTTTACGCCCTCGGCGGCGAGTCCCTTGGCGATGGCGCGTCCTATGCCCTGGCTCGCGCCGGTGACGAGCGCGGTTTTGTCTTTCAGTTGCAGATCCATTCCAGTCAGCTCCTCGGAAGAAATTTGATTTAACAAGCAGAATGCGTGGACTTTATTTTAAGGATTGCGGATCAGCCCCGCACTAACCTTTTACCCAGGTCCGCCACGCTATCCACAGTTTGCGTAACGGCGTGAGCGAGGTGCGTTGTGTGAGCACCTGCATGCCGTCGGCGCGGATCTCGGCGAGCACGGTCTGATAAATCGCCGCCATCACCAGCCCCGGACGCTGCGTCTTGCGGTCGCCGGCGGGCAGCGCGGCAAAAGCGTCGCGGTAATAGCCCAGCGCGCGTTCGGTCTGGAACTCCATCAGCTGCCGGAAGTTGTCGCCGGCGCGCGCGTGCATGATGTCGGCGACGGACACGTTGAAGCGCGCAAGCTCGTCGAGCGGCAAATAGACGCGGTCGCGGCGCGCGTCTTCCCCGACGTCGCGGATGATATT
>CAMBSS010000001.1 GCA_945870465.1 Bordetella parapertussis | reverse complement strand
ATTCGACGAGACGAGGCTCCAAATTACGCGATGCTTTAAGGAAACTCTGATTAAGGAAGCTCTGATCAAGTCGTCAACCGTTCGCCCTGAGGTATCGAAGGGTGAATGCTGTCTCTCGGTAAACATTCCGTTCGTGCTTCTATACATCAGCACGAACGGACTTAATGGGGTTTTTGAGATAGCTTCAAGTTGGCAGTCCTCGCCTTTTGCCCTGCCGGCGCTAACGGAATAACTGCTCAGCCAATGATCGCGGCGAGTGGATGGTCACGCCGGCGAAATTCCTGCCATAACCTGCGCCAAAGTGTGTGCGGTCGCCGGTGACCAGCGCGTCGCAGCGCAAGCGTATTGCCGCGGCCAATACTGCGCGGTCTTTTTCCGGAAGCCAGTTGACCAGCCGCAATTCCGGACCGGGCGCCTGCGCCGGACTGATATGCAGACGCTTGAGCAGCGACTCCAAGCGGGTTAGCGCAGAGGGTTCTTTTGCCGCGAGATTGCGGCGCGCTTCGATCACGACGTAGTCGTCGACCCTGCAATCATGCCCGCGGCTGATCAGCAAGCGTACGAATTCGCGCACCGCGCCATCGGATTTCGCGGCGGAGAAGAGGATATTTGCATCAAGAAACACCCGCATGCGCGGACCCGCTACGCTTTGCGGGCAGATTTCCGCTCGGGCCGCGTGGTACGCTTGGACCCTGCGGACTTGGCGCCGAGGTAGGCGGCGAGTTCTTGCTCGGCAACATCGAACTCGCGCACGCGCTCCGGCGTATACATTTCCACCGGCAGAGTGACGGCGGGACGCAGAAGCAGACCCTCCGGGGTGGTTTCGGCGATCAGATGGTCTTCGGCTTTCAATCCAAGCGCCTGACGCAGTTTCGCCGGTAGCGTGATAACGCCGCGGCTCGTAATCGTGACATTTGCTTTCATGCCTTGCAGTTTAGCAGAATTACTGCAATGCTGCATCGATGAAGGCAGGCTGGTAGGCAATGTCGACGAGGAAGCAGCAGCGACCCTGCTATACTCCGCCCCACGCGGCTTTGTTGACCAGTCCCCCTGCCGCTGTCGGTTCCGACACTTTCATATTTATCCGCCTGTGACTGGCACTCTTATCAAGTGACAGGCCGATCGCTTTATTGGAAATCCACATGTCATTCGCAAATCTCGGTTTGTCCGACGATCTCGTACGCGCGGTCGCGGAGCACGGCTATACCATTCCCACACCCATCCAGATGCAGGCGATCCCGGCCGTGCTCGCAGGCGGCGACCTGCTGGCCGGCGCGCAGACGGGCACCGGCAAGACCGCCGGCTTCGTGCTGCCTATCCTGCAACTGTTGTCCACGCGCGAAGGTGCAAAGACTGCTAGCGGGCGTAAACCGGTCCGTGTGCTGATCCTGGCGCCGACGCGCGAGCTCGCCGCGCAGATCGAAGAAAGCGTTCGCGTTTACGGTAAATACTCGAAGCGGACGTCCACTGTTGTGTTCGGCGGCGTCGGCATCAATCCGCAGATGATCAAACTGAAACGCGGCGTCGATATCCTGGTCGCGACACCGGGCCGTCTGCTCGATCTGCACCAGCAGCGCGCCGTTGACCTGTCGCACGTCGAGATATTGGTACTCGACGAAGCCGACCGCATGCTCGACATGGGCTTCATTCACGACATCAAGCGCATCCTCGCGCAATTGCCCAAGCGGCGGCAGAACCTGCTGTTCTCGGCGACGTTCTCCGCGGAGATCAAGGCGCTGGCCGACAACCTGCTCAATGCGCCGGCGATGATAGAGGTCGCGCGCCGCAATTCGACGGTGGAGATCATCAGCCAGAAAGTCCATCCGGTCGATCGCGACAAGAAGCGCGAGTTGCTCTCGCATCTCATCAAAACGAACAAATGGCACCAGGTGCTGGTGTTTCTGCGCACCAAGCACGGCGCCGATAGGCTAGTGAAGCAGTTGATCCTGGACGGCATCACCGCGCTGGCGATACACGGCAACAAAAGCCAGGGCGCGCGCACGCGCGCGCTCGCCGAGTTCAAGACGGGCGATCTGGCGGTGCTGTGCGCCACCGACATCGCCGCGCGCGGCATCGACATCGACCAGCTGCCGCACGTGGTCAACTACGATCTGCCGAACATCCCCGAGGATTACGTGCACCGCATCGGCCGCACCGGCCGCGCGGGTTCGACCGGCGAGGCGATCTCGCTCGTCTGCGTGGACGAGCACGAGTTTCTCCGCGACATCGAGAGGCTGATCAAGCGCGACATTCCGCAGGAAGTCATCCCCGGCTTCGAGCCGGACCGGAACGAGAAGGCGCAACCGATCCTGCAGAGACAGGGCCGGGGGCAGAATCAGGGACAGCAACGCGGCCAGCAGCGCGGACAACAACCCGGCCAACAAAGAAGCGGCGGCGGGCAGGGCCAACCGCGCGGCAAGTCCGGCGGTGGTGGCCGCAGCCAGGGACACGGCGCGCAGAAGGCCCCGCACTCACAGCCCAAGCACCCAAGTCACGCTCAGCCCAAGCCGCAACATGGCCGGCCGAGTTCCCAACCCGCGCCCGCGCATCACGCCAAGCCGGCTCCCGCCGCCAAAAGTGGCGGACATGCGCCCGCAGCACCCGCCGGCGCGGCGAAGAAGAAGTCGTCGTTTGTTTATCGTACGGGTGGGCGGTTTCGCTAGAGGTCTTCTTAAAAATACTACACCGACAAGCAACCGCCGATTAACGCCGATACAATTCCAGATCCGCCCCCGACCAATGCCAGGTCCTTTGAGCGTTTCTGCGTTCATCGGCGTTCATCGGCGGTGCCAAATTGTTTTTGAGACGGGTTCGGGTTAATTTGCCGGGGCGGTTTCCGGGCTCCCCACGGGATAGAATAATCGCTGGCCTTCATATCAGCGGGGAATTCCACATGAGCAAAGTCACCGCCGCAATCGGCATCACGCTGTTAGCCACGACGGGAAGTGTTGTTGCGACTGACGCGCAGTATCCGACCAAACCGGTTCGTGTCATCGCCGCTTTTCCGCCCGGCGGCGGGGTCGATATTGTCGCGCGGGCCGTCAGCGAGAGGCTCAGTGCGCGCCTCGGGCAGTCATTGGTGGTCGACAACAGGCCGGGCGCCGGCACTGCGATCGGCACCGAGATCGCGGTGAAAAGCCCGGCCGACGGCTACACGCTGCTGGTCGGGCCGATAGGCGCGGCATTGATCGCGCAGATTTACTACCGAAAAAGCTATGACATGCGCCGCGATCTCGCCGCTATCAGCAAGATCGGCTACGGCACCATCGTCCTGGTCGTGGCGCCCAGCATCGGCGTCGCGTCGGTCAAGGAGCTGATCGCGCTCGCCAAGGCGAAGCCGGGCCAACTCACGTTTGCTTCTTCCGGCACTGGCTCGAATATTCATCTCACTGGCGAGATGTTCAAGCAGAGAGGCGGCGTCGATATCGTGCACGTGCCGTACAAAGGCTCGGCGCTGATGCTGCCCGACCTGATCGAAGGACGGGTGACGATGGCGCTCGACAGCATGCCGGCGCATCTGCCGCACATCAAGACGGGCCGCCTGCGCGCGCTCGCCGTCGCCAGCGCGCAGCGCTCGGCGCAATTGCCCGACGTGCCGACCATCAGCGAAGCCGGCCTGCCGGGGTTCCAGTCGAACACCGACTACGCGCTATATGCGCCGGCCGGCACGCCGAAAGAAATCATCGCGCGCCTGAATCGCGAGACGGTCGCGGTGCTGGAGCAGGCCGACCTGAAGGCGAAACTCTCGGCGCTCGGCATCGAAGTCAGCGGCGGCACGCCCGAAGCGATGCGCACGGAAGTCCTTGCCGAATTCGACAAGTGGTCGAAAGTGTTGAAGGAAGGCAACATCAAGCAGGAGTAAAGCTGGTAGCAGCTAGCCGCAGATACACACAGATACGCGCAGAAAAAATCCCGGGACAGCCCTCTAACCTGAATTAAGCCCTGCGAACTCATCTGCGTTCATCTGCGGTTCCCAAACGGTTTTGTGCCTCAAGTCCGCGCCCGGTTTGGCCGTAAACGTATTTGTCATAAGTCCCGGCCGCGCGCAATGTCAGACTTTCCGTTCAAACCTGTCGAGCATGTCATCGGCCGGTTCCGCATTCTGCAGATACTGGGCCGCGGCTCGGAGGGCGTGGTCTATCTCGCGCACGACCCCGAGCTCGGGCGCGACGTCGCCATCAAGACGACTTTTCGCTACGAAACGCCGGATCCGGCGATGGGCGCGCTGCTGCTGAGCACGGCGCAGACCGCGAGCAAACTCAGCCACCCCAACATCGTGCCGGTGTTCGAAACCGGCATGCACGAAGGCTTGCCGTACGTGGTGTTCGAATACGTCGTGGGTCGCACGCTGTTGCAGCTGCTCAATGCCAACGGCCCCATGGCGATGGCGTCGGCGGTCGTGATGATGAGCCAGATCCTGGCCGGCGTCGCGCTGATACACGAGCGCAGCCTGATCCACGGCGATATCAAGCCCGCCAATATACTGATAGGCGCAAACGATCGCGCGCAGGTGGCGGACTTCGGGCTGTTGCGCCACGAGCACGCGACCAACATCGATCACACGTCCGGCACCCTGCGCTACAAGGGGCCGGAATGTTTCGACGGACGTCCCACCGATTGCCGCCGCGACGTCTATGCGCTGGGCCTGCTGTTCTACGAGATGCTCACCGGCGAGGCCGTGGTTACCAAGTTGGAAGACGCGGCCGCGATGGTGCTGCGAATCTTCAACGACATTCCATCGCCGCCGTCAGCAAAAAATCCGCGCATCGCGCCCGAGATCGACGCCATCGTGATGAAGGCGCTGCGCAAGATACCCGCGCAGCGTTTTGCCAATGCCGGCGAAATGAAGCGCGAGCTCGACCGCATCCGCGTGGCCGACAGCTCGCGCGTGGAAGTGGGCGAAACGATCATGCACGGCACGGCGGAGTTCCTGCTGCGCCGCATGGCGCACAAAAGCGATTTCTCCGCGCTGTCGGCCAGCGTGACGAGCATCAACCAGCTCTCCGCCGAAGCTGAAACGGCGTCGATCAAGGCGCTGTCCGATACGGTCATGCGCGATTTCGCGCTGACGCAAAAACTGCTGCGCCTGGTCAACTCGGCGGCGATGGGCGTCGGCAACGTCACTAAAGTCAGTGATGCGATCGCCATCCTCGGCGTCGGCCAGTTACGAGCGATGGCCACGGCGATGATGCTGGCGAACGCCGGCGGTGGCAAGAACACGCCTGCGATCACCGCCGCGCTGACCGACGCTTTCGTGGCCGGCCTGATTTCGCGCAACGTCGGGCGCCTCTCCGGGCTGGACGCCGTCGAGGAACTGTTCATCTGCGGGATGTTCAGCCCGCTCGGCGAACTGCTGACGATTTACTACCTTGCCGAGGAATACGGCGAGATCGCGCGCCGTGTTTGCGAGGACGGCGCGCAGGGTGATGCCGCCGCGCGCGCAGTGCTGGGCATCAGCTTCGAAGAGCTCGGCATCGCGGTCGCGCGCCACTGGCAGTTTCCGCCGGCGTTCGTCACCGCACTCATGCCGCTGCCGCCGGGCGAACTTGGCTATGCGCGCGAGCCGGCCGATCGCATGTGGCAATGCGCTGGATATGCGCGGGAGTTGTGCACGCTCGTCCGCATCAACGATGTCGCTGCGCGCGGGGCCGCGCTCGCAGCGCACATCAAGCGCTTTAAGAAATCCATTCCCATCGACCTGGCAACGGTGCACGAGCTGATGCGGCGCTCGATCGAGGTCGCAGGCAATTACACCGCCGCCGCCGGTTTTGCCGCCGCCAAGACCGCCGTGCTCATGGGCATGAGTGAGTTGTGCACCGTGGATGTGTGCGTCGTTGCGTCGCCGGAAGAATTGTCTGCTGTGGCCGAGGAAAAAACCATTCTGGTTTCGCGGACGCCGCCCGGCTGGCGCTCGCGCATCGCGCAGGCGCTGCGGGCTGTGCTTTAAGTAGAATTACCTAATTCTCCCGATGGCAGACCGCGGGCTGGTAGCGCCAGCTTGGCCAAAAGAAAGCCCACCAGGGGCGGGTCTCTTTTGGTTACTTTTCTTGCCCGTCCAAGAAAAGTGACCGGCTCCGGGGCCGACCCCGGAGATTTAAAAAGTTGCTGGGCTGCCCCGGTGACGAGGACAATCCCTAGTTCGATTCCTTGATCGTCCTGTTGCCGGCGGCCTGGGTGGGACGCGCGTTCATCGGGTACATGCGCGAGAACAATTCCAGTTGCTCGGCTGATGCCTGGACGGGTTGCTTCATCACGATCCACAAGACGTCTTCGGTGCACGGCGGCGTGGTGAGCGATCCCATATAGGTGTAGTAGCGGCGGTTCTCGGGCAGCATCTGGTTTAAGTCGAGGTTCGGCGTGCCGGCGACTTCCTGGTCTTTCTCCAGCGGCAGATTGTTCAGTACCGCCTGGATCGCCGGCTGGCGCGCGCCGCCTTCCACCAGCACCGCGACGACGGCGAGCCGGTCTTCGCTGTCTTTGTGCACCAGATGAACGACCATTTCAAACTGTTTGCCGTCGATCGTTTCTTCCGACGGGCGGTGAAAGTGGAACTGCACAAGTTTGAAGCGGCGGCCCATTACGCGCATGGCGTTCCAGCCGCCGACGTTGGCCTGGATGGTGTGGCCGTTGTCGATGACCTTGAAGCCGCTGGGGCGGTATTCGAACATGATCGGCTCGAGGTCGACCTTCATGCCATCGCGTATGTCGATCGGAGACTGGCGCTCGCCGTTGCCGCACTTGGCGTATTCCGGCGCCAGTTTCGCCCATGCTTTGGGTCCGCCCGCGCCTTCATACGACCAGTGCAGCGATTCTGCGTGTGCTGGCGCGGCTGGCGGCGGCTCCGCTTTTTTGGCTTCGGCTGTGGATATCATCGCGCCGCGGTGGCGCGCGGGTTTGCGTACGAGCGCGGCTTCTTCCGTCAGCTTTTTTGCCGCGTGAGTCACATTGCCCGGCTTGATAGCCGTCACCGTTTCCGCCACGGAGGCGATGGATTTACGCTCGGGAAGCTTGGGAGCGATTGGCGGCTTGGACCAGCTGATCGACGCGACCGGTTCTGCCACGGGTTTGTTTTCTACGGACGCTGCCACTTTCGCGGATTTGGGGACGTTCGGTTCTGCCGCCTTGGTGGATTTCAATGCGGCCGGTTCCGCGTCGGACTTGGGGGCTTTGGGTTCCTGTGCTGTCGCTGCCAGCGCGAGGGCCAGACCGAGAACGAGGAGTGAAGTCTGCCTGCGGGTTGGGTAAAGCATCGCCGGTCCTGTGAAAACGATATGGGGTCGCCTCCTTATATCGGTTCGGAGCGGGGATTCTTTAGCGGGTGGATTTCCGGGGGCAGCTGATTCCTTGCCCACTAAACCTCAGGGGGGGCAGCCCTGGGGCTTGTTACTTCTTTCGTGCATCTTTCATCGGCGTTTATCGGCGGTTGCTTGTCATGAATCTATGGCGGTGCACGGCCCCCAGCCTCTGGCGACGATGAGCTGCAGGTCTTGCGGGTCTTTGATTGCCGGAATGAAGCGGTCGTTCGTCTGTCGTTCCGGAGGACGGCTCCGCCAATCCGCGGGACCATTTTTCCCGGCCTGCCACCGGGAACTTAGCTCCTATCCGCAGTAACGCGGACTGACTACGTTATTCGCCTTTGATCTTCGCTTTTACGATCACCTCGGCCCACTTGGTGGTTTCGGACGCCATCAATTTCCCGAACTCGGCTGAACTCATAACCTTGGGCACGGCGCCTTGCAGAGCGAGTTTTTTCACGAGATCCGGCGACGCCATTCCTTCGTTGACCGCTTCATGCACGCGCGCTATGACGGCCGCCGGCGTGTTGCGCGGCGCGAACATACCGAACCAGATGTAGGTTTCATACCCGGGAACGGTTTCGCTGACGGTCGGCACATTGGGCAGCTCCGGAATGCGCTTCAAGCCGCCGGTGGCCAGCAGCTTGAGCCGGCCGGCGTTGATCTGCGTCATCACGGTGGGCAGCGAACCAAAATAGATTTGCGTGTTGCCAGCCATCGCGCTGATCGCGGCAGGCCCGCCGCCTTGATACGGCACATGCAGTATGTCGACGCCGGTAATGATCTTGAGCAACTCCGTATTCAGGTGCGGGAACCCGCCGATGCCGGACGAGGCATAGGTCAGCGCGCCGGGCCGCGCCTTGGCGAGCGCGAGTAATTCCTTGACGGACTTGACCGGCAGCGTCGGCGTGACCGCGAACGCGCCGTCGGAGTAACCGAGCATTGCCACCGGTGCAAACGAATCGACGAGGTCGACCGGCGGGTTCGGCTTGTCGATCAGGAAACCGTATGCGGTCGAGGTGATCAACAGCGTGTAGCCGTCGGGCGGGGCTTGCGAACCGATTTGCAGGCCGATGATGCTGCCGGCGCCGGCACGGTTATCGATGATCACCGTCTGCTTGAGTCGCGTCGTCAGGTCCGCCGCGACGAGCCGGCCCACGACATCGGTGCTGCCGCCCGGCGCCCACGGAACAATGGCCCGGATCGCGCGTTCAGGCCATTGCGCGGCCGCGGCGACCGGCGCCCACGCGGCGGATCCGCACAGCAGGCAGAGACTTGCGACGACCAGCGATTTCGCGTTCATGCGGTTTCTCCCGAGCGGCCGGTTTCTGCCATATGCAGAGTTCTGCGACGGATTTAAACGATGCTATGATGAAAACGTACAGCGCCATAATTTTGCAGGCGGCAGATACCGGATAAACCCAAACCCGCCTGCTCTTCTGCTCTTGCTGAAAACAGAATAGCACAAAACGTTTTTGCGTTCTTATTCGGGACCAGGCACACCATGCTAAAAGAAGTCACACTCGAAGAGGTGCGCGCGCTTGCCGCGCGAGCGGGCCTCACCCGGCTCACGGAAGAACATGTGCAGCAACTGTTGCAGGCAACGCAGGCCGCGCAGCGGCGGCGGGCCGTACTGCCGACGGCGAATCTGACGCCGGCCGACGAGCCGTCGCACGTCTTTCGGCTGCGCGAAAGCGCCGAGCGATGAGTGACCCTGCTTTTCTCAGCGTTGCCGAGGCCGCCGAACTGCTGCGCGACAAAAAACTCTCCCCCGTCGAATACGCCAAGGCGCTGATAGCGCGCGTCGAACAGTACGACGGCAAGCTCAACGCGTTTCTTCACTTCACGCCGGAAATAGCATTGGCGGATGCGCGGCGCGCGGAGGCGGAAATCGCGCGCGGCGAATG
Organism: Bordetella parapertussis; assembly: GCA_945870465.1. The sequence continues at coordinate 56,627 of CAMBSS010000001.1, read as the reverse complement.
GCGCGGTCCGCTGCACGGCGTGCCCTACGGCTTGAAGGACATCGTCGATTACGCCGGCCTGCCCACCACGGCGCATTCGAAGATACTCGCGGACAACATCGCCGCCGCCGACAGTGTGGTGACGCAAAAGCTGCGCGCGGCCGGCGGCGTGTTCATGGGCAAGCTCTCGACGCACGAGTTCGCCACCGGCGGCCCCTGTTTCGATTTGCCGTGGCCGCCCGCGCGCAATCCCTGGAATCGCGATCATTTTTGCGGCGGCTCGTCGAGCGGCTCCGGCGTAGCGACGGCTGCGGGCTTTGTGCCGGCTGCGATCGGCTCCGACACCGCGGGTTCGATACGCAATCCGGCAACCATGTGCGGCGTCGTCGGCATGAAGGGCACGTACGGTCTGGTCAGCCGGCGCGGCGTGTTTCCGCTCGCGTACTCGCTCGATCATATCGGTCCGCTGACGCGCACGGTCAAAGACAACGCATTGATGCTGGATCTCATCGCCGGGCACGATGCGTTAGACCCCGCGAGCGCCGATGCCCGCGCAGGCAACTACATGGCGGCCCTCGGGCAGGGTGCCAAAGGATTGAGAATCGGCGTCATCCGCCACTTCTACACGCGCGATCTTGAGGGTGACGCGGAAATGGTGGCCAGCATCGAAGCGGCGCTGAAGGTATTCGCCGGGCTGGGCGCAAGCGTAAAAGAAATCGAAACCGCGCCGCTGGGTGAATACGCAGCTTGCAACCGCGCCATACTGAGCGCGGAAGCTTACGCCATCCATGAAAAATGGCTGCAAGAGCGGCCAGAGGATTATGCCCGCCTCACGCGGGAGCGCATTCTGGCGGGCGCTTTCGTCAGCGCTGCGGACTACATCAATGCGCTGCGCGTGCGCGGTAAGCTCACGCGTGCGTTTCACGCGCTGTTTTCGGACATCGACATCGTGATAACGGCGAGCGCACTGGATCCGGCCTGCCGTATCGACGATCCCGCGGAAATCGATCGCACCTACGCCCGCCAGGCGCGGTCGCCTTTTAACGTAACCGGCAGTCCCGCGCTCTCGATCCCCACCGGCTTCAGCAAAGCGGGTTTGCCATTGGGCATGCAGCTCGTCGGCAAACCGTTCAGCGAGGCGCTGCTCTACCGCGCCGGCCACGCTTACGAGCGGGAAACGAAGTGGGTCGAGCGGCATCCGGCACTGGCCGCATAGTTGATGCGGGCATCTGCATAACCGATGAAGTCCGTCAATGCCGCGCATCAGCTGTCTGCTGCCGCAGCGTCCCGTGCCATCGCCGACGGCAAGCTGACATGCGAAGCCCTGACGGCGTCGTGCCTCGAGCGCATCGCCGCCAGGGAAGGTGAAGTTCAAGCCTGGGCCTGCATCGATCCCGCGCAGGCGCTCGCGGCGGCGCGCGCGATCGACAAGCTGCCCCGGCGCTCCCGCATTCATGGCATACCGGTCGGCATCAAGGATGTCATCGATACGCACGACATGCCGACCGAATACGGCTCGCCGATTTACAAGGGCAACGTGCCGGCTTGGGATGCGGCGTGCGTGGCGCAGATCCGCGAGCTCGGCGGATTGATTCTGGGCAAAACGGTTTCGACGGAATTCGCCACCCGGCATCCCAACAAGACGCGCCATCCGCTGAATCCGTTGCGTTCTCCGGGCGGCTCCTCGAGCGGGTCCGCGGCGGCGGTCGCCGATTTTATGGTCCCGGTCGCCCTCGGCACGCAGACGTCTTCATCGATAATCCGGCCCGCCGCCTATTGCGGTGTCGTGGGGTTCAAGCCCTCGTTCGGCCTCATCAACCGCGCCGGGCTCAAGTTCCTGGCCGAATCGCTCGACACGATTGGAATCCTGGCGCGAACCGTTCCGGATGCGGCGTTGATACTCGAGGAGTTGACCGGCCTTCCGCCCATGCGTTTCGGTGGCAACGGCAACACCCGCCCGCGCGTAGGCCTGTGCCGTACCCCGTGGTGGGGCGAGGCCGATGACGCAACTCGCGAAAATCTCGAACGGGCCGCACACAAGCTCGCTGCCGCAGGCGCCCCGGTTACGGAACTCGTCCTCGATCCCGGTTTTGGAGAGTTGAACCGAATCCAGACCGAGATCAGCGCTTACGAGTTTTTTCGCGCACTGAGCTTCGAGCGCACACGCCATCCCGAATTGATTTCAGCTTCCCTCACCAGCCGCATCGCGGCCGGCGGCAAAATCACGCGCGATCAGTACGCAGCGGGTTGCGCCGCAGCCGACCGCGGCCGCGCGCGGATTGCCGACGCGTTCCGCGATTACGATGTTCTGCTCGCACCCAGCACGCGAGGCGAAGCGCCCACGATCGACAGCACCGGCGATCCGACCTTTGGATTGCTGTGGACGCTGCTGCGGTTGCCGTGTCTGACGGTGCCGTTCGGCCACGGTCCGCGCGGGCTCCCGCTGGGTGTGCAATTGATCGGCGCGGCGGATCGCGATCGCTCGCTCCTGGCTCACGCGGAATGGTCAAGGCAGGTTTTGCAAGCCTGACCCGGGTCCGTTTCTTTGCCGCCGAATTGTGCGGTCGCGTTGGCGGTTGCGACGGAAGCAGCCGATTACGCCGTCAGCTGTTTGACGAGCCGCTCAACGTAACGCAGCGTGACCTCGCGCATCTCATCGGGCTTGAGATTGCTGACCGGGTGCGGCAGCTCGATATAGGGATGGCCGTCCATGCCTTTGGCGCGAAACTGGAAGATCGCCGCGTTGGTGAAGGCCGCGGTGATGATAGTGGTCGCCGGGATCCCCAACTTTTCGAATTCTACGGTGTCGTGCACACTGCACAACGTGCATGACCCTCAGCCGCCGACGGCGGCGACCGCCACCTGCACTTCCTTCGCCATCTCGGCTATCAGCGCGTCGGTCGCTGGTTTCGAGTAATGCTCTTTGCGGCGGATGACCACTTTCGCCACGCCGTAGCGCTCGCGCAGCGCCGTCGCCACAGTTTCCAGAATCAGGTCGCCCTGCTCCTTGGTGTTGTCGAGCAGCCCGACGGTTTTGCCGGCGAGGTCCATCGGGCGGGGTGCTAACGCGATGCGCGCCTTGCCGCCGCCGGCGGTGGGGTCGATGAATGGAAGGTCGTTGGCCATAATTGTTTCCTTTTCTAACTCAAAAGCAATGTGGAACCGCCGATGAACGCCGATGAACGCAGATGAGTTTCATGAGTCAGATTCTCAGTCATTTCAGCTTTGATTTTATCCGCGTTTATCTGCGTTCATCGGCGGTTGCTTGTCATGGATCTACGGGGTGTACTCGCCGTGGACTGCGCGGCTGCCGCCGCTCCAGCCGTGGCAGATGGCGGTGCAGGGGCCCCAGCCGCCGGCGACGATGAGCTGCAGGTCCTGCGGGTCTTTGATCGCCGGAATGAAGCAATCGTCGTCGTCGGGGTCGACTTTGATCGGGAATTGCAGCGCGCGCTCGCGCCGCCAGTTGCCGCCGCCCTTGAGGTCGCGCACCTTGCGGCCCGCCATCTCGCAAAGTTTGCGGTGCACGTCGGCGCGGGAAAGGCCGCCGTTGGCGCAAATCGCGGCGTGCTGCGGGCCCATGGCAACGACCATGTCGGACTGCGCGTGCATGTTCCACGAGCCCATGCCGGTCATGCCGTCGGCGATGCCGGTCAAGAGGCGCTGCGGTTCCTGGCTGACGTCGTCGAAGCAGAGCTTGGGGCTTTCCACCATCGCGCAGGTGATCACGTTGGCGTCTGCGGCGTAGCCTTTCGACACGGCAAGGCTTTCCCACGGCGAGCGTTCGATGTTCTCCGTGATGCAAGCGGTATAACGCATCGGGGTAGCGAAAATGGTGGCGGACGCAACGCCCGCGATGCCGCCGCCGAGGTTCATCATCATCAGGCGGATCGCGCGGCCGATGGAGGCGTTGGCACGAAAGCCCGGGCCGAAGCAGCCGTTGCCGCCGTGGATGCCGATGGTTTTTGCGTAAGGGCCATTGACTATCATCAGCGGTGCGACGCCGTGCATGGTGCCCTGCACGCCGTTCATGTTGAATTTCTCGCGCAGCATGAGTTCGAGCGCGCCCAGCACGACCGGCAGGTATTCGGGTTTGCAGCCCGCCATCAGCGCATGTATCGCCACCGTGCGCACGGTGGCAGGCTCGAGCATGGGCGGAATTTTTCCGACGAGTTCGCCGGGGTCGCGCCGCGTGGCGGCGAGCATGCGCGCGACGCGCTCCTCGGTCGGCGTGACGACCGGCAGGCCGTCCGACCATTGCTTGTCGAGAAAGAATTCGAATTCGTCGATTGCTTCGCTCAATGCTTACTCCTGCCTAAAACGTAAAGCTTCACCGCAAAGGACGCGAAGGACGCAAAGGAAAGCAAAAGAATCGTCATTCTGGCGAAAGCCAGAATCCACAGAGTGAAATCACTGGAATGACGGTTCCCTTTTTTCTTATCGCCTTCCTTCGCGTCCTTTGCGTCCATCGCGGTTCAAGATTTAGATATCGTAAGTGCCGTGAACTGCGCGGCTGCCGCCACCCCAGCCGTGGCACACCGCGGTGAGCGGGCCCCAGCCGCCGGCGACGATCAGGTGAAGGTCGCGCGGGTCTTTGATCACCGGCACCATCGCATTGTCGTCGTCGGGGTCGATATTGATTTTGAGCGCGCGTTCGCGCCGCCAGTTGCCGCCGCGTTTCAGGTCGCCGACTTTGCGCTGCGCCATCTCGATCAAGGTTCTGTGTACATCTGCGCGACTCAAGCCGCTGCGAGCGCAGATCGTCGCCTGTTCCGGGCCCATCGCCACCACCATGTCGGAGCGCACGTGCATGTTCCACGAACTCATGGCGGCCATCGAGTCGGCGATGCCGGTCAGTAGCCGCTCAGGTTCCTGGCTGACGTCGTCGTAGCAGAGGCGCGGGCTTTCGACCATCGCGCAGCTGATCACGTTGTCGTCGGTTGCATAGCCGCGCGATACCGCGAGCGTCTCCCACGGGCTGCGTTCCATGTTTTCGGTCAGGCAGGCGGTGTAGCGCAGCGGTGTGGAAAACACGGTGGCTGAACCGACACCCGGAATGCCGCCGCCGAGATTCAGCAGCATCAGCCGGATCGCGCGGCCGATGGAGGCGTTGGCGCGAAAGCCCGGGCCAAAGCAGCCGTTGCCGCCGTGCAGTCCGATTTTTTGCGCGTAGGGGCCGTTCACCACCATCAGCGGAGCGACGCCGTGCATGGTGCCCTGCACGCCGTTCAGGTTGAATTCCTCGCGCAGCATGAGTGCGATGCCGCCCAGTACTACCGGCAGATATTCGGGTTTGCAGCCCGCCATCAGCGCGTGGATGGCGACGGTGCGCACGGTGGCCGGCTCCATCGCCGGCGGAATCAGGCCGACGACTTCATCCGGAGCGCGGCGCGTGGCGGCGAGCATGCGCGCGACGCGCTCCTCGGTCGGCGTGACGACCGGCAGCCCGTCCGACCAGTGCTTGTCGAGAAAAAATTCGAATTCGTCGATTGTTTCGCTCACTCGCGCTGCTCCATTTCGCTGGTGATGAGTCATGTGTGATGAGCGATGGGTAAAAGCATTGACCCGTTCCCCGTTCCCCATTCCCGCTTTAGTCGGCTTTGATGTTGGCCGTCTGAATCACCTTGCCCCATTTGTCTTTTTCCGCCTTGATGAAAGCGAGAAATTCTTCCGGCGTGTTGGTCAGCGGCTGGGTGCCGAGGTTGGTATAAAGCTGGGCGATTTTCGGGTTGGCGATGGCGCGCACGATTTCCTTGTGCAGGCGCTCGATGACTTCCTTCGGCGCGCCCGCCGGCAGCAGCAGCCCGTACCATTGCGTGACGTCATAGCCCGGCAGTATTTCATTCATGGCGGGCAGGTCCGGCAGGGTGCGTTTGGGGCCGGTGGTCGCGAGCATGCGCAACTTGCCCGTGTGCGCGTGTGGCACGACCGACGGGCCGGTGCCGAACATCATGGTCGTTTCGCCGGACATCACGGCGATGGCGGCGGGGCCGTTGCCTTTGTACGGGATGTGCATGGTCTTCACTTTCGCCAGCAGGTTTAGCAGTTCACCCGCGAGATGCGGCGCGCCGAGGCTGCCGCTGGATGCGTAAGTCAATTTGTCCGGATTGACTTTGGCCAGCGCTATCAACTCTTTGATGTTTTTCGCGGGCAGCGAAGGATGCACGGTGAGCACGTAATCCGACAACGCGATAAGGCTGAGCGGATTGAAATCGCGGATGGGATCGTACGGCAGCTTGGGCGTGGCGGCGGGCAGGATGGCGAGCGGCGCGACATTGCCGAGCACTATGGTGTAACCGTCGGGCGCCGACTTGGCGGCGAGTTCGGTGCCGATCAGGCCGCTGGCGCCGCCGCGCGTATCGACCACCACTTGCTGGCCGAGCTGCTCGCCGAGCGCCGTCGCGATGATGCGCGCTGCCGCATCCGTGCCGCCACCCGGCGGATAAGGCGAAATCAATTTGATCGGTTTCGACGGGTAGGCCTGCGCCGAGGCGCCCGGTGCCGCCAGCATAGTCAACAAAGCGGCCGTAAAAACGGTGATTAAGCGTGCTGCGCGCATTTTTGCTCCTCGAAACGCCCGATTGTTTTCCGCTGATGGCGGTAGTGGGTTACAGTCCGGGCCGCCACGCCATTTATCCTGGTCACGCAGACGGGCGGCAGGTCGCGCCCCTATGCATTTCCCGAGTTCGTCATCTTATCGCAGCGGCAGCGCGCGCGCAGCAACGGCGTCGCATTGCCGTTGAGTGATGGGAGTGCCTAATAGTGGTCGCCTATTGTCTCCGATTGCCTGTGGCAGGCCGCCGGTAAAACTTACGAACGAAGGAACACACCATGGAAGCGCAAATCGCAACAGCGAAAGTCATGACCGATCTCACCTGCTGGAAATGCGGCGAAGAGACTTTGAAGCAGATGGCCGAAGTGGCCGATCCGAAAGCATTCGGCGGCGCCAAAGCGGTGGCGTCTGGCGTGATGCAATCTGAATGCACGAAATGCGGCGCGCATTCGGTGAACGCAGTGCAGGCGCGTCACAACAAGGTGCTCGGTCGCAAGAATCGTAAAGCGATCATCAAGGAATCGAACCGCAAGTCGGGTTAAGAGCTTCGCTTTAATCGTCATGCCCGCGCCGGCGAGCATCCAGCACATCTAAATCTCCTGGGTTCCCGCCGACGCGGGAACGAAGCAATTTTTTGCGGGCATTACCCTTCGAGGTGGTGCGCCGGGTCCGCAGTCCAGCGATTGAACGCGGGCCGTGCTTTCATCTCCGCGTACCAACGCGCGATGTTAGGCGGCGTCTCGGTCGCGAGCCCGAGCACGTGCCAGCGATGCACGCGCAGGCCTAGCGGAATATCCCCGTAAGTGAAACGCTCGCCCGCGATGTAGCGGGTGCGCCCAAGTTGCTGGTCGGCGATGGCGATGGCGCGCGCGAATTTTGCGCAGGCCTTTGCCAGCACCTGCGGGTCGCGCTGGCTTTCCGGCAGCCGGATGAGATGCATCGCCATATCGTGTTGCGGCGGCAAGAGCTCGTTGTTTTCCCAATCGGTCCAGCGGCTCGCGGAAGCGAAGGTCTTGATGTCATTGCCGTACAACATGTCCGGCGCGTACTGCATCGCCAGGTAGCGGATGATGGAGTTCGACTCCCACAGTACGAACCCGTCATCGTCTATGGTCGGCACGCGGCCGTTGGGGTTTTTTGCGCGGTACTCGGGTGTGTCGACGACGCCGAAAGGTTTGTTGCCTTTCGACACGTGGCCGGCCGGTCCCATCTCGGCGCTGGCGAGGATGAACTCGAACTCAAGCCCGATCTCGGCGAGCGTCCACAATACTTTCTGCGTGCGCCCCGACGACTGGCGGCCCCATAGTTTCAGCATGTGCAAATGTTCCGCTACGCTGCGCGCAGCCCGCGGTCGAGCCCGCGCAGCAGCGGCAGGATGACGTCGATGCTGGGTGTGGCGATTTTCAGTTCGCGCGCGAACGCCTGAATCTGGCCGAGCAGCGCTTCGACTTCGAGCGCGCGATGTTGCGTCACGTCCTGCAGCATCGACGGGCGCTGACCTGGCTTGCCGCGGCGCGCGAGTTTCTCGACGTCCATTTCAGCGGTGAGGTCCCAGCCCTGTGCCGCGGCGACGGCGAGCGCTTCACGCATCACCTTGATCGACAATTCACACAGGCCGGGATCGGTGCCTAGCTCGCCGAGATCGCTGCGCGTCATCGCGGCGAGCGTGTTGCCCGACGCGTTCAGCACGAGCTTTTGCCAGATGTCGCGGCGCAGTTCGTTCGACACACGCACGTCGATGCCGCCGCCGCGCAGCATTTCGACAACGGTATTGAGCCGCGCGCTCGACGAACCGTCCGGCTCGCCGATGATGAGGTGGTTCGGGCCCGTATGCACGATGATGCCGGGCTCGACGAGGTCGTTCGGCGAATGCACGACGCAACCCAGCGTGCGTTCCGGCTTGACGTGGTTCCACAGCGCGCCCTCAGGGTCCAGCAGCGACAGCGTGCTGCCGCCGCTTTTGAGCCCGTGCTGCCACCACCACGGAATGCCGTTGTTGAGAAACACCGCGCAGCCGCCGGGCGCGATCAGTTTGCCGATGGCCGCTGCGGCGGCAGGGAGCGCGGCGGTGGCTTTGACCGCTATGAGCACCACGTCTTGCGGCGGCAAGGTCGAGGGATCATCGGTGGCGACTTCGGGTTTGGCGTGGATTTCCTGGTCGCCCATGCGCAGCAAGAAGCCGCGCGCGCGGACTGCCTGCAACTGCGCGCCGCGCGCAACCACCGCAACTTCGCAGCACTCTGCCGCCATCAAACGCGTGGCGATGTTGCCGCCCACGGCGCCGGCGCCGAATATGCAAACTTTCATGACCTCTCCCTGATTGTTGTCGCCGCGGGCGGCGCTTGCGTACGAATTAGAAGCAGGCCGACATCATAGCTTTTTTCGGGCCGGCGAGCGCGGGACGTCCGGCGTTACCGCACGGCAGTGGTGGCGAGTACGATGCCAATGCCGCGCACGATGTCGTCGAGCGTCATCGGCGCCGCGCTGCCGGCCGCTGACTCGTGCTCGCACGAGTCTTTCCGCCAACTTGGCACGTGCAGAAAGCCGGCGCGAAATTTTCCGGCGTTGCCGGCGCCGCAATGCATGAGGGTGTAGAACACGTGATTGCAGACGAAAGTGCCGGCGCTATTTGAAGCAACCGCCGGCAGTCCTGCTTCGATCAGCGCCTCGTGTATGGCCACGATCGGCAGCGTTGCAAAGTAGGCGGACGGCGCGCCGCCGATTATCCGCACGTCGTGCGGTTGCGCGCCGTCGTTGTCGGCGATGCGCGCAGTTTGCATGTTGATCGCGACGCGTTCGATGTTGAGCGCCGTGCGCTCGCTGGCTTCGCCGACGCACAAAACGATGGCGGGTTCGGTCCGCTCGATCTCCCGCATCAACGCCGTGCCGGAATGCGCATACGAAGTCGGCAGTTGCGCGGTGACGATATCGAGCGCTCCCAGGCGCGGCGGCAGGCGGCGCACGGCTTCGTAAGAAGCGTTAAGACTGGCGCCGCCGAAAGGTTCGAACCCGGTGACCAGTGCGCGCAGCAATTGCAGTCCGGCCGCGCCTATACGCCGAGCAGTTCGACTTCGAATACCAGCGTCGCGTTCGGCGGAATCACGCCGCCCGCACCGCGCGCGCCGTATCCGAGCTCAGGCGGGATGGTCAGCTTGCGCTTGCCGCCGACTTTCATGCCGGCAACGCCTTCGTCCCAGCCCTTGATGACCTGGCCCTGGCCGAGATGAAATTCGAACGGATCGTCGCGGTCCTTGGAGGAGTCGAACTTGGTGCCGTTGGTGAGCCAGCCGGTGTAATGCACGGTGACGCGCTGGCCGGCGGCGGCTTCAGCGCCGGCGCCGACGGCGAGTTCTTCGTAGACGAGGCCGGAAGCGGTGGTGGTGGCAGACATGAAAATCCTTTCGATTGTGTGCACGCAGGAAGTTGCGAGCGTCGGTCAAACCGCGATTATAGACGTTCGACGCCGGCCGCCGCGCCGCCCAGCGCGAGCAGCAAAGCGTAGGCGCGTTTTTCACTTGCCGACATCTGTTTCATCGCGTATTCAGCCGACGATGCGCTCGCGCGATCGGGATATTCGAGTACTGCCAGCAGGCCCAGCGGCGGATGCGAGCGGGTATAGCGCGCACCCTTGCCCTTCGCGTGCGCGGAGTAACGCGCCGCTACATCGATGGCGATGCCGGTATACAGATTGCCGTCGCGGCATTCGATCAGGTACAGAAACCACGGCTTGGCGGCCATGCGCTTCTTGCGGCGCTCCTGTGCAGTCCGGTGCATGGTTCGCGTGATCAGCGTCCGAGGGTCACGACGATGAGCCCGATGGTCAGCAGCACCATGCCGGTGATTTCGAGCGGCGTCACCCGCTCGCGAAAAATGCGCTGCGACACCACATAGCCGAACAGCAATTCGATCATGGCCAGCGTGCGCACGTGCGCCACCGGTTCGATGGCCATCGCGGTAAACCAGCCCATCGAAGCAGTCGCGCCCATCAGTCCGGCGAAGAGTGAAGCGCGCCACGCGCGGCAAACCCGCACCACCACCGCCGCGTCGCGCACCAGCAGCCAGCCGACCAGCAGCACGGTTTGCAGTGTTTGTGCTGCGACCAGCGTGTACGCCGCCGCCATCGGGAAGGCGGCGCCTTCGAGCGCCAGTGCGCCGCCGCGATAGCCGATCGCGGCGATGCCGAAGGCGGCACCCGACAATACGCCGAGCAGGGCCGGACGCGTGGTCCAGCCCGCGATCATCGTGCGCAATGGATTTTTGCGGTCGATGGGGGAGAGCAAAAGGACGCCGAGCGTGCCGAAAGCGATTGCGGTTATCGTGGTCAGCGTAACCGCGTCGCCCAGGAAAACGAGGCCGAAGACGACGACCTGCAGCGCTTCACTTTTCGAATAAGCGATGCCGAGTGAGAAATTGCGCTCGGCCATGACCCGCAGCAGGAGCGCGGTGGCCGCGATCTGCGTCAGCGCGGCGACCACCACCCAGCCGATGAACGCCGCGTTCGGCGCGGGCAGCGGAAATTCGCCGACGAAGTAGACGCCCAGCAACCAGAGCACCGCGAACGGCAAACCATACAGAAAGCGCACCAGCGTCGAACCCAGCGTGCCGAGCGACGCCGTTAAGTGGCGCTGCGCGGCATTGCGCGCGGTCTGCGCCAGCGCCGCCGCTATGGTGATGGGTATCCACAGCCACGCGGCCGGGGTCAACACGCGGCCCCGGGCAGTACGCTACCCACGTCCGACAAACGGCATCTTGGTGGCCATGATGGTGATGAACTGGATGTTGGTGGCGAGCGGCAGGTCAGCCATATGCACGACGGCGTTGGCGACTTCTTTGACGTCCATCATCGCTTCGATTGCGACTTCGCCGTTCGCCTGCTTGACGCCTTTGGACATGCGCGCAGCGAGCTCGGTCATTGCGTTGCCGACGTCGATCTGCCCGCACGCGATGTCGTACTTGCGGCCGTCGAGCGAAATGCATTTGGTGAGGCCGGTGACCGCGTGCTTGGTGCAGGTGTAAGGCGCCGAGTCCGGGCGCGGCGCGTGCGCCGAGATCGAGCCGTTGTTGATGATGCGGCCGCCGCGCGGCGTCTGGCTCTTCATGATGCGGAAAGCCGCCTGCGCGCACAGGAACATGCCGGTGAGATTGACGTCGACCACCGCCTGCCATTTTTCGTAAGTCAGGTCTTCAAACAGGATGCCCGGCGCGTTGGTCCCCGCGTTATTGAACAGCACGTCGACGCTGCCGAATTTTTCTTTGGTCTTCGCGAACAGCGCGGTGACGTCAGCGGGCTTGGCGACGTCGGTTGGCACTGCGAGCGCGCGGGCGCCCGCGCCCGATTCGGCGACGGCCTGCTCCAGCAATTCAGCGCGCCGGCCGGCGAGCGCAACGCTGTAGCCCGCTTTCAGCAGCGCCAGCGCGCTGGCTTTGCCGATGCCGCTGCCCGCGCCGGTGACGACCGCGACCTTGTTTGAGGTGGCCATGAGTTCTTCCTTTGGTTAACAGGGGATGGTTCGATTTTCGCACGCGGCGCATAAAAACGCGCCCGCCGCGGCGGGCGCAGAGAAAGCTGCTGGAAACCCTAAGCCAGAATATTTTCGACCTGCTCCTGGCGCAGCAATTCGTAGACGAAGGCCTCGAGTTCGGGGCCGAGCGCGTCGCGCGCGGAAATGATGCCGACGGGACGGCCGTCTTCGACCACCGGCACGTGGCGGAACTTGCCGCCGTACATCATCTGCAGGGCAATCGAGAACGGCTGGTCGGGTTTGACGGTCTGCGGGTTGCGCGTCATGACATCCGCTAGCCGCGTGTTTTGCACGTCGCGTCCTTCGGCGACGACGCGGAACAGCGCATCGCGTTCGGTGAAGATGCCGGCCAGCTTGCCGTTCTCGACCACGATCACGGCGCCGATGTGCTTCTCTCGCATCAGGCGGGCGGCGTCGGCGACGGTGGTGTCGGCGGTGGAGGTCACGACCTCCTGGCCTTCAATGATTTTTTTGATGAGACGGTCAGCCATGACGGACCTCCGGTAAATAGCGACGAAACTGGAAGCAGGCGCGACCGCGGATGTTGCCGATGATATGCCCGTGCAACCGGTCGCTCGATTTCATGCTACGCCCGCCATCGGACGGGGTCAATTGCGAATGGTGAATTGCGAATGGTGAAAATTGCGAATGGTGAAAAATCGGGCGGATAGAATTCTGCTATTCTGCAATCGAGCAGCGGAAACCATCATATCCGCGATGCATTCAACTGGGGAGTGAGCAATGGCTAAAGTACTGATCGTGCACGGCGCCGGCATGAACATGCGCGGCAAGGCGCAAATCGACGTGTTCGGCCCCATGACGTTGCCGGAGTACGACGAGCACATCCGCAAGTACGCGAAGGAGCTAGGCGTCGAGGTCGAGATTTTTCACTCGAACCTCGAAGGCGAAGTCATCAACAAGTTCTACGCGGCGCACGATGCCGGCGTCGATGCGGCCATCATCAATCCGGCGGGTTATACGACCGGGCATCCGGCACTGATGGCGGCGATCGCGCAGGTGCGTTTCCCGACCGTCGAGCTGCATATTTCGAACCCGGCGCGGCGCGGGCGCGATTCGGAAATCGCGCGTGTCAGCCGCGCGGTGGTGACCGGCTGCGGCATCTTCGGTTACTACCTGGCGATGCGCGGCATCCTGGAAATGCTGGCCGCCAAAAAATAACGGCCGCGCGGCCGGACGTGTTACCGCTGTTTTATTGTTAATTCGGGTGGCACGCCATCCCCTGCGTCGTTCCCGCGCAGGCGGAAACCCGGCGAAGTCAATTGGCTTCTGGATACCCGCACGCGAGGCTATGACGACGAATTAAAGATTTCTAGGAAAATAGAGAGGAGATCCATGCAGCGCTTCACGCTTGTCGCGGTTGTTTGTTCCCTGATGCTGGTTGCCGCCGCAAGCGCGCTGGCGCAAACCTATCCGGAGCGCCCGGTGCGCCTGATCGTACCGTTCCCGGCGGGCGGCAGCAACGATATCGTCGGCCGCGTGGTCGCCACTGGCCTGGGCGAGCGTCTCGGCAAGCAGGTGATAGTCGACAACCGCGTCGGCGGCAATTCCATCATCGGCAGTGAAATCGCGGCGAATGCGCAGCCCGACGGCTACACGCTGCTGGTGATCTCGACGTCGTTCACGACCAATCCGATCATCCACAAACTGCCGTACGATCCGCTCAAGTCTTTCGCATGGGTGGCGATGCTCGGCGTCGGCCCCAACGTGCTGGTGGTCAATCCCAGTGTGCCAGTGAATACGGTGCAGGAACTCGTCGAGCTGGCGAAATCCAAGCCCGGCCAACTGGCCTATGCATCCACCGGCGTCGGCAGCAATGGGCATTTCGGCATGGAGCTCTTCAAACATATGACGGCAACCAATATGGTTCACGTGCCATACAAGGGCGGCTCGCCGGCGCTGATCGATACCGTGGGCGGACAGGTGCAACTGACCCTCGGTTCGCTGATACAGACGACGAGTTTTATCCGCTCGGGCAAATTGCGCGCACTGGCGGTGAGCGGCGCTGCGCGCAGCAGCATCCTGCCCAACGTGCCGACCATAGGCGAATCCGGCGTGCCGGGTTACCAGACCGCGAACTGGTGGGGGGTCGTGGCGCCGCGCGGCACACTGGCAGCGATAGTCAATCGGCTCAACCTTGAAACCAGGGCCGTGCTGCAGGCGCCCGACACCGAGAAGCGTTTTATCAGCGAGGGCGCCGAGCCGGCGATCAAGACGCCGGCGGAACTCGGCAAGTATGTCGCCGTCGAAATGGCGAAGTGGCAGGAGTTGGCGCGCATCGCCGGGATTCGCGGTGAATAGACGCGGCCGCTTTATTCGCAGCCTGAGTGCCGTCAGCCAAGTATCCATTCCGCAGCAGCCGCCACGCTGTAGGCGATCAAGATGGCGGCGCAAAATGTCAGCGCGCTGCGCGTAAGGCCCGTGGGCGCCCCGATTTCGTCCAGATAGCGCTTGATATGGTAGCTGGCGGCGAAATAAGCGGCCGTAGACAGCAATAAGCTCAGCACCCGCGCCATCCTTTCTGCATTTCCGCGCACCTGCGGTGACCATAACATGCGATCCGGCGACCGCGGACAATGCGCGGCGCCTGTGTGCCGCCCGCAGATTCCGTTCGTAGCCCGCCGCATTGAGGAGTAGACTGTCGCCCTGTCAGTCTGGATCCGCAAAAACCGCGCGGGCTGGCATTCAACTACACCAGGAGATGTCTGTGGCTACAGGAACAGTGAAATGGTTCAACGCAACCAAGGGATTCGGATTCATCGAGGCCGATGATGGCTCGAAAGATGTGTTCGTGCATATTTCGGCCGTGGAAAAAGCCGGCTTGAGCACGCTGAAGGACGGCCAGAAAGTCGAGTACGAATTGACCAAAGGCAATGACGGCAAAACATCGGCCGGCGATCTGAAAGCACTGTAATACGACATCGCTGATTATCTGCTGCCCGCCTGCTTTCGCAGGCCGCCGCGGTAATCACCAATACGCGCCACAGGCTTTTGACAGCCTTTGGCGCGTTTTTGCAGACGGCGCCGGAATATTTTTTCATCGCGCCGCAACCGTCAACCCCGCCGGCAACCCCCCGTTATTGGATGCATGCCCCGCAAGGGCACGTTCATTCATCAACCACCGAGGAGTCGCCATGAATAAGTTACTTGTTGCTGTCGTAGCTTCGGCTTTTGTTTTCGGTTCCGTATCAGGCTTTGCCGCCGATACGGCAAAAAAGGAAGAGCTGACCAGGGAACAGCGCGCCGATATGCGCAATCGCGCGGAGACGTTGACGAAGGAGCGCGCTCAAGCTTCTACCCAGGTGAAAGCCGTCGCGCCTGCCGTAAAGCCGCACAAGGCCAAGAAGGCGAAGAAAGTGTCGCGCCATGATGTGAAGAAAGCGCGCCCGCAGGTTTAAGCCGGGCCGCGCACGAAAAAAAGGCAGAGATAAAACCCTGCCTTTTTTGTTGTCAGTGAGTGATTGTTAGCTGTCTCAAAAACAGTTTGGAACCGCCGATGAATTCTTTTTAATACCCCCTTGAGGGGTGCGCGGATGAACGCAGGCAAGATCAAGGCATTCGACGTTGGTTATTGGACACGTCTGGAATTAAATCGGCGTCAATCGGCGTTTATCGGCGGTTGCTTGTCGATGTTGTGCTTTTGAGATGGGTTTCTAATTTACGCCGGCATGCAGCGTGCCGCGGCTTTTGAGAAAAGCGATTGCCTGCGCGAGTTCGTAGTCGCCCCTGGCGACGACTTCACCGGGCGCGGGCCTCAGGTCCTTGTCGTCCACATTCTGCGGGCGCGCCGCCGGCACGAAACCAAATGCATTGCCGGCCGGAATGGCGGCGACCGGCGCGTCGGCCTGCTCGCGATCGTTGATCAAGTGCTTGCTCAGGTCCGCTTCGCGCACTTTCAGATTGGCCGCGCTGCGCGTGCCGTCGTCCAACGCGATGTCGGGCACTATGCCGCGCGCCTGTATCGAGCGCCCGTTGGGCGTGTAGTAGCGCGCGGTGGTGAGCTTGATTGCGGTGCCGTCGCCGAGCGGCAGTATGGTTTGCACCGAGGCCTTGCCGAAAGTCTGCGTGCCCATGATGACCGCGCGCTTGTGGTCCTGCAGCGCGCCGGCGACGATTTCGGAGGCCGACGCTGAACCGCCGTTGACGAGCACCACCATAGGTACATCCTTGATCGCGGGCGGCAGTTTCGCCAGATAGTCCTGTGCACCGTTGCCCAGATAATTCACCGGGCTCGCGGTGAGGCGCATTTTCGCGTCTTCGGTGCGGCCATCGGTATAAACCACCAGCGCATTTTTCGGCAGGAACGCGGCCGATACCGCGACGGCGCCAGTGAGCAGGCCGCCCGGATCGTTGCGCAGATCAAGCACTATGCCCTGCATCGGGCCGGCGTTCTGTCTGAATACATTCTGGATCGCATTGGCGAGCGTTTCGCCGGTCGGGCCCTGGAACTGGGTGACGCGGAAATACGCGTAGCCCGGCTCGAGCAGCTGTGATTTCACGCTTTGAATTTTTATCACGGCGCGCTTCAGCGTAAAAACCAGCGGCTTGTCTTCGCCTTTGCGCGCGATGGTCAGCGTGATCGGCGTGTCGGGCTTGCCGCGCATCTGCTTGACCGCGTCGTTCAGGCTCATGCCTTTGACGAAAACGTTGTCGAGCTTGACGATCAGGTCGCCTGCCTTGATGCCGGCGCGCGACGCCGGCGAGTCGTCGATGGGCGACACCACCTTGACGAGGCCGTCTTCCATGCCGACTTCGATGCCAAGGCCGCCGAACTCGCCGCGCGTGCCGACCTGCATTTCACGGAACTCTTCCTTGTCGAGATAGCTCGAATGCGGATCAAGCCCGGCGAGCATGCCGGAGATGGCCTGGGTGATGAGTTTCTTGTCATCGACGGATTCGACGTAGTCGCTCTTGATGCGGCCGAAGACTTCGGTGAACGCGCGCAGCTCCTCGATCGGCAGCGTTCCGGTTGTTCCGCTCGCGCCGGGCTGTGCCACTGCGGGAAAATTGAGCGAAATCACCACGCCCATGAATATGCCGAGCGCGAGCAGTCCCAGTTGCCGCATCTTTTTACGCATTGCCAGGTTCCCTGTTGGAAGGTTGCAGAGGTGGTGCAACTACGCGGCGGCGCGCCGCCGCAATTATTGCGGGCCGCGCCGGCGTTGCGGCCGGTTGTCGTAATTGTCGTTGCCAGAACCGGCGCGTCCTTCGCGGTCGTCGAGGATGGCGGCGACGCCGACCTTGATCGTGTTGCCCGGGTTGTAAGGCAGGGCAACGCTCACATCGCGGCCGTTGTAGCGGTAAACGACATCGTAGCCGTTGACCACTTCGCGCGAAGATTCGATGGTGCGGCAGCGCTGCTCGGGTTGCGAACTCGCGCGGTTGCCGATGACGTTCCCGGCGACCGCGCCGCCCGTTGCGCCGACTATGGTGGCGGCGGTCTGGCCGCTGCCCTGGCCGACCTGGTGGCCGAGCAAGCCGCCGATGACGCCGCCGAGGATGGGGGCGACCACGCTGCCGCTTTTTTGCGGCGCCGGCACGTTATCGCATTCCTGGCGCGATTCGGAGACGCGTTCGATGATGGGTTTGGACGAAATGACCTGCGCGGTATCGACAAAATCGCTGGCGGCGCAGGCGCTGCCGGCAATGGCGGCGGCGGCAATGGCAAAAATCGTGCGTTTCATGAGGGGCTCCCGAAATTGGCTGTCGAATCATTAGACCGCGCCGGGAGACAGCACCCGTAGCGGACTTACATAACGTTACAACTTGCAATCTGGCTGACACGCGCCAGCCCGGTGCGGCGCGGTTTGAGGTTTCCGGAGATTCCGCTACTATGTGTAACGCTCACGGCAGGACGCTCACGGTAGTTCCCCCTCCCCACAATTTGAAAACGGAGAACGGCAATGCCACACGCAATTCGCATGTACGAAACCGGCGGTCCCGAAGTCATGCGCTGGGAAGAAGTCAAGGTTGGACAGCCCGCGGCCGGCGAAGTTCGGGTGCGCACCACCGCGGCCGGGCTCAATTTCATCGATACCTACCATCGCACCGGGCTCTACCCGATGCCGTTGCCGCTGACGCTCGGCATGGAAGGTGCTGGCATCGTCGAAGCGGTCGGCCCCAGGGTCAGGGAATTCAAAGTCGGCGACCATGTCGCTTACGCGAACCCGATCGGCTCTTACGCCGAGGTGTGTATACGGCCGGTCGCGCGCGTCGTCAAGATCCCGGCCGGCGTCGACGACAAGATCGCCGCGTCTATCATGCTCAAGGGCATGACCGCGTGGTATCTGCTCAAGCGCACGTTCAAGGTCAAAAAAGGCGACACCATACTCATGCATGCCGCGGCGGGCGGCGTCGGCCAGATCCTGTGCCAGTGGGCGAAGCACCTGGGTGCCACCGTGATAGGCACGGTCGGCAGCGATGAGAAGGCGGCACTCGCGAAGAAGGCGGGCTGCAAGCACGTGATCGTCACGTCGCGCGAAGATTTCGTGAAGCGCGTCAAGGAGATCACCAAGGGCAAGGGCGTCCCGGTCGTCTATGACGGTGTCGGCAAAGATACCTTCATGGGCTCACTCGATTGCCTGGCACCCTGCGGCATGCTGGTGAGCTTCGGCAATTCGTCCGGCGCGGTGACGCAGTTCAACCCCGGCGTGCTGGCGGCGAAGGGCTCGCTGTTTCTGACGCGGCCTACACTGTTTACCTATACGGCGACGCGCGAAGACCTGACGGCGGCGGCGCGCGATCTCTTCGCGGTGGTGAAAAGCAAGGCGGTCAAAATCTCCATCAACCAGACTTATCCGTTGCAAGAAGCGGCGCAGGCGCACCGCGATCTCGAAGCGCGCAAGACCACCGGCTCGACGGTACTGCTGCCGTAGCAGGGGTCTGCGCGGCGCGTTCTTCCATGGGCATCACCCACAATGATCGCACCGTGTTTTTGCGGCTGCGCAGCGCGGGCCTGATTCCGCCGCGGCCCAGCATCCTGGAACTCGGCGAGGGCGCATGGTACGGCGACGTGCCGTTCGAGATGCTGTCCGAGGACATCGACGACCTGGTGCAGGATGAGCAACTGCGCGAAGAACTGCATTTGCGCATGGCCGGCATCCTGTCCGGCGCCACGGATTACCGGGCATGGGATCTGGCGAAGCTTTTTTTCAGGGCCTGCCTCGACTACCGGAAATATACGGCGATCGATTTTCACGGCACCCCGGAGGCGCTGAAGATAGACCTCAATTACCCGGTGTCTTTAGGCGAGCAGTTCGACATCCTCATCAACGCCGGCACCGCGGAGCATATTTTCGACATCGGCCAGTTTTTCCGCACCGTGCACGATCTGACGCGTCCGGGCGGCCTGATGGTGCACGTGATGCCGTTCCGCGGCTGGCTGGAGCACGGCTTTTACAGTTTTAATTCGACTTTTTACTGGGACCTCGCGGCAGCCAACGGTTACACCATGCTCATCCATGGTTACGCCGAACTGAAACCGCCGCGGTTCATCGATCTCACTTACCGCAAGCAGATCTTGGAACTGGCAGTCGGCGGGCATCTCGGCAAAAACGCCACGCTATATGCGGTGATGCAGAAGCCCGCAACGGCAAGCGCATTTCGCGCGCCTATCCAGCATGTGTATGTGAATTCGGGCGGCTTCGCTGCGGAAACTCCCGCCGATTCCGGACGGGATGGAGTGGTTGCTGTGAAGCCGGGCTGACCGTTGCGCGGCGGCCTCGAAAATTATCGTGCTAGTATGTTTGCCGTAGGCGCGATTCTTGCATTCGGTGGCGAAATCTCAATCGTAAAATGGAGCAAGCCTTGAAGCTATTTCGTGTTCATGCGGTCGTAGTGTGCGTTCTCGCGGGTTTGACATCGATATCCGCAGTGGCGCAGTCCGATTTCCCCAGCAAGCCGATGCGACTCGTGGTCGGCTTTACCGCTGGCGGTATATCCGACGTGCTCGCGCGAGCGCTCGGCGCGCGCCTGTCGGCGCAGGTCGGCCAGCAGGTCGTGGTCGATAATCGCGCCGGCGCCGGCACTACCATCGCGGCTGAACTGGTCGCCAAAGCACCGCCCGACGGCTACACGCTGTTCATGCAGGACATGACCACGCAGGCGATCAACGCCAGCCTCTACAAGAAACTTCCATACGATACGGTCAAGGACTTCACGCCGATCACGCTGGTGGCGGCTAGCCCGTTGATGCTGGTGGTGCATCCCTCGCTGCCGGTGAAGTCGGTGAAGGAACTGATCGCGCTCGGCAAGGCGAAGCCGGGGCAGATCCCGTTTGCGTCGTCGGGCAACGGCACGATCCTGCATCTCGCCGCCGAAACATTCAAAACCATGGGCGGCATCGACTTGATCCACGTGCCATACAAAGGCAGCGCCCAGGCGGTGCAGGCACTGCTGGCAGGCGAAGTCGCGGTGACGTTTTCCACCATGCCGCCGGCACTCGCCAACGTCAAAGCCGGTCGCCTGCGCGCTTTGGGCGTGACGACGCCCAAACGCAATGCGGCGGCGCCGGAGGTGCCGACAGTGGCGGAAAGCGGACTCAAAGGTTTCGACGTCGTGCTCTACAGCGGCGTGCTGGGGCCGGCGGGCCTGCCGGCTGCCGTCGTCGGCAAACTCAACGCCGAATTCATCAAGGCGGTCAACGCGGCCGAGGTGAAGACGGTCTACGCAAGCCTCGGCGTCGATGCGATTACCGATACGCCCGCCGAGTTCGCCGCGCACATCGCCGCGGACATCGACAAACTCGGCAAGGCGGTCAGGGCGTCGGGCGCGCGCGTCGACTGAGGATTGCACGACATGTCATCGAATCCACTGCCGCACCACGGGCGCTACGATTACTCGCCGATCACCGAGCGCAAGGACTACCACTGGCCCGGTGGCAAGCGCCTCGCATTCTGTCTGACGACCAATATCGAATGTTTCGCGTTCGGCAAGGGGCGCGGCCACGACAACGCCAAGCACGGCGAGCCGCAGACCCATCGCAATTACTCGTGGCGCGACTACGGCAACCGCGTCGGCATCTGGCGCTTTTTCGATATGTTCGACGAAATGAAATTGCCCGCCGCGCATAACACCAATAGCTGGCTGTATGAAGAAGCGCCGCAGATTTTCGACGCCATCCGCCGCCGCGACGACGAAATCGTCGCCCATGGCCGCACCAATGCCGAGAATCTGCACGACTTCAAGTGGGAAGCGGATGAAGCGCGCGCGATCAAGGACGTGACCGACACCTTCACCCGCAACGAGGGCAAAGCGCCCAAGGGCTGGATGGGTGCCGGTACTTACGAAAATCCGACCACGCCCGACTTGCTGAAAGAAGCCGGCTATCAATACCTGATGGACTGGCCGTGCGACGACCAGCCGATCTGGATGCGCACGCGCGCGGGCCCGCTGCTGTGCGTGCCGTATCCGGCCGAGATCAACGATTCGCCTGCCGTGGTGCATCGCCAGCACAGCGCGCGCGAGTTCTGCGACATGATGGTCGACCAGTTCGACGAAATGATAGAGCAGAGCGCGCAGGCGCCGCTGGTCTGCAATATCTCCATCCATCCGTATGTGTTCGGCCAGCCGTTCCGTCTGCGCCCGTTGCGCGCGGCGCTGAAGCACTGCATCGAGCACAAGCTGAAAGACCGCATCTGGTTGTGCAAGCCCTGCGATATCAGCGATTACTGCTACACGCTGCCGCCGGGCATCATCCCGGGCAGCTAATGGCATATAATTTGAGGCGCCGGTCTGCGTCTTGCGCTGGTGCCCGTTTTGCTTATGCCGAAGTGTATTTTCAGGAGTTCACAATCATGATCCATTCATTGGCGGTGCGCGCCGTTGCGGCGTGGGTATTGCTTACGGCGGCGGCGTTCGCGCAGGAATATCCGGGCAAGCCGGTGCGCGTGATCGTGCCGTGGGCGGCGGGCGGCTCGACCGATTCGATCGGCCGCATCCTGGCCGCCAAGCTGACCGAGTACACCGGCCAGCAGTTCGTGATCGACAATCGCGCCGGCGCCACCGGCACCATAGGGCACACGCTGGCGGCGAAATCGCCGCCCGATGGCTACACGCTGTTGGTGGGCAGCAACAGCACGTTTGCAATTGCGCCGCACCTTTACAAGACGCTGCAATACGATAACGATGCGGCGTTCGCGCCGGTTTCGCTGCTCGCCATCAGTCCGCAGATTTTGTCGGTGCATCCATCGATCCCGGCAAAAAACGTCAGGGAGTTGATCGCCCTGGCGAAAGCCAGACCTGACGCACTGGTATTTTCGTCGGCGGGTCCCGGCAGCACCAGCCATCTCGCCACTGAACTGCTGATGAATTCGGCCGGCATCAAGATGGTCCACATACCGTACAAAGGCGGCAGCCCGTCCGCACAGGCCTTGCTTGGCGGTGAAACCATGTTGTCCTTCGTCGATGTCATTACCGCATTGCCGTTTGCCAAGGTCGGCCGGCTGCGTCCGCTCGCCGCCAGCACGGCCAAGCGCTCGGCGATGATGCCCGATCTGCCGACCATCTCCGAATCCGGCTTGAAAGGTTTCGAATCGTCGACGACTTTCGCCGCCTTCGCACCGGCCGGCACGCCGCGTGAAATCGTCGCCAAGCTCAACAAGGAGTTGATCCGCGCGCTCGCCGCCGCGGACGTCAAGGAAAAGCTGTTCAACCAGGGCATAGAAACCGTCGGCAGTTCGGCCGAGGAATTCGTCGCCTATAACAAAGCGGAATCTGCCAAGTGGGGCAAGGTCATCCGCGAGCGCGGCATCAAGATCGAATAACCAAGGAGGGCCGTGGCATCCCGCTTTCGAGCGGCTGTTGCGCGGCATGAACATGATATTTGCACCGCGACTGAATCGCATCAAACATTCCCCGAGCAACGCTGCCACGCAGAAAGTGCGCGAGCTGCGCGCGCAGGGGCGCGACATCATAGGCCTCACCATCGGCGAGCCTGATTTCCCGACGCCTGACAACGTCAAGCGCGCAGTGGTCGAAGCGATGGCGCGCAACGATACGCGCTACACCACCGTCGACGGCACCGACGAAATGAAAGATGCGGTGCGCCTGAAATTCAAGCGCGAGAATGGCCTCGTCTACGCCCGCGACCAGATCACGGTCGCCAACGGCGCCAAGCAGATCGTGTTCAACGCGATGATGGCGACACTTTCGCAGGGCGACGAAGTGGTGATACCCGCGCCGTACTGGGTGTCGTACTGCGACATGGCGCTGGTCGCCGACGGCACGCCAAAGGCGGTCGAGTGCCGCGAAGACAAAGGCTTCAAGCTGACCGCCGAGCAACTCGAAGCGGCGATCACGCCGCGCACCAAGTGGCTGGTGCTCAATTCGCCGGGCAACCCGACCGGTGCTGCCTACAGCCGCAGCGAACTCGCGGCACTTGCCGGCGTGCTGCTGCGCCATCCCCAGGTGTGGATACTGACCGACGACATTTACGAGCACCTGCTGTTCGAAGACCGCGAGTTCGCCACCATCGCGCAGGTAGAACCAGAATTGTATGAGCGCACGCTGACGGTGAACGGCGTCTCCAAGGCCTACTCGATGACCGGGTGGCGCATAGGCTACGCTGGCGGGCCCAAGGAACTCATACGCAATATGGCGAAGCTGCAATCGCAAAGCACGTCGAATCCGTGCTCGATCAGTCAGGCCGCCGCCATTGAAGCGCTGACCGGCCCGCAGGAGTACGTGCATTTGCGCGCGCTCGAGTTCGAGCAGCGGCGCAACGTGGTGGTGCCCATGCTCAATGCGGCGCCGGGACTGACCTGCCGCATGCCCGAAGGCGCTTTCTACGCTTTCCCCAATTGCTCGGGCGTGCTCGGCAAGAAAACCCCGGACGGAAAAAAACTGGTCACCGAGCAGGATTTCGCGCTGTACCTGCTTGACAGCGGCGTGGCCGGTATCCAGGGCGAGGCCTATGGGCTGAGCCCGTATATGCGTTTTTCCATCGCCACCGATCTCGCTACGCTGAAGGAAGCCTGCGGGCGCATTCAGCGCGCCTGCGCCGCCTTAACTTAAGGTGGACGCGGCAATTTCGCCTGGCGGCAGTGCGCCGCCGCTGCTGTTTACTCCGCTTGCGCTGCGCGGGCTCACGGTGCGCAACCGCGTCGTCGTGTCGCCGATGTGCCAGTACTCGTCGGCGGAGGGCGGGCCGACCGACTGGCACCTCGTGCATCTCGGCAAGTTCGCGCTCGGCGGCGCGGCCGTCGTGTTCTGCGAAGAAACCGCGGTTGAAGAGCGTGCGCGCAAAACCTATGGTTGCGCCGGTATCTACGCCGACCGTTTTACGCCCATGTATCACCGCATCACGGATTTCCTGCGCCAGAATGGCTCCATCCCCGCCATCCAGCTTGGCCATGCGGGACGCAAGGCATCGTGCGGTCCGCCGTGGACGAATTTCAAGCCGCTGACTGATGAAGACGCGAAGAACGGCATGCCGCCCTGGCGCGGCGTGTCGCCCAGCGCAATCCCGCCGCGCGCGGACGCGCCGGCGCCGCTCGAAATCTCTGCGGATGACATCAAGACGATATTGACGGCATGGCGCGAAGCGGCGCAGCGCAGCCTCAACGCGGGTTTCGATATCTGCGAAATCCACGGCGCACACGGCTATTTGATCCACCAGTTTTTGTCGCCGCTCGCGAACAAGCGCAGCGACGCCTACGGCGGCGATCTCAATGGCCGCATGCGTTTCGCGCTCGAAGTCGCTGAAACGGTGCGCGCGGTGTGGCCGCAGGACAAGCCGCTGTTCTTTCGCGTCTCGGCGGTCGACGGCGACGGCGGCGCGTGGGACATGGACGATACCGTCGTGCTGGCCGGTGAACTCAAGAAGCGCGGCGTCGACGTGGTGACGTGTTCATCGGGCGGCATCAACGGCCCGCTCAACATGGCGATCGTGCCGCGCACGCCGGGCTACCAGGTGCCGTATGCGGAGCGCGTGAAGCGCGATACGGGAATGATGACGTGCGCGGTCGGCCTGATCACCCAAGCGCGGCAGGCGGAAGACATACTGCAGAGCGGGCAGGCCGACCTCATCGCGCTCGCACGCGAACTCATGTACAACCCCAACTGGCCGGTGCACGCAGCGAAGGAACTGGGCTATAACGATTACCTCGAACTGCTGCCGCCCGCGTATTCGTGGTGGCTGAAACGGCGCGAGGCGATACGCGCGCTCGGCACGGGAGATGCAGCAGTGGTTGAAAAGAAAGGATGAACATGCGGGACAGGAAAACATTCACCATAAGTTCCATCGGCACCGTCAAATGCCCGGTGACCGAAATGTCGCAGGGCGGCTGGGCGAAAATCGACTCCGAGATACACCTCGATCCGCAGCTGGCAAACGGCCTGCAGGGACTCGAAACCTTCTCCCACATCCTCGTCCTGTTCTTTCTGGACAAGGCGCTAGGCTTCGACCCGGCGAAGCAGTTGCTGCGCAAGCCGCGCGGCCAGGAGCATATGCAGGAGGTGGGCGTGTTCGCGCAGCGCACCAAGTACCGGCCGAATCCGCTGGCGATCACCGCGGTGCAATTGCTCGGCATCGAGGGCAACGTGGTGAAAGTGCGCGGGCTCGATGCGCTCGACGGCACGCCGGTGCTCGACATCAAGCCGTACATGCCGCCGTTCGACCGCATGGAGAATGTAAAGACGCCGCCGTGGATGGAGCTTTTCATGGACGGTTATTTTTAGAGGCCTCAAAAACTGTTTGGAACCGCCGATATACACCGATGAACGCAGATAAGATCAAGGGACTTGAACTTGATTGGGGAAAGGTCTGGAATTGTATCGGCGTTAATCGGTGTATATCGGCGGTTGCTTGTCGGTGTCGTATTTTTGAGATGGGTAATAGTTTGATTTTTTGATTGGAAATTGTTGTGATCAAAGCAAAGAAGACGCGTGACCGCGTGCGCATCGCGGTCGACATCGGAGGCACTTTTACCGACGGCCTCGCCGTCATTTCCCCGGGCAACCGCATCTGGGTCGGCAAGACCTTAACGACACCGGACGATCCGGGCGAAGCGGTGACCACCGTGATGGTTGACCTGCTGAAGCAGATCGCCGCGGCACGGGGCGACGGCAAGCGCGACGTCGATGACGTCGTGCACGGCACGACACTCGTCACCAACACGCTGATCGAGCGTAAGGGCGCGCGCACGGGTCTCGTCGTCACGCAAGGCACGCGCGACGTGCTGACCATCGCGCGTGAAATCCGCTACGACCTGTATGACCTGAACCTTGAAATCCCGCAGCCGCTGGTGGCCGAAGACAAGCGGCTGGAAGTCGATGAGCGGCTCGACGTGAGCGGCAGCGTCGTCAAACCCCTGGCGCAAGCCGAACTCGATGGCCTGCTCGACCAGCTCGGCACGCTCGACATCGAAGCGGTTGCAGTCTGCCTGCTGCACGCCTATGTGAACGACGTGCACGAGAAGCAGATCGCAACCGCGGTGAAAAAACGGTTTCCCAAGCTGGCGATTTCGATCTCGTCGGGCATCGCGCGCGAGATCCGCGAATACGAGCGTATGTCGACGACCGTCGCCAACGCATACGTGCAGCCGCTGATGACCGAGTATCTGAACCGGCTCGACCAGCGTGTGCACGAACTCGCCCCCGGTGCGCCGCTGAAGATCATGGTTTCCAGCGGCGGCTTTACTTCGGGCAAGGCGGCCGCCGACACGCCCATCCTGCTGCTCGAATCCGGGCCGGCCGGCGGCGTGCTGTCGGCGCTGAATACTGCGCGCAACACCGGCATTTCCGAAATCCTCGCGTTCGACATGGGCGGCACCACGGCGAAAGCCTGCGTGGCAGTCGGCGGTGAACCGCTGATCGCGCACAGTTTCGAATGCGCGCGCGTGTCGCGTTTCAAGCGCGGGTCCGGCCTGCCCATATTGATACCGAGCATAGACCTGATCGAGATCGGCGCCGGCGGCGGCTCGATCGCCCACGTCAACGATCTTGGCTTGCTCAACGTCGGGCCGGAGTCTTCCGGCGCGGTGCCGGGGCCTGCGTGTTACGGACTCGGCGGCATGGGCGCCACGGTGACGGACGCCGATCTCATGCTCGGCTATCTCAATCCCGACAACTTTCTTGGCGGCGAGATGAAATTGCGTACCGATCTCGCGCAGGCCGCGTTACAAAAGCTCGCGACCAAACTCAAATTGACGGCAACCGAAGTCGCGTGGGGCATTTGCAACATCGTGAACGAGAACATGGCTGCTGCCGCGCGTATACATATAGCGGAGAAAGGCCATGACCCGCGCAGTTTCGCGATGGTGGCAACCGGCGGTGCAGGTCCCGTGCACGTCGTGGAAGTCGCCCGCAAGCTGCAGATCCCGCGCGTGCTGGCGACCATAGCCGCGGGCGCTGGTTCCTGCCTTGGTTTGCTGGCGGCACCTGCGCGCGTTGACCGCTCGTGGTCGAATCCGACACTGGTTTCTGCAATCGACTGGAAAAAAGTGGCTAATGCAGTCGACGATATGCGCGCCGATGCCGAAGAGGAATTGAGTTCCGCGGGCGCGCGCGATGCCAGCCTCAAGTGGTGGATAGGCGCCGAGATGCGCTACGCGGGCCAGGGCCACAATGTGTCGGTCACGCTGCCGTGGCGTAAAGTGAATGCCGCGATGTCGTCGGCGCTGATCAGGGAATTCGAACGCAGCTACCGTCAATTCTACGGCCATCTCGTGCCGGGTGCCGCACCGCAGGTGATTACATGGCGGTTGACCGGCCGATCGGTCGTGAAAAACCACCGTTTCGCGTGGGGCGACTCACGTGTAGGGACCAAACCCATCATGCGCGGCAAGCGTTCGATCTTCCATCCGCTGAAACAAAAATTCCTGCCGGCGCCGGTCTACGACCGTTATTCGCTGAAGCCCGGCACCCGGCTCGCCGGTCCCGTCATTCTGGAAGAGCGCGAATCGACTTTGGTGGTGCCGATCGCCGCCGAAGTGAAAATACTCGCCGATTACACGGTATCGGTAACGATCAAGGAATTTACATGAAAAAAATGAAACTCGATCCCGTCTCGCTGGAAATCCAGTGGAAGCGCCTGGTCAGCATGGTCGACGAGGCGTCCGCCGCATTCGTGCGCACCTCGTTCTCGGTGCTGGTGCGCGAAGCGAACGACTTCGCGGTGGTGCTCACCGACGCTGAAGGCCATTCGATCGCGCAGTCGGTGCTGTCCATCCCGTCGTTTATCGGCACGCTGCCGGCGACGGTCAAGCACTTCCTGAAAAAATTTCCGGCGCGCACGCTGAAACCCGGCGACGTGATGATCACCAACGATCCGTGGATGGGCACCGGCCACATCCACGACGTGAACATCGCGATGCCGATATTTCACAAAGGCAAGATCGTCGCGTTCGCCGCGGTGGTGAGCCATATGCCGGACATCGGCGGGCGCATCCGCAACGCGGGCATCCGTGACATTTTCGAGGAAGGCCTGCAGATACCGCAGCTGAAACTCATCAACGCCGGCAAGCCCGACCAGGGCCTGCTCGACATGATAGGGCAGAACGTGCGCGTGCCCGAGCAGACGCTGGGCGACATCTGGGCGCAGGTCGCTGCATGCAAAATGCTGGAAGAACGCCTGCAGCCTTTGTTGCGCGACATCGATCTCAACGCGCTGGGCATTGAAATTCGCCGCCGTTCCGAAGCTGCGATGCGCAAAAGCATACGCGCGGTGCCGGACGGCGTGTACCACGCGCAGACCCAGCACGACGGTTTTGAGGAACCGATATTGATCAATTGTACGATTACGGTCAAAGGTGAGAAGCTCGCCATCGACTACACGGGTTCGAGCGCGCAGGTGCCGCGCGCGGTCAACGTAGTGCCGATCTACACGTTCGCTTATTCGGCGTTCGCGGTGAAGGCGCTGCTGTGTCCCGACGTGCCGAACAACGAAGGCAGTTTCACGCCGATCACGACTTCGGCGCCGCTCGGCTCGATTTTCAACCCGACATATCCGGCGGCAAGCGGCGGGCGCGGCATGATAGGCCACATGATGGTGCCGGCGATCATGATGGCGCTCGCTGACGTGTTGCCGGAACGCGCGATTGCCGAAGGCTCTTCCAACTCATCGATCACCGTCACCGGTGAACACCAGGGCCGTCCCTATGCCGCAGTCAACTTCATGAACGCGGGGCAGGGCGCGACCAAGCACCGCAACGGTTACACCATGCTGTCATTTCCGTCGAACCTCTCCAACACGCCGATCGAGGTTTTCGAGCAGATGGCGCCGCTGCGTGTGATCGAACGCAGCATACGGCGCGGCAGCGGCGGCCCCGGCAAGCATCAGGGCGGCAACGGGCTGCGTTTCGAAGTCGAGGTGGTGGCCGATTCGCCGATGATGGCGTCGATGATCATGACGCGCTTTCGCACCGCACCGCAGGGCATATTTGGCGGCAATGCGGGCAAGGTCGGCGCCCTGCTGTTGAACGGCAAGCCGATCAATCCCGCCGACCACTGGGTGCTGAAAAAAGGCGACCGCGTAGTGATGGAGACCGCGGGCGGCGGCGGCTACGGCAAGACCTGATCGCTGCTTATTTCAGCGCCCCGATGACTCGCATGTACTTCTGCACGCCCGGGTGGATGAGATTGACGTCGGGTGCCGCGGCCAGTGTGTTGGCGAGCGTCGATTCGCGCGCCTGCTCGAGCCTTTTGCCTAACGCGGCTGCGCCCTGGTGCAGCGCGCTGGCCATGCGATAGGCGACGTCGTCCGGCAGCGTCGGCCGCGCCAGCACGAACGACCACGATCCCACGGTGGCGATGTCCAGCGGTTGCCGCGGATAGCTGTTGGCGGGCAGAGTGATCGGCTTGATTACGCTGGGAAAGGTAGTTGCTGAACATGCCGGCTCCCCTCGGGTTTTATGGCTGAAGCGCGGCCGGGAATTTCAGCTCGCCGGTTCGAATTTCGCCATCAGGTCGTAGCCGAGCGCGCCGCGCGCGATGCCGATGTTCACCATGGTCGCGGTTTTCAGCGCGTCCGCAACCGGTTTGGAAATCAGCAGGCGCTTGTACTGGCCGTCGGGCATTTTCACCTTGAGGTGCCAGCGGTCGCCCTTGCCTTCATCGACGCCATCGATTTCCGCCTTGATGGTGCGGTCGGGCGGCGCCGCGAACGTCCGGTTGATATAGGAAACGGAGGAGGTGGTTATCAGGCCCAGCACCAGCGCGGCCAGCCACGGCAGACGGTACGACCCGGTAAATTTGAGCGTGAACTTGCCGCCGAAAGTGAATGTCCAGCACAGAAAGCCGAGCAGCGTGCCGGTAAAAAATGCCGCCGTAAAAAACGGCCAGCCGTCGAGCACGTTGTCGAAATGCGGACCTTCGCGCACCAGCACGACACCGGCAATGAACAGCACGGCGAGCAGCAGTCCGTTGAGGACTTTCTCGTCGCGCGATGGCGCCGCGGCCGGTTCGCTCATGCGGCGAGGCGCGCCAGTCCGCGTGTGAGGTCGGCGATCAGGTCGTCGGTGTCTTCGAGCCCGATATGCAGGCGGATCAGCGGCCCGCCGGGGCTCCACTTCGTCGCCGTGCGTCCTTTCGCCGGGTTCGCGCGTATGCACAGGCTTTCGAACCCGCCCCAGCTTGATCCGATGCCGAAGAGTTTGAGTTCGTCGATCATGTCGGCGACCGCATCGTCGGGCACCGGTTTGAGGACGACGCCGAACAGTGACGCCGCACCCGTGAAATCGCGTTTCCACAGCGCGTGGCCGGGATCGCTTTCCAGCGCCGGATACAGCACGCGCAGCACTTCGGGTCGCTTCTCAAGCCAGCGCGCGACCTTCAGTGCACTTTGCTGCTGGTGGTGCATGCGCACACCTATCGTGCGCAGACCGCGCAGCGCCAGGTAGCAGTCATCGGGGCTCACGCAGTAGCCGAAATCGGCGACCGCGCGGCGCACCGGCAGCCAGTTTTTTTCATTGGTGACGACCAGCCCCATCAGCGCGTCGGAGTGGCCGA
Source organism: Bordetella parapertussis (assembly GCA_945870465.1). The sequence goes on along the minus strand of CAMBSS010000001.1, from coordinate 25,610 downwards.
CGATGTACTTGGTGCCGGCGTGGATGGACACGTCGACGCCGTACTCGAACGAGCGGAAGAAATACGGCGTGCCCCAGGTATTGTCGGCGAGCACCGGGATGTTTTTGGCGTGTGCGGCGGCGGCGATGGCTGGCAGGTCCTGCATCTCGAACGTGAGCGAGCCCGGTGCTTCGCAGTACACGGCAGTGGTGTTGGGGCGGATCAGTCTGGCGATAGTGCCGCCCACCAGCGGATCGTAATACTCGATTTCGACGCCGAACGGTTTTAAGCGTTTTTCGCAAAAGTTGCGCGCGGGTCCGTAGACCGAATCGACCATCAGGATGTGGGCGCCCTGTTTTGCGTAAGGTACGAGCGCGACGACGATGGCGGCGAGTCCGGAAGGAACTGCCACCGCTGCGTAGCCGCCTTCTAGCTGTGCGACAGCCTCTTCGAGCGCAAACGTGGTCGGCGTGCCGTGGACGCCATAGCGCATGGATTTGTAATTGTCGGGATCGCGGTTCTCGTAGGTTTCGACGTCCGGAAACAACACCGTCGACCCGCGGAACACCGGCGTGTTGACGAGCCCGGCGTAGCGCTGCGGGTCGCGCCCGGCGTGCGTCGTGATGGTGTCGCGCTTCATATTTTTCTTGTCTATCATGTTGATCTCTATTCGGCCTGGATGTTGGCGGCTTTTACGACTTCGGCCCAGCGTTTGAGTTCGAAGTCGATCACTTTGCGGAACTCCTCGGGAGTAGAAGAGATCGCCTCGAGCGAAAACGTCGCGAAGCGTTCGCGGGTTTGCGGCTGGTTGACCGCCTTGACGATCTCGCGGTTCAGCACTGCGAGGATGGCCGGCGGCACGCCGGTCGGCGCGAGCACGCCGTTCCAGTTTTCGCCTTCAACGCCTTTGACGCCGGCTTCCGCCATGGTCGGCAAGTCGGGTATTGCGGTCGAACGTTTTTTGCCAGCGATGCCGAGCCCGCGCAGGCGCCCGGCCTGGATGTTCGGCACCGCGGCCGGCATGGTGCTGATCGCGCATTGGATCTGGCCGGCAACAGTGTCCGCCGCCGCGGGGCCTAGGCGCGCGCCGACGCGGATGGGATGGGCGCCGCAATCGAACGGAATGCCGACCACACCCACGCGCGAAGCGGCGCGTTCCTGCGGGCCTGGCACGCGCATGAACGGCAGCGTACGGCGCAACGGCAAATCGGCAAGGTCAATGCGGGGCAAGGCGGTACTCCCGGGAGATAGGGAAGGTGGAAGGCGGACGGCTACTTGAGTAAATATACCACGCTGCCTAGCGCGGCGCGGCCAACTTCAGGCGCAGCAAAGCCCTCAAGTCGTCATGGCAGAAAATCGTCCAGCGAACTTCCCGTGATGAGGTTTTCCATCTCGGCAAAGACCTTGTCGAAACTGAATACCGCGTCGGGGCCAATGGGTGACCCCCGTCGCGTGAATTCGCCTGTGCTTGCGGTCAATCGGCCCGCGCGCCGGTCTGGCGAATCACTGGACCCCACTTGTTGAGCTCGACCTTGATGAAGCGCGCGAACTCCGCCGGGGTGCTTCCCACCGGTTCGGCGCCAAGCTCTGCGAAGCGTGCCTGCGTTTCGGCCGCTGCGATGTATTTAACCAGCGTGGCGTGCAGCAGCGCAATAATTTCCCTCGGCAGTTGCGCAGGCGCGGAAAGGCCCTGCCACGACGTTGCTTCGTAGCCAGGCACGCCGGCTTCTGAGATCGTGGGCACATCAGGCAATGCAGGCGAACGCCTCATGCCCGCAACACCCAGTGGGCGCAACTTACCCGACTTGATGAAAGGTAGCAGAGGCGGCAGTCCCGAGAACTGCATGTGCGTCTGCCCGGCAAGAAGGTCCGTCAGTGCCGGGCCTGATCCTTTGTAAGGCACGTGCACGATGTCCACCGCCGCCATGCTGGCGAAGAGTGCTCCCGCGAGATGCGGCGTTCCGCCCACTCCCGAAGACGCAAAGTTGTAGGTGCCGGGACTGGCCTTCGCCAGCGAGATTAGATCCTTTACCGAGCGCGCCGGAAGTCCGGGATTCACGGCGAGCACGACCGGCACCGAAGCGATGAGAGAAATCGGCGTGTAATCATCGATCGGGCGGTAACCTACTTTCGTATAAAGACTCGGATTGATGACGAGCGGCGGTACCGCCATCAGCAGCGTGTACCCGTCGGCAGCCGAACGCGCGACCACTTCATTGCCGATGTTGCCGCCGGCGCCGGGACGATTGTCGACGATCACCGGCTGGCCGAAAGCTGTAGTCAAGCGCTGCGCGACCAGGCGCGCGAGGATGTCGGTCGTGCCGGCCGGCGCTAGCGGAACAACGAGACGAATCGGACGATCAGGATAGCGCGCCGCGTGCGCATACGGCTGCGACATGCCAAGCGCGAGCACGACCAGTAAATTACGTTGCAAATGTGTGTGTCCTGTCATTTCTTACCTGTGTCGTCGTGTCGGTTCTCATGATTACATCCTTAAAGCTAGAGTTGCAACTTGCAGCCTATAGGGTCAGTTCTTGACGTTGCACTTATCCAGGAGTTGTTGCAGCGACGCCGGGATTTTCTGCGTTTCAATTGCGCGCTGGATCTTTGATATTCGCGATGGTGGTACATTGCCGTGCTTTGCGACTTCCCGCAATGGCAAATTTGCCACCCGCCGCAGCAAGTAAACCCACGCCTGAAAACTCTCCTGATGGCGACGAGAGCGCAGCGTCTTCTCGTCTTTAATTTCATAGGTCGATAGCACTGCCTGCGTCAGAGTCGGGGCGGTCGGGCGTGTGTGTGCCGGCGCTACGTTGGTTGACGGTTTGCCTTGCGCCAATCGTTCCATGCGTTTGAGGAACGCCTCATCGCCCAAGCAGATTTGCCCTTTGAGATTGGCCATGATGACAATCTACAACCACGATTGGTGTCAAGTTAAGGACTGACCCCTTAGACTCCTTAGACCCCCTCCCCTCAGCGCGCTTGAGTGCGGCCATCGAACCGGTTATGTCACGATCTTTAGGCCGGCCATTTGTTTTCATTTGCGTTCTTCCAATTCGCGCAGTATCGGTGTTGCCCCTGCACTATCATAGAGTGCCCAGCTGTCTGCAAGTCGCGTGCATAGTTTTCATGGAATCCGACGCCCCAAAACTGACGGTGGGGTATACAATATTAACGAGGCGCGTTATTATCGACAAATGATCAAGTCCTTCGCGGACAAGGACACCACCCGCGTGTTTGCTCGCGAGTACGTTCGCCGGTTGGCGCCCGCGCTGCATTCTGTGGCATGGCGCAAGCTGGCGCAGCTTCATGCCGCGACTCGACTTGATTCGTTACGCGTGCCGCCCGGCAACCGGCTTGAAGCACTGAAGCGCGATCGGGCGGGGCAGCACAGCATTCGCATCAACGACCAGTGGCGCATCTGCTTTGTCTGGAAGGACGGCGACGCCTACCACGTCGAGATCGTGGACTATCACTGAAGGAGCACAGTATGGCCAAACGCAAATTCGATCCGGTGCACCCCGGTGTGGTGCTCGCGGAAGACTTTCTCAAGGGGCTGGAAATCAGCCAGTACCGTCTCGCCAAGGGCATCAGCGTGTCGGCGCGGCGGATCAACGAAATCGTGCAGGGTAAACGCTCGATCACCGCGGATACCGCGCTGCGGTTTGCGAAGTTCTTCGGCATGGAGGCACAGTTCTGGATGAACCTGCAGTCGCATTACGATCTTGAAATCGCGAAAGACGCGATTGCCGGCAAACTCGACCGTGAAGTCGAAGTGTTGAAGGCGGCCTGAGTCTTGGCAGATTGCAGAAGAAGCAGGGGTTGGGGGGGGGGTATAGGCGGGTTGTGGTCAGGAACATCAATGCTGCCGCAATTCACCCTGGGCAGGGGCACGCGGCCTGTTGCCGCGACCAGTTCAAAGCCGCGCAACGCCTCTCCGCGAATTGACGGCTTGACAGTCGCCCAGACTGCGGTATGATTTATTCATACCACGATCGGAAGGACCGCAATGACCACCGCCGTCAAGAAAACCATCTCGCTGCCCGCTGATCTTGCGCGTGACGTGGAGGCGCTTGCCCGCGCTGAAGGCAAGACGTGCCTTGCGATGGATAATCGAAATCATCTTCGCTAAGGCCGAGTCGTAGTTCCTGTAAGGATGCGGGCCGTTGCGCACGCTTGCAGTCGTGCATAGGCGTTATTAACCGGTTATTGTTTTGACTGCACTGTCGAGCTTGCGCTCGGCATCCGCGATGCGTTGTCTTTCAGCCGCCAGCCAGGCTGTCTGTTGCTCCAAACCTTTCTGTTCGGTTGCCAGCATGCGATCGACTTCGTTCGGCGCCACGCTGCCGGTGGTCACGCGCGTGCGCACGAAGACATCGGGATTCAGCGCGTCGCGCAGTGCCGCTTCCTGCATGTCGATGTCTTTGCCGATAGTCTCCTGCGCGGCGCGATTCAAAATCGCGACCGTCACCTGCGACGGGAGGACTTTCTCCGCCAGGCAAATGCGCACGAGACGCGCGACGACGTGATGGGTCTGGCGGAAGGAAAGGCCCTTTTCCCGCACGATCACGTCGGCGAGGTTGCTTGAGGTGCACCAGCTATTGGCAACCAGCTCGCGCATGCGGTCTTCATGCACGATCAGCGTATCCACGACACCCGTGCCCAGATCGCACATGCCCTCGGTGGTGTTGAAAGCGTCGTCTATCATCGGCAGGCCGCGCATCGCCTGGTCGCCGGTCCCTGCCGCGCGATACGTGGCGAGCGCGGTTGCCAGCCACGTGACCGCGGCGCCCCCGGCCCGCTTGATCGTTTCGAGGGAGTTCGGATTCTTTTTCTGCGGAAAGATGCTGCTCGTCCCGCAATAGGCATCGTCCGACTCGACCAGGCCGAACTCGGTGGTGGACCATAAATGAAAATCGGTCGCGAGGTCGTTGAGGTCGCACATGACGTAGGACAAAGCGGCGATCGCTTCGGCCGCGTAGTACGCCTCGCGGCCGAGCTTGGAGTTTTCCACCAGTCCGGAGAATCCGAGCAGTTCCGTGGTGCGCTGCCGATTCAGGGGCCACGAGGTCCCCGACAGGCCGACAGCGCCGAGCGGATTGAGATTTACGCGCGCATAGCATTCCACCATGCGCTGGAAATCCTCGCGAAACTTGGTGCAGAAACTGAGCAGGTAGTGACCGAACACCCACGGCTGGGCGTGCTGCATGTGGGTATAGCCCGGCATGATCGTCCGCGTATGGCGCTGCGCCTGGCCCATCACCGCGCCCTGCAGCCGGAGCAGGCTCTCCATCGTATCCAGCATGCGGCCGCGTTTGGAGTGGCGTCGAACGGTGGCGCCCTGATCGATGCGGCTGCGGCCCGTGTGCATTCTTCCCGCGGTGTCTTCGCCGATGCGCTCCGCCAGGAACGCCTCGACCTGCAGCAGGAAAGTCCCCTTGACCGGGTCGATCTGAAAATCCTCGGCAGGCATGGCGCGAATTTCCAGCAGGGTCTTCAGAATGGCGGCCCCATGGTCGCGGGCGAGGATACCTTCCTCCACCAGCATGACGGTGTGGGCGAGGTCGACCGCCATGTAGTTTTGGAGCTGCCGCTTCTCGCGGGCAAGGCTCGGCACATGGTAATGCCGCATGAATTGCTCGGCAGGCGGCCGGGAAAGCCGTGCCTCGGCCAACAGCATGTCTTTATGTTCTGCGCTCATTCTGGTTTGATCCCCACTTTTTTGGCGACATTGCCCCACTTCACTAACTCGCTCTGGATCAGCGTCGAGAAATCCTTGGCGCTTCCGCCGGCGAGGTCCAGGCCGAGTGCGGCCGCCTTTTCCCTGACGCCGGGGCTCTGCAGCGCCTTGTTCGCGGCGGCGTTAAGCTGGTCCACGATGGCCTGCGGTGTCGCAGCGGTAACCATGATGCCGCCCCACGCCACGACTTCGTATCCCGGCAAACCGCTATCCGCGATGGTGGGCAACTCGGGCATCACGGTCGATCTCTTCTTGGAGGTGACCGCGAGTGCGCGGAGCTTGCCTGCTTTCGCCTGGGACGCGAGGGCGCTCATGTTGCCGAACATGAGCGGCACGCGGCCGCCGAAGAGATCGTTGAGCGCCACCGGCACGCTCGCATACGGCACGTGCCCGATCTGCGTTCCGGTCATCAGGTTGAAGAGCTCGCCGGCAAAATGCAGGCTGGAGCCGTTGCCGGACGATGAATACAAGAGCTTGCCCGGATTTTTCTTCGCATAGTCAATCAACTCTTGCACGCTGTTCACCGGCAGAGAGAGGCTGACGACGAGCACATTGGGCTGCGAATGGGTCTGCACGACCGCGCGCAGGTCGCGATCGGGGTCGTACGGGAGCTTCGCGTTCGCAAAGCGGTTCATGACGATGTTCGTGCTGTTGCCGGACACCATGGTATAGCCGTCGGGTGCTGATTTCGCCGCGGTCTCGATGCCGATCGATCCGCCGGCGCCGGAACGGTTGTCCACCACGATTTGCTGGCCGAGGATAGCCGACAGCTCGTTCGAGAGCATCCGCGCGCCGGCGTCGACGCCGCTGCCGGCCGCCCCGGGAACGATCCAGCGGATGGGACGCTCGGGATAGGCGGCGAACGAGTTCACCGGGCCCGCGACGGCGACGATCGAACATAGCGCCAGTAAATTAAGATTGGCATTGATGTGCCATCGGCGGTTGAGTTGCACGCATGTCTCCTTGCTGTAAGTGATTTTTGAGGTGCAGCCGATCAATACATCGTCGCCTTCAAGCGCTCCGGCGCGGCCGTGTCGTAGTCCGCCGCCACGATCCGCGAGTTGCTCACGTCCTCGAGTATCGTGCCCGTGCTGGGCAGGCTCTTGCGGTCGATGTGCCGGCTCGCATCCCAGAGCCTGGAGCGCATGATCGCTTTCGAGCACTGGAAGAACACCGTATCGACTTCGACTACAAGCACTGAGCGCGGCAGCTTGTCACCCATGATGAAGCGTTCGAGCAGCGCAGGTGCGGTCGAAATGTGGGCGCGCCCGTTCACACGCAGCGTCTCGCCGCAGCCGGGGATCAGGAAGAGCACCGCCACGTGGGGATTCGTCAGGATGTTGCGCATGCTGTCGATGCGGTTGTTGCCGCGGCGGTCAGGGATGAGCAGCGTCTTCTCGTCCTCCACCGCGATGAAGCCGGCGGGATCGCCGCGCGGCGAGGCGTCCATGCCGTCGGGACCGCAGGTCGCGAGGACGGCGAACGGCGACGCCGCGATGAGCGCGCGGTAGTGCGGGTGGATGTAGCTGATCTCTTTCGCGATCGCCGGCGCCGACGCTTCGCCGTACACCTTCTCGAGTGTCGCAATGTCCGTGATCCGATGTTCTTCGACGTGCATGGTCATGACGGCCCCGTTGGATAGCGTTAGTCGAATGGTAACATTGCGGCGGCCGACATTCGTCACGCATCAGTTCGACGGCAAAAGTGACACGCCACTTGAGGATTACCATTGCCCACCACCACCACGGCTGTCACGGAAAACAACCGCGTGCTGATCGCGCTTTTGATCGGTGCGGCGTTCGTCATCGCCAGCGGCATACACTATCAGACGCCGATGCTGGCGACGATCGCCAATGAATTCCAGGCCAGCCCCGCGGCCGTGGGCTGGATACCAACATTTTCGTTCGGCGGCATGCTCGTGGGCATCGCGTTGCTGGTGCCGCTGGGCGACCGTATCAGCAAGCGCTGGCTGATCATCGGGATGGTCCTGGTGCTGAGCATGGCGCAGGCGCTGATGGCGATGGCGCCGTCCATCGCGGTGCTGGCGGCAGCGAGCCTGGTCACCGGAATATGCGCGTCAGTGGGGCTGGTGTTCATTTCCATCGTGGTCGAGATCGCGCCGCCGCAGCATCGCGGCCGCACGGTGGGCACGCAGCTGATGGCGATGTTCGCCGGCATCCTGTTTGCGCGCATTGCCGGGGGGCTCATTGCCACGCACTTCGGCTGGCGGTGGAGCTATGTTTTTTCAGCCGGCCTGCACTGCGCGCTGATAGGCGCGCTGCTGGCGTGGCTGCCGCATACGCGCCCAACCACGCAGATGACCTATGGCGATTTGCTGGGTTCGATGTTCACGATGTATCGCAAGCACGGCGAGGTGCGGCGCGCGGTGGCGATCCAGTTCCTGCTGGGTATTTGCTATGGGGGGTTTTGGGCGGTGGTGGCGCCGATGATGGCGCACCTGCACCAGGTCGGCCCGACCGCCGCCGGCCTGATCGGTATTCCTGGTGCAGCCGGCATACTCGTTGCGCGGCCCGCCGGACGCTGGACGGATCGCTCCGGTGCGGCGCCGGTGGTGACTACGGGGGTGTGCTTGATGATCTGCGCGTGGCTTGCGTTCGGCATCTCCGCCGCGTCAATCGCGCTCGTAGTAGCCGGCGCGGTCATGCTCGACTGCGGTCTGCGCACTGCGATGGTGGCGAATCAAACCCTGGTCAACGCTGCATTGCTGGATTCACGCGGGCGCGCCAACACCATCTTCGGCATGCATGTGTGGTGCGGCAACGCGGTGGGGGCGTTTCTCACCAGCACCGCGTATGCGCTGTACGGCTGGCTGGCGGTGTGCGCGATTGCGATGACGGCTTCGGTTTGCGCATTACTGATCCATTGGGGCATGGTGCCGGTGGGCAAGGTGAGCAGATGAAGCGCATTGAAGGTGAATCACACAAAAAAACCGCCGAAGCGCGTTTAAACTTGTTAAATCCTGGCCTGTCCAAAATTTTCTTCACGCTGCGGCTCAGCGGTGGCGTCTAAAATCGGCGTGCCGTGAGCGCCCCCCCATTCGCGAGCGCCGGCCTGCATCGTCAGATCTGGGCGATGGCCGCGCCCATCATTCTCGCCAACGTGTCGGTGCCGCTGCTCGGTGCGGTCAACACGGCCGTGGTCGGCCATCTCGATGCGCCGTATTACATCGGCGCCGTGGCCATTGGCGCCATGCTGTTCAATTTCATTTACCACCTGTTCAACTGCCTGCGCATGGGCACCACCGGTCCCACGGCGCAGGCACGCGGCGCCGGCAATGTCGCCGAGGTACGCGCGATGATCGGGCGCGCGCTGCTGCTGGCACTGGGTGCCAGTACGCTGCTGCTCCTGCTGCACCGGCCGTTGCTCGACGCGGCGCTGTGGATGATCGAGGCCAGCGCGCCGGTCGAGCATCATGCGCGCGAGTATTTCCTGATCCGCGTCTGGGCGCTGCCCGCGGTGCTCGGCAGCTATGCCATCGTCGGCTGGCTCTATGGACTGCGTGATGCGCGCACCCCGGTGGGGCTGCTCGTCGTTACCAACGGCGCGAACATCGTGCTCAGCGTGCTGTTCGTCCACGGCTTTGGCTGGGGCGTGCCAGGCGTTGCCGCCGCCTCGCTCATCGCCGAATACGCCGGATTCGCAGCCGGCATGCTCTGCGTGGCCCGCGCCCTGCGCCGGCTGCCGGCCGCCGCGCAACGGGCCCCTCTGATCGACCGCGAGCGGCTGCTGCGTATGCTGGCAATCAACGGCGACCTGGTGCTGCGCACCTTCTGCGTGGTGTCGGTGATGGCGCTGTTCATGGCGCAGAGTGCCCGCCTTGGCGACCTGCCGCTGGCGGCGAACCAGGTGCTGCATACCTTCCTGATGTTTACCTCCTTCGGACTGGACGGGCTGGCCCACGCCGCCGAGGCGATACTCGGCGAATCGGCGGGCCGGCGTGACCGCGCAGGATTTCACCGCGGCATGCGTGCGGTGCTGGGCTGGTCGTTCGCGGTGGGTGCCGCGAACAGCGCGATCTACCTTGTCGCCGGAAGCGCGATCATCGCCCTGCTCACCAGCCAGCCCGAGGTGCGCGCCCAGGCCGAGACCTGGCTGCTGTGGCCGGCGCTGATGCCGCTGATCTCGGTCTGGGCGTACTGCTACGACGGCGTCTATCTGGCGGCGACGCGCACGCGGCCGATGCGCAACATTGTGCTGCTCGCCTTCGCCGTCTTCCTCGGCGTGCTATTCGGGCTCGCGCCGCAGTTCGGCAATGCCGGGTTGTGGGCCGCGGTGGCGACTTTTCTCGGGCTGCGTGGACTGCTGCAGTGGTGGTGGGTGCCGCGGGTGGTTGGCGCGATCTAGTGCGGAGTTTTTGGGCCGCGTCAATCGCGTTCGTAGTAGCCGGCGCGGTCATGCTCGACTGCGGTCTGTGCACTGCGATGACGGCTGCGGTTTGCGCATTACTGATCCATTGGGGCATGGTGCCAGTGGGCAAGGTGAGCAGATGAAGCACCATTGGGTATACTCCGCAGGAACTCAACAAAAACAGGAGGGACGACATGCTGAAAATATGGGGGCGCGCCGACGGCTCGAACGTCATCAAGGCGATGTGGTGCATAGGCGAACTCGGGATCGCGCACGAGCGCATCGACTGGGGCGGGGAGTTCGGCGGCAATGACGACCCCGAGTACCGGCGCAAGAACCCGAACGGGCGGCTGCCGACTCTTGAGGAGGACGACGGCTGGACGCTTTGGGAATCGGGCGCGGTAATACGCTACCTCTGCATGAAGCACAGCCTCGGCAATCTGTGTCCCGCAACACCGCGCGAGCGCGCCGATGCGGAGAAGTGGATGGACTGGAGCTCGCTCAACTTCGCCGGCTTCAACAGCATCTACCTGCAGAATTATTTTGGCCCAGAAGCCAAGAGAAGCCCCGCTGCCATCGCGGCCGCGGCCAAGGCGCAGGTGCAATGGCTGGACATCCTCGAGCGGCATCTTGCCGGGCGGCAGTACCTGTGCGGTGACAAGTTCACGATGGCCGATATGCCGGCGGGATCGCTGACGGACCGCTGGTTCAACTGGACGCCCAAAGCAGCGCTGGGGGCGCATCCCAACGTACGCTCGTGGTACGACCGGCTGGCGGCACGCCCGGCTTATCAGGAGCATGTAGTAAAGGTCAACGCGAAGCGACTACAGGAGATTGTCTCGCGCGGCTGAGCGATGTGCGACGGTAAGTCAGTTTAGCGCCGCGGCGCCCGCCACCGAAACTCCCGCGGCCCCGGGCCTGCGCGTAGCGAGTAACTGGCGCGCCTCTTCGAGCAGGCCGGCATTGAGGTAGGCCTTGAGCAATGTGAACTCGATGAGGTCATGCTGCGCGCGGCTGCCGCCGATGCGTTCGCTTTGCCGCGCCAGCGGGGCGAGCGCAGCAATCGCTGCCGCATAGTCCCCGCGTTCGAAAGCCAGGAAGCCGCGCGCGAGCTCAGGCACGTAGGAGCCGGACGGGTAGCGGCTTTCGCGTGCGAGCTCATCAATTTGCCGGGTGCGGGCAGCCAGCGCGGCGTCATCGCGCATCACCGCGTTAGCGAGAATGACATGCAGATCCGCGAGTCCGGCGCCTGGCCGCGGCAGATTGCTCCCGGCGTATTCGTGGAGAGTGCGCCATGCGGCATCGTTTCGTGGCTGGCCGGCCAGCTCGGCGCGCCAGAGAAACGCGACGCCGTCCCACGTTTTCTGTTGCGGCCCGCCCGGGTGCCGGTCGGGCGCGATGGCGTCCTGGTAGAGTTGCTGCGCCGCCGTCCAGTGGCCCGCGCCCAGCTCGAGCAGGGCGAGATGCCAGCTTAAATGTCCGTGGAACGCCGCATCGCGCGGATAGTTGCGCAGCCAGGAGGAGAGGAAGCCGCGGCCGCCATCCGCATCGCCGCTTTCGTAGCAGACGTGCGCGACGCCATGCGCGCAATGCGCGTTCTTTTGGTTCAAAAGGACGGAGCGTTCGATCTTCGGCCGGGCCTCCGCGACACGGCCGTCCTCGCCGAGGGCGATCGCGTGATAGGACAGGAACCAGTAATCGTCGCCGTAATGCGGGGCGAGACGGTCGAGCAACTGCGCGTTCTGCCGCTTGTTGCCGACGCGGCCCGAGCTGCCGATGAGACCGTTAGGATTCGCGGCCGTCGCTACCATCAGTGCATCGCGCGGCCACTCGGCCAGATGGGCATGCAGGGCGGCGATGGCCGCATCGCTCTGGCCCGAGTACGCAAGGTCGAAGAAGCGGATATGTCCCGCCTCTCTTGCGGACACGCCGGCGGCGACACCGTTGGCCGCTGCCAGGGCCGCTCGTGCTTGAGCGGCCTTGCCTTCACGCATCAGGATCTGGGCCTTGCCCGCGTGCGCAATGGCGAATCCCGGGTCGGCGGCGAGCGCACGGTCGAAAGCCTCGGCTGCACCGGGATACACGGTGAGCGCCAGATCGAAGCCCTCTGCATAGGCGTCGCGTGCGGCGGTCGAGGCAGTGGACAGCGGGAGGTCATAACGGTCTGCAAGCATAAGAAGCATTATATGTCTTCCCGGAACAGCCACAATTAGCGTCGTGCGCGGGAGCGCGGCAAGGGCAAGGTTACGATAGACTCTGCATCCTGCTGCGCCTCAAAAACGGCAGAACGTCGTGCGTGGCGTGCATCATTGAGCACAATAAAACGAAAGGACGCAGGACATGAATCTCGATCTGAAGGGCAAGTCAGTATTGGTCACCGGCGGCAACCGCGGGGTGGGTCTCGGCATTGCGCTGGCCTTCGCGGAGGAAGGCGCCAACGTCGCCATCTGCGGCCGCGACAAAGCGGCGCTCGCGGAAGCGGAAGCGAAGATCGCGGCGAAGGGCGTGAAGGCGAAGGCCGTCGCGATGGATCTGTTCACCGCCGAAGGGTGTATCGGCGCGGTGCAGGCGGCGGTCGACGCCTTCGGCGGGCTCGACGTGCTGGTTAACAACGCTTCGACTTCGATCAGCGGCAACATCGAGACGCTGGACGACGACGGGTTGATGGAACGGCTGCAGGGCAAGACGCTCGCCTATATGCGTTGCGTCCGCGCCGCGCTGCCGCACCTGCGGAAGTCAGGGCGCGGTCGCGTGATCTGCATCGGCGGCGGCGCCGCGCGCCAGGCCGGCTCCACCGCGCTACCCAGCGCGCTCGGCAATTCGTCCATCATCGCCTTCGTCAAGCAGTTCAGCCTGACGGTGGCGGCCCAGGGCATTACGGCAAACACCGTCCACCCGCCCTTCACCAAGACCGACCGTTACCCCAATCGTCTCGCCGCCCGCGCGAAGGAGCTCGGCGTGAGCGAGGCCGAGGCCGAGAAGAGCTTCATCAAGCAGTTCCCCATCGGCCGCCTCGTCGAGCCGAAGGACATCGCGCCGATGGTGCTTTTCCTCGCTTCGCCGCATGCATCGGCGATCACGGGGCAGAGCATTTCCATCGACGGCGGCTCGATACCGGGCATCTATTACTAACCGGCGATGACAAACCTGGATCGCTGCTACAACATCTTCGATCTGCGCGCGGCCGCGCAGCGCCGCCTGCCTAAAGGCGTCTTTGAATACGTCGACAAGGGCACCGAAGACGGAATTTCGCTGGAGGAAAACCGCGCGGCATTTCAGCGCATCAAGCTGCGCACGGGCTTTCTCAACGACTGGTCGACGCGCGACCTCGGCACCGAGATCTTCGGCAAACGCATCGAACTGCCGTTCGGGATCGCTCCCACGGGCAGTGCCGGATTGATGTGGTATCAGGGCGAGCTGGAACTGGCGCGGGCCGCTGCCGCAGCGGGCATTCCTTTCACGCTGGCCACGGGTGCGCTGACCTCGATGGAAGAAGTCAGCGAAAAAGTGCCTGATGCGCGCAAGTGGTTCCAGCTTTATCCGTGGGCGGATGAGGCGGGCTCCTACGAAATGGTCACGCGTGCGCGCGACCTCGGTTGGGAGGCGCTGGTCGTTACGATCGACGCCGCGCCGGGCCGCGGGCGCGAGCACAACGAGCGCAACGGCTACTCCTTTCCGTTCAAACCCAACGTGACAGCGGCGGTGGACATGGCGATGCATCCCGCCTGGATGTGGCGCGTGATGCGCAAATACCTCATGAACGAAGGCATGCCCACGAACGCCAACTTTCCCGAGCGCTACCGCCATACGATCCTCGACGGCAAAAGCAGGACGCGGCCGAAGGCGTTCCAGGCGATGACGTGGGAACACATTCGTAAATTCCGCGACTTCTGGCCGCGGCAGTTGATTGTGAAGAGCATTCTGAGCGGCGATCAGGCGCGGGCCGCCGTCGATGCGGGAGCCGATGGCGTGATCGTATCGAATCACGGCGGACGCGCCTTCGACAGCGCCGTAGCGACCATCGACATCCTTCCCGAGATCGTGGAGGCGGTCGGCGACCGCTGCACGGTCATACTCGACAGCGGCATCCGCCGCGGCAGCGACATCGTCAAGGCGCTGGCACTCGGTGCCAAGATGGTGCTGGTCGGCAGGGCGACGCTTTACGGCACGGCCTGCGGCGGGCAGGCGGGCGCCGCGAGGGCGATCAAGATACTTGCGGACGAAATGGAGCGGAGCTTCGGCTACGTAGGCGCGCGGCGGGTTTCCGAAATCGGTCCGCATATCTTCGCGCGTCGCCATCCGGCGATGTAGAGTCCCGCGCAGGCTTCGGCCTGCAGCGTACGTTCATTTCTGCACCAGCGGCTCCAGAGCATCGCCGGTGAGCCACGGGCTCTCGGCATCCATGCCTTTTTCGAATGCCGCGATTTCATCGGCATAGCGGCTGGTGATGCCGATGTCGTCCAGCCCGTTCAGCAGCTGCTCCTTGCGCGACGGCTCGATGTCAAACGTGTAGGTCTGGCCATCGGGGCCGGTCACCGTCTGCTGCGGCAGGTCTATCGTGATTTCGGCGCCGGGCGACGCATGCAGTTGCGCGCTCAGGTGGCGCACCACGTCTTCGGGCAGCACCACCGGCAGCAGGCCGTTCTGATAGCTGTTGGTCATCTGAAAGGGGCCGAAGCGGGACGCAATGGTGGCGCGCACGCCGAAGTCGAGCAGCGCGTAGATGGCACCTTCGCGCGTTGAACCGCTGCCGAAGTTGGCGCCGGTCACCAGGATCTTCGCTCGGCTGTACGGTTCCCGGTTCAGGATGAAATCGGCCTTTGGTGTGCCGTCGGCGTTGAAACGCTGGTTGAAAAAAAGATAATTGCGATAGCCCGACGACAGCGGCTTGCGCAGAAAACGCACCGGAATCAGCATGTCGGTGTTGATATCCGGCTGGTCCACCGGCGCCGCGATGCCGCTGACTGTGACGAACGCTTCCATCACGACACCCCGCCGGCGAGCGTGCGCACATCTGTCAGTTTGCCGGTGACGGCTGCGGCGGCGGCCATTGCCGGGCTGACGAGGTGCGTGCGCGCGCCGCGTCCCTGGCGGTTCTCGAAATTGCGCGGCGAAGTCGAGGCGCAGCGCTCGCCGGCCGGCACGATGTCGCCGTTGGCGCCCACGCACATCGAACAGCCCGCGTCGCGCCATTCAAACCCCGCTGCGATGAATATCTTATCGAGTCCTTCGGCCTCGGCGCGCCGCTTGACGTCGCCCGATCCGGGCACGACGAAGGCGGGCACCACCGCGCGCCTGCCTTTGGCCACCGCCGCGGCGGCGCGCAGGTCGTCCAGGCGTCCATTGGTGCAGGTGCCGATAAACACGCGGTCGATCGCAATGTCGGCGAGCCGCGTCCCGGCCTCGAGGCCCATGTATTCAAGTGCGCGCAGGATGTGCGCGCGTTGAGCCTCGCTGGCGGCCGCCGACGGCGCGGGCACCGTGCCGGTAATTGGCAGCGCGTCGCCGGGCACCGTGCCCCATGTCACCATGGGTGCGATGCTTGCGGCATCGAACTCGACTTCGCGGTCGTAAACCGCATCGGCATCCGACGGCAGCGAGCGCCATGCCGCGAGTGCCTTGCCCCAGGCATCGCCGCGCGGCGCGAACTCGCGGCCCTCGAGGTAAGCGTAGGTCGTGTCGTCGGGCGCGATGATGCCGGAGCGCGCGCCCAGCTCGATCGACATGTTGCATATCGTCATGCGCTGCTCCATCGTCATGCCGCGTATGGTCGACCCCGTGTACTCGACGACGCGGCCGCTGCCGCCGCTGATCGTCAGTTTCGCGATGATCGCCAGTATGATGTCCTTGGCGGCAACGCCGGGCCCCAGCGTGCCGTCGATGGTGACGCGCAGTTTGCCCGGTTTGCGCTGCCACAACGTCTGGGTGGCGAACACGTGTTTCACTTCCGATGCGCCAACGCCGAATGAGAACACGCCGAACGCGCCATTGGTGGTGACGTGCGAATCGGAGGCCGTCATGATCATGCCCGGCTGCGCAAGTCCAAGCCCGGCCCCGACCACGTGCATGATGCCCTGGCGCGGATCGTTCATGCCGATGAACGGGATGCCGAACTCGCGCGTGTTGGCCGCCAGGCGCTCGATGACGACGCGCGCTTCCGGATCGCGCACCGCCTCGATACCGCGCGCGCGATCGAGCGTGGGCACGTAATGGTCTGTAACGGCGATCTGCTTGAGCGGCCGGCGTATGCCGCGACCGTCGCGACGCAGCCCGTCGAACGCGTAAAAAGGCCCTTCGTGTATGAAATTGCGGTCGATGTAGAGCAGCGCCGTGCCGTCATCGCGCTGCGTGATGACGTGACGGTCCCAGATTTTGTCGAACAGCGTGCGTGCGTTTTGCATGGCTTCCCGGTGGACTGAACTGCCGGTTTTCTGCCGGCGGCGTTATTCGCCTTTAATGCCGACAGTGCGGATCACCGCGCCCCATTTTTCGTAGTCCTTCCTGATGTAGGCAGCGAGTTCGGCGGGCGTGCCGCCGCCGGGTTCGGCGCCGTCGGCGGCAAGGCGTTTTTTCACGTCGTCGGTGCGCACGATTTTATTGAGCTCCGCATTGAGCCGGCTAACGACGGCAGTATGCATGCCGGCCGGGCCGGACACCGCCCACCACTGGTTGGATTCGAACCCCGGCAGGCCGGATTCCGACATCGTGGGCACGTTGGGCTCGAGCTCCATGCGTTTTAAGCTGGTCACCGCGAGCGCTTTGAGTTTGCCGGCGCGCATCTGGGTGGCAACGCTCGAATACGCGGCGCACAGCATCGTCACCTGTCCCGCCATGGTGTCGATCACCGCCGGCGCGGCGCCTTTGTACGGGACATGCAGCAGCTTGATGCCGGCGCGCTGGGCAAACATTTCACCCGTGACGTGAATGATGGTGCCCACGCCGCTCGAGCCGAAGTTCAGGGCATCGGGGCGCGCCTTCGCAAGCGCGATGAACTCCTTGACGTTCTTCACGGGTAGCGACGGCGGCACCACCATCATCTGTGGCGAGTTGGCGACCATGGCGATCGCCGTGAAGCTGGCCACCGGATCGTAAGGCACCTTGTTGATATGCGGGTTTATCGATATCGGGCTGGTCGAGGAGACCAGCAGGGTGTAGCCGTCGGGTGCTGCGTGGGCGACGATATCGGTGCCGATGGCGCCGCCGGCGCCGGCCCGGTTGTCGACGATCACCTGGGCGCCCAAAGCTTCGGACAGCTTTTGCGCGGTAAGGCGCCCCATGATGTCGATTGCACCGCCCGGCGAAAACGGCACGACGAGGCGCACGGTCTTTTCAGGATAGCTGCCGGATTGCGCCATTGCCGGCCCGTAAAGCGCCGCCAGCGTCGCCGCGGCCGCCAACTTGAATACGATTTTCGATGCCTTGTACATTGCTTGCCTCGTTTGCATTTGGATTGCGTTCCGCACTCGCTATCTAGAAGCGGCCGCAAAACCTTTTTGTAGCCACAGCTAAACGCGGATGAACGCAGTTAAGTTCAAAAGACTCAACGTCGATTAAAGGGCGATGGTGGATATTCAACCGCTTGTATCTGCGTTTATCTGCGGCGCC
Source organism: Bordetella parapertussis (assembly GCA_945870465.1). The sequence goes on along the minus strand of CAMBSS010000001.1, from coordinate 7,918 downwards.
TAGTCTTTTTTTTATTTTTGAGATGAGTTCTATATTCTTTTGCCGGGTTCGTCCGTTTACTCTGTTTTAGCGCCCGTCGAGCGGATCAGTTTGGTGACCTGCGCGAGTTCGTTTTTGATCAGCGTCGCGTACTGCTCCGGCGTATTGGTCTGCGCCTCGAGCCCCTGCCGGTTGAACAGGTCGCGCATCTCCTGTGTGTTGACGATTTTGACGACCAGCGCGTTGAGGGTGGTAACAATTTCTTTGGGCGTGCTGGCGGGCGCGAGCAGGCCATGCCAGGTCGAGCGGTCGAAGCCGGGCAGGCCCGACTCGCTGACCGTCGGCACCTGCGGCAGCAGTGCCGCGCGCTTGCTGCTCGTCACTGCCAGCACTTTGACCTTGCCCGATTCCATCAGCGGCAGCGCGGCGGTGATGCTGGGAAAACTGAAATCGACTTCGCCCGCCACTGCCGCGGTCACTGATTCAGTAGCGCCCTTGTACGGGACTTCGACGACCTTCACGTTGGCCATCTGCTGCAGCAGCGCGGCCGCAAGGTGGGGCGAGCTGCCCGCGCCGGACGAACCATAATTGAGTTTGCCCGGCTGCGCGCGCGCCACTGCAATCAGTTGCCTGACGTCGCGCGCCGGCACCGATGGGTGCACGACCAGCACGAAGGTGCCGATAGCTTCCAGGGATATCGGAGCGAAATCCCGCTCGAGGCTGTATGGCAGCTTGGAGCGCAGCGCGGGCTGCGCGGCTTCCGCCGCCGTCACTTGCAACAGCATGTAGCCATCGGGCGCCGCACTTGCGACCACGCCGGTCGCTATCGTGCCCGCCGCGCCGGTGCGGTTTTCGACGATCACCTGCTGGCCGAGAAATCCTGCCAGCCGCTGGCCCACCATGCGCGCGATAAAATCGGCGCCGCTGCCGGCCGGAAAGCCGACGACGATGCGCAGCGGCTTGAGCGGATAATTTTGCGCGATTGCCGCGGACGCCATCCACTGAGCACAAATGACGGCGACGACGACAGCGCGCAGCCACTCCATGCGCCGCCAGATTTTGCTCATGTTTTCCCTCCTGATGCTTTGTATTTACCGCAACGTCGCGGGCTTATCACTGTGAGCAGACATGCCGCTCCCCGCTCGACATCAACCGACCTTTTTGTCGGCACTGTCCTTGATGCCCCACTGCCAGGTCGAAGGCCTGATGCCAGCCCGACTTGAAGCCCGTTTACCCAGCCAATAAGCCAGCGATTTACCCACGCCGTCATAAGGCGTTTCGACGCCGAGCTTTTGCGCGGCGTCTAACGGCCAGTTCGGGTTATGCAGAAATTCGCGTCCGAGCGCGGCCAGGTCCGCACTGCCGGAACTGATGACTGCTTCCGCCTGATCGGCGTGAACGATCAGGCCCACCGCCATCGTTTTAATGTTTGCGCCGCTCCTGATGCGCGCCGCGTAAGGCACCTGGTAGCCGTAGCTTGGCGCTTCGCTGGTGCCGGCATCGGACATGCCGCCGGCGCTGCAATCGATGACATCGATGCCGTGTTCCTTCAGCACGCTCGCCACCGCGACACTGTGCTCTATCGTCCAGCCGGCTTCATCGACCGCCGAGACGCGCATGAACAACGGCTTGTCTTCCGGCCAGAACCTGCGCACTTCGCGCACCACGTCGATGGCAAAGCGCATGCGTTTTTCGGGTGAGCCGCCATATTCATCGGTGCGCTGGTTCGCCACCGGCGACAGGAACTGGTGTATCAGATAACCATGCGCGCCGTGCAGTTCCAGCACGTCGAAGCCGGCTTCCTGCGCGCGCCGCGCTGCCTGTCCCCAGCTGGAAATGGCTTCCTGGATGTCGTCGGCCGTCATCGCGCGCGGCACGGAATATTTGTCCGAAAACGCTACCGCGCTGGGCGCAATCAGCTCCCATTCCTCGCCGTGATCGACACCCGGGCAGTGGGCCATCTGTACTCGGCCTTCCCACGGCACGCTGCGGCGTGCCTTGCGCCCGGAGTGGCCGAGCTGTATGCCGACCGCCGCGCCGTTGCGCTTGACGAGTTCGGTGATGCGTTTCAGTGGTGCCACGAAATCGTCTTTCCACAGACCCAGATCGCGTGGCGTCGAACAGCCGCGCGGATCGACCTTGGTGGATTCCACGAACACCAGGCCCGCGCCCCCTGCCGCGAATTTTCCATAGTGCATCAGGTGCCAGTCGTTGACGTGGCCGTTGTCGGCGCAGTACTGCAGCATGGGCGACACCACGATGCGGTTTTTCAGCGTGAGGCCGCGAATTTGCAGCGGTGAGAACAATTCAGATGTCATGCTGTAGTTTCCCTTCGTTGGCCCAGCGCGCCGGCGCATGGGCCGGGTCTTATTCGGGCTTTATTCCAGCGGACTTGACGACGCGCGTCCATTTGACCAGTTCGTTTTGAAGATAGGGCGTCATGTCGGCAAGCGGCATATCAAACGGCACGGCGCCCATGGCGGCGAGGCGCTGCCTGACTGCGGGCATTTGTTTGATTTGCGTCGCCGCCTCGTGCAACTTCTTTACCACGGATGGCGGAGTTTTCGCGGGGGCCATCAGGCAATAGAACAGCAGGCTTTCGTAGCCGGGCAGCCCGCTTTCGGCTATGGAGGGCGTATCCGGCAGGCTCGGTGTGCGCTTTGCAGTCGCCACTGCGATCGCACGCAGTTTGCCGGATTGAATATGCGGCAGCGCGACCACCACGTTGCTGAATGCAAGCTGCACATGCCCGCCCAGCAGCGCCACCAGTGCCGGCGCATCGCCTTGGTACGACACCTGCAGCATGTCGATGCCGGCCATCTGCTTGAAGAGCGCCATGTTCATGTGTGAGCTCGAGCCGATGCTGGAGGTGCCATGTGTCAGCGCGCCCGGTCGCTCTTTCGCCATCTTGATGATCTCGCTCACTGATTTCGCGGGGAATGAAGGATGTGCCACCAGCACGCCGGGCACGTGCGTCAGCATGGCGACCGGCGCAAAGTCGCGTATCGGGTCGTATGGCAATTTGCCGTAAAGCGGCAAACCGGTGGTGAGCAGGCCGCTGTAAGTGAAGAGCAGCGTATAGCCATCGGCAGGGGCTTTCGCAACGGCCGCTGCCGCAATTTGCCCGTTCGCGCCGCCGCGATTGTCCACTACGACGGGCTGCCCCAATAACTCCACCAGACCCACTTGCAGCACGCGACCCTGAGTGTCCGTGGCGCCGCCGGGCGGCGAGGGGACCAGCATGCGTATCGGCTTGGAAGGGTAGGCCGGTTGCGCATGCGCGCTGAAGCCGGGCGCCTGCCAGACGAACATGAGTAATGCAATGCGAAGCCAGGAATTCATATCGGTACCGGATTATGTTGAGGAAAAATACGCTTGCTCATGCGGCCTGGACTTTTACTGCGGTAAAAGCCCTGCCTCAATTGCCTTGATCTGCAGTGCCACAAAGCGCGAGAAAATCCGGCAATTTGTAAAGCTGCCGCCGACGAACCACAGGCCTTGCTGCGGCGTGCGCTTCCACATGTTGTTCATTTCTCCATCCGCATCCAGGCCCCAGACCGGCCCGATTTTTTTCGCGATGGTTTCGCCCAGCAGTTTTTTCACCACGGCCAGCTGCGGCTGGAAGCCGGTGCCGAGCACAATGAGATCCGCGGGCCTGAGCGAGCCGTCCTTCATCAGCGCGCCGCCGGGGGTGAAGCATTCGATGTCTTCGAACTGCAGCAGGCCCACCTCGCCGTTGACGATCAGCTCGGAGCACCCGGCGTCGAGGTTGTAGCCGCCGTAGCGCGTGCGTATCAGCATGTTGTGCCCGAGGTGGTCTTCGCCGTCGTACCACTTGAACCCGCGGGCGATCAGGCCGTCGATCAGCTTGCGGTCGAACTCGACCATGCGTGCCGTCATCGTCTTGAGGGCGCGCTTCAGTACCGTCAGGGTGTTGACGGTCACCAGCAAGTCGCCATCTTCAAGCGGCACGTCGTCATAGATGGCATAGGTCAGTTTTGCGCTCGGGCTGATGCTCAACACCATGGACGGACCACGTTGGATGATGGTGGCCTCGACGCCGTTGGCATGCAGGTCCTGTGCGATATCGTGGCCGCTGCTGCCGGTGCCCAGCACCAGCGCCTTCTTGCCGCGCCAGCGTGCGCCGTTGCTGAATGCGCTGGTATGCATCAGATCGCCCTTGAAGTCCTTGAGGCCGGGCAGGTCGGGGATGCTCGGTTCACCGACCAATCCGTTGGCGAAGATGAGATGTTTGGGCCGCACTGTGCGCTCGCTTCCATCCGCGGTGTTGCGCACCACGACTGACCATCGGCCGCTGGCGTCATCGTAAGTGCCGCTGGCGAGTTCAGTGCTCGTCCAGAAATTGAGCTCCATCGCCATGGCGTAGGCTTCGAACCAGTCGGCGAGCATGTCCTTGGGCAGGTACACCGGCCAGTTCGGCGGAAACGGCATGTAGGGCAGGTGATTGAACGCGGTGGGATTGTGCAGTGCCAGCGAGTGATAGCGCGTGCGCCAGCAGTCGCCCACGCGCGGCAACTTGTCGATCACCAGGGTGTCCACACCGAGATGGCCCAGCGCTGCGGCCACGGTCAGTCCGGCTTGTCCACCGCCGACTACCAGCGCGGTGGGTTCGCGGTCGGTGTAGCGCTCGGCTTCGATGCGCTGGTCCTTCCAGTTGGCGCCGCCGAAGTTGCGCGAATAGGCTTCACCGGTGGGCCGTCGCGCGCCGACTTTTTCCTCGAAGCCTTTCAGTTCGTGCAGATTGGTCATGAGCTGAAAGGCCCTGGCCGGATCGCTTGCCAACAGGCGCACCACGCCAAAGCCGCGGCCAATCGCCGTCTCGAACTGGAAAATGCCCTCGATCACATCGACGCCGGTGCGCGGCACCTGTCGCGGCGGCGTGCGTCCTTCTGCGAGGGCGAATCCACGCGCTTTGACGGTGGCCTGCTTTTCCACCATCAGCGCCGCAATGGCATCGGGGCCCTGGCAGGGCGTGATACTCCAGGTAAACGCAAACAGATCGCGCCAATGACCGTCTTGCGCAAACAGCGACGCGACAGATGCCTGATTGGCGCTGTGCAGGGCGACATTGAGCTGGTCGAGCCATTGCTCGACATGCGCTGGCGTGGACTGCCCAGCCGGTTGAGCGGCTGCGGGCAGACTGGTGACGCCTCCTCCGTTCAACCTTTCCATGTTTTTTAAACGCTAATCCCGTGCTGGTTTGAGTCGGTCAGGCCAGCCATGCATAGCGGCTGAGCGCCTGAGCGCGTTTGAAATGTGACAATCGCTTCATTTTGGGGCAAATCCCGCATGCCGTAAAATTCCTGAAAACCGTTATTTGATAACTTTCAGTAATCATGCTCTTTTCTGCGCCTCAGGGCCAGGCGGTCATCCGCTGCGCCAGCGCCGCGGCGAACTTCGACTGCAGCTCGCAACTCCAGTCCAGCGTATGCCGCCGCACGCTGATGCGCCACTCGCCGTCCGCTTTGCGCAGGCGGTCAAGGTAGCGCAGGCTGCGCATAGCGATCGGCGCGTCCGGGAGCACCAGATAAGCGATGGCATAGGTTTCGGTCTCTGCCGCATCGCCTTCGATCCGCTGGATATTGAGATTGCCCATGACATGCGTGGTCGCCTTCAGCGTGCCCGCGGCAATGCTCTTGAAGGTGCTCAGCGAAGCCATCATCGCCTCTATGCCCGCGACCGCTTCGCGCTCGTCGTAAAACGCTTTGATGTCAGCGGTAAAACAACTGCGCACCTGAGCGGGCAGGCCGCGATCCAGGCCCTGGAAGTAGCGCGTGATGACTTCTTCGATGGCGGTTCGATCCAGCACATATTGCATGTCGATACGCGGCGGCATGGGCCACTCCTTTGCGCGTGATTTATCGAAACCGTCTCAAAAACAATTTGGAACCGCCGATAAGCGCCGGTGAACGCAGATAAGCGCAAGGGAATTGACCTTGATCCCGGGAAAGGTCTGGAATTTAGTCGGCGTCAATCGGCGGTTGCTTGTCGGTGTTGTATTTTGAGATGAGTTCTCGTAATTATTCGTTTTTGATGTGCGCACTGAACTGATCTCAGCGGTTCAGCGCCGCATGCGCGATCTCGCGCAATTTCGCCTTTTGTATCTTGTTGCCATTGGCGCTGGGTGTAAATGGAAATGCGTCGATCGGCAGGATGTGTTCCGGCACCTTGAATTTGGCGATGCGCTGCGCGCAATGCGCGATTAATGCCGGCGCATCGACTGCGGCACCGTTGCGCGCGACCACGAACGCGACGGCTCGCGTGCCCCGCGGCCCTTCGATGCCCACCACCTGGCTAGCGAGTACCGCGGGATGCGCATCGAGCACCGCTTCGACTTCGAGCGGATTGACCAGGAAGCCCGCCAGCCGCAGCACGTCTCCCATGCGCGACAGGTAAATAAAGCTGTTGTCGCCGGTGGTGTAACCGAGGTCCCCGCTTTTCAGGTAGCCATCGGCGGTAAAGGCCGCAGCAGTCGCCGCGGCGTCCGCGTAGTACCCCGACATCATGCTGGGCACATTGAATTCAAGCTCGCCATTGACGCCGTGCGCGAGGATTTCTCCGCTTGCCGGGTCGCGCGCACGCACGCGGCCTGCCGGTGCGATCAGGGTGCCGCCGCCGAGTTCACGCTGCGCGGGCGCGGCGTCGAGCGCGTGCAGCGACAGCATCGCCTGCACTTCGCTCATGCCGTACGTGCCCATCAGCGTGAGGCCGCGCGCCTGCGCGGGCGCTGCCTGCCCGCCGCGCGCGCCTATCGCCAGGCGCATGCTGGGGAAGGGTAAAGGATCCGGGCCGGTTGCCAGCAACTGCGCGACGATATCGCCGACCGCCGGGAAGTGCGTAATGCCATGTCCGCGTATCGCCTGCGCTGCCGCGCGCGCTTCGAAAGTCGGCAGCATGACGAGTGGCCGGCCGGCGGCAAACGCGGCGGTCGCCGTGCACAGGCCCATGACGCCGCACAGCGGGATCGTGAGCAGAATGGCGGCGTCCGCGGCATCGAAGCCGAATGCGCGCGCCATGTCGCCCGCGTGGTGCGTGAGTGATGCCTGCGCATGCAGCACGAATTTGGGCGCTCGCGTGGTGCCGGACGTCGTGAAGATGATGCAACCGGTTTCGGGCGTGGCGCCGTCCGTGTCCAGAGCGGGCCGGCTTGCGAGGTCGCGATAGCGCGTGACCGGGCGCCCGAGCAGGGGCGGGTGCGCAATGGTGTCTGCCGACTCGTCGTAGGCGACAAACGCGGTCAGCTTTGCCAGCGCAGCGGGCGGCATATCGCGCAGGATGCCCGCGAAGTCGATGTGGCGGAAATCCGGCCACAATACCAGCACTTTCGCGCCGGAGCGGCCCACGATGTCGGCGACCTCGTTGCTCTTGAAGCGCGTGTTGACGGTGACGACGATGGCGCCCAACTGCGCGCACGCAAAGAAGCAGGCCAGCCACGCCGGCACATTGGGCAGCCATAGCGCGACGCGATCGCCGGCGCCTACGCCGAGATCGGCAAGTCCGCGCGCCACGCGCCGGCTTTCAGCCGCGAGATCGGCATACGTCACCGGTTGTTCGTCGTAAACCAGGGCGGCTGCGGCGCCGCTGGCCGCGACCCGGCGGGAGAGAAATGCGGTGAGTGACAAAGGCATGAGGTTTATGGAGTTTTTAAAAGTGGTCTCTAAAACAATTTGGAACCGCCGATGAACGCCGATGAACGCAGATAAGCTCAGGGGGGGGCTCGGCCTTGATTCAGGGAAATATCTGGAATTATATCGGCGTCAATCGGCGGTTGCTTGTGAGAATTGTATTTTTGAGACGAGTTCTATTTATTTAGCCGCCGGCGCCAGATCAAACTCTTTCGCCTTGCGCGTCACTTCCAGGATTTCATCGCGGCGCTTGAGCCACCAGCCGTAAGTGCGCGGCAGCAGGTCGTGGTAAT